>CANMDH010000005.1 GCA_947496555.1 uncultured Aquimarina sp. | reverse complement strand
TCAAAGCAAAAACTCCAAAATAGAAAATAAACTAAAATAAAAAAGACTGCCTAAATGTTTTTAGACAGCCTCTTTTTATTTATCGTTCTTTTAAGAAATGTTTACACAATATGTATCTAATTTTATATTCATACCAATTTACTGAAAGTTTTTTTCCAATCTATAGACCAATAATTAAATTTGATATATAATGAAAAAAATACCTTATATAATAGTACTTACCACTTGCTTCTTATTAATGAGTTGTCAAAGTAATGGTCAATCATCAAAGAATGAAAAAAAATCTACTCAAAATCTTGATCCAATTCAAGCCCCTTCAGTCGACGGGTTAGAAAGAGCTTATTTTGCCAGTGGATGTTTTTGGTGTGTAGAGGCAATATACGAAAGCGTAAAAGGTGTTAAAGAATCAATATCAGGATATGCCGGTGGGCATACACAAAACCCCACATATGAAACTAGTAACACAGGACGTACTGGCCATGCCGAAGCGGTAGAAATTTATTACAACCCAAATATTGTATCTTTTGCCACATTGGTCGATGTATACTTCGGTTCCCAAAACCCAACTCAAGTAAACGGACAAGGCCCTGATCGCGGTTCGCAATACCGATCTATTATTTTTTATCAAAACGAAGAACAGAAAAAAATAATAGAAGAAAAAAAGCAAGCCTTAAGCAAAAAATTAAATAGAAAAATCGCAGCCGAAATACTTCCATTTCAAAAATTTTGGACAGGAGAAGATTATCATCAAGATTATGAAAAAAGAAATCCCTACAACCCATACATAAGAAATGTATCCATACCGAGGCTAAAAAGATTTCAGAAAAGATTCCCAGAACTTATTAAAGCAAAGCATTAGAAAATCAAAACCACATCTGTTAAACTTTGTTAAAAGTAAGTTGTTTCCAAAAATTACGGATTGCACATACTACTTTTAATATATAAGCATAATTGTTCCTTTTTTCTTCCTCTATAAAGAGAACAAGTATGAAACCGACAAAATAGGTTAAAAAATGACTTTAAATCGGTTGTAATGCAATAAAAAATCGTTGAAAAACACAAAACAAAGAAAAAAATCTATATTTTTGTACAAATAAAATCAAAAGATGTTGTGTTTTTAATATTAAAACACTACTTTTGAATCTGATTTAATGGTTTTCTTATCAGTATTTTAATACAAAATATTAAAGTTTTACTAAAGAAAAATTTTGTTAAACAACTGAAAAGCAATCTATTACAAATCAAACTGTTCTTTAAAAATTTGTTAATCTTTACCTCTTTTGCAAAAGTGGTTTTAAGAAGAAAATGAAGTTAAATTTATTTTGGCATCCTTTTTGAAGAGCAATTTTTGATGGTACATTCAAGCATATTTTTGCTTAGAAATATAAATTATAAATATTATTGAATAAAAATTATAACCCAATCTACTTAAAAACAAGAGATATGAAATCTATTTTTACATTTATTCTACTTTTGGTGATTACTTTCTCGTCTGCCCATGCACAAGATGGGCAATATTTGATGTCTTCTCAAAAATTAGAAGTACGAAGTGGTCCAGATTTAACTTTTAACACCATTGCTGAAGTTCCACAAGGAACGCAGGTATATGTAATGAGTTCTAATTATGGAGACTGGAGTGCAATACAGTACAAAAGTATGAACGGCTTTGTTCTTACTAGACTGTTAACAGAAGATAGTCGAATTGCAGACGCTGAAAGAGCAGCAAAAGAAGCAGCCGCCAAAAGAGAAGCTGCAAAGGCAGCAGCAGCAGCAGCGATCGCACAAGCAGAAGCGGCAAAAAGAGCTGCAGAAGAAGCAGCCAGACAAGCAATTGCAAATGCAGAGCGTTTAAAAAGAGAAGCTGAAGCTAATGCAGCCAAAGCTATCGCTGATGCAGAAGCAGCAAAAAGATCAAAAGATGCAGCAGCAAGAAAAGCACTTGCTGATACTAAAGAAACTCAAAAAGCACTTGAAGACGCAAGACGTAGAGCTGCCAAAGGTGGTGACGTCGCTTCTACTCCAATAGAGTCTACTACTCCATCTTACGGTTCTAGTTCTAACAATAACAGCAGACCTACTGCTGCTACTATGACTGTAAGTAGAGAGGATAAATACTCTAGCTGGGAGAAAAAGACGTATAAGTCTGGTGCTACACCAAAGTCTTTCAACTTTAAAGGGAAGTTTGATTATAAGTTAGACAACTACCTAAAAATCAAAGTAGGTAAAAATACTGAGGTTGTTGTAAAACTGTATAAAATGGGACAAACTGAAAAAGATGATGAGTTAGTGCGTGTAACGTATATTAACACTAATACAACTCAGTTTATCAGAAATATTCCTGAAGGAGAGTACTTCTTAAAAATCGCCTATGGTAAGCAATGGGTAGAGACCATGAAAAATGGTAAGCGTTTTGGAACTTTTTCTAAAAATGCTTTATATGAAAAAGGTAAGCAAATCTTAGACTTCAATACAGTTAAAACATCTAAAGGTATTAATGTGCCTTCTTATAACTTATCACTTGACCTTCTTCCTTCTGGAGGTGGTTATAGTACTGGTGGACAGGATGATATTTCTGCCAACGCCTTTAACGATAATTAAAATACAATACCTACATTTTAATCACCAAAATATAAATGTAACAAAACGTTAGGACTCTGTTCTAACGTTTTTTTTTATTCTCTTTCTATTCTATATTCTACAAAAAGTAGAGAAAAAAATAAGTCCTGGAAAAATTATATAATTTTTCCAGGACTTATTTTTTTGTTAAGAAGTGCATAAACTTATTATACCAAATGAATTATATAATTACGTTAAAAATGCGAAGTTGCTTTTCTCTCTTTCGAAGCTGTGAAATTCTTACATAGCCATAGCTACGTAAATGAAAGAGAGAAAATGAACAAGTATTTAAGCGTAATTATGTAGTTTATTTGGTATTATTATTCTGCTCTGTGCCTTTCTCTTGCTAATAATGTATTTTTAAGAAGCATTGCTATCGTCATAGGTCCGACTCCACCAGGTACAGGAGTAATGTAAGATGCTTTTTTACTTACATTTTCAAAATCCACATCCCCTACAATTTTATATCCTTTAGGTCTAGAATCATCGGTCACTCTGGTAATACCCACATCAATAATCACAGCATCGTCTTTAACCATTTCGGCTTTAAGAAAGTTCGGCACTCCCAATGCAGAAATCACGATATCTGCCTGAGAAATAATCTGAGTTATGTTTTTTGTATGACTGTGCGTTAGTGTAACAGTAGAATTACCTGGCCATCCTTTTCTTCCCATCAGAATGCTCATAGGACGTCCAACAATATGACTTCTACCGATAACCACCGTGTGCTTTCCTTTGGTATCTACATCATATCGTTCTAATAACTCCAAAATTCCAAATGGTGTAGCGGGTATAAAAGTAGACATATCTAATGCCATTTTTCCAAAGTTCATGGGATGAAAACCATCTACATCCTTATCAGGATCTACCGCTAATAATACTTTTTGGGTATCGATTTGAGGAGGTAATGGTAACTGAACAATAAATCCATCGATATCATCATTCTCATTAAGTTCTTTGATTTTAGCCAACAATTCTATTTCACTAGTGGTGCTTGGCATTTTTACTAAAGTTGATTCAAAGCCAACACGCTCACATGCTCTAACTTTACTACCTACATAGGTTAAGCTGGCACCATCGTTACCTACCAATACGGCCGCCAAATGTGGTACTTTCTCGCCACGTTCTTTCATTTTTTGAACTTCGACAGCAATTTCATCCTTGATATCGTTACTTACCTTTTTTCCGTCTAATATTTCCATTCCCCCAAATTCTCTATAAAATTTATATTATTTGTTCTGTGTTATCTCATTTTACCCATCATCTGCATCATTCGTTTGCCACCCCCACCCTGCATCATTTTCATCATCTTACTCATTTGATCAAACTGTTTCAGCAATTGATTTACTTGTTGAATTGAGGTACCTGATCCTTTACCAATACGTTTTTTTCTACTAGCATTAATAATTTGCGGTTTTGATCTCTCTGCAGGTGTCATAGAATGTATTATAGCTTCAATATGCTTAAAGGCATCATCATCTATATCCATATTCTTCATCATTTTTCCGGCTCCTGGTATCATTCCTACCAAGTCCTTCATATTACCCATCTTTTTAATCTGCTGGATTTGTTTTAAGAAATCATCAAATCCAAATTGATTTTTGGCAATTTTTTTCTGAAGTTTTCTAGCTTCTTCTTCATCAAACTGCTCCTGAGCACGTTCTACAAGAGAAACTACATCTCCCATCCCCAAGATACGATCTGCCATACGAGAGGGGTAGAAAACATCTATTGCTTCCATTTTTTCTCCCGTACCGATAAATTTGATCGGTTTGTTAACTACAGATTTTATAGATATCGCCGCACCACCGCGTGTATCACCATCAAGTTTGGTAAGAATTACACCATCAAAGTTTAGAACATCATTAAATGCTTTTGCTGTATTTACTGCATCTTGCCCTGTCATAGAATCGACCACAAATAAGGTTTCATCTGGGGTCACTGCCTTATGGATATTCGCAATCTCGGTCATCATCACTTTGTCTACAGCCAAACGACCTGCAGTATCTATAATCACTACATTAAATCCGTTTGCCTTTGCATGCGCCACACCGGCCTTGGCAATAGCTACTGGATCATTATTATCGCGATCACTATAAACCTCGACATTAATCTGCTCTCCTACAACATGTAACTGATCTATTGCAGCGGGTCGGTATACATCACAAGCAACTAAAAGAGGTTTTTTGGTCTTTTTATTTTTAAGAAAGTTAGCAAGTTTACCAGAAAAAGTGGTTTTACCAGAACCTTGCAGTCCTGACATCAAAATTACTGAAGGATCGCCTGACAGATTAACTCCTGCGACATCTCCACCCATTAACTCTGTAAGTTCGTCTTTTACCAACTTCACCATTAACTGGCCTGGTTTTAGACTTTTTAATACATCCTGGCCTAGAGCCTTCTCCTTTACTCTGGCCGTAAACTCTTTGGCAATTTTATAATTAACATCTGCATCTACCAGTGCTCTACGTACTTCTTTAAGGGTCTCTGCAACATTGATTTCTGTAATCTGACCGTGACCTTTAAGAATATGTAAGGCCTTATCTAACTTATCACTTAAATTATCAAACATATATTATCCTGTTTTGAAGATGCTATCTTTATAGATAGACAGGTGCAAATTTAAGGATTTGAAGCGTATAAATAAAGAATGGGTTTACAAGAATTATATAAGATTTTTAAGAATTAAAAAAATCACCAGCAAGAATCAATTTTTGTTGCTCTTACCGGTGAAATCTTTCAATAATAATTTGAAATTTATAAACTCAAATTCTGGTAAATTTTAGATAGCAGAAGGGATTAAAACTCCGTTAATCACATGAATAATTCCGTTGGAAGCTTCAATATCTGCCATTTTAACAACTATTTCTCCGTTTAAAACGACATCCCCGTCAAATATTTCTATGGTTACTTCTTCTCCCTGGAGTGTGGTAACAGTTTCTGCTGTTAATAGATCTTCTGTAGAGAAATTACCAGAGGCGACATGGTATAGCAATACTTCTTTCAAAGCATCTCCATCAGGAATTGCATCCAAGGCATCAAAAGCGGCATTGGTTGGGGCAAAAACTGTGAATGGCCCCTCACCACTAAGCGCATCTACCAAATCTGCGGATTGTAAAGCTGCAACAAGAGTTGATAGATCTGGTGTATTTATAGCAATCTCTACAATGGATGGGAGATCGGCCGGAGGCAACAAAACTCCTTCAATAATATGAATAATTCCGTTTGAAGCTTCGATATCGGCCATCATGACCTTTATTGATCCGTTAAGAATAACATTTCCATCACCATCCAATTCAATCGTTACTTCATCTCCTTGCAATGCGGTTACTGTTTCTCCTTGAATAAGGTCTTCTGCAGTAAATTTACCAGAAGCAACATGGTATAATAGTACTTCTTTTAGGGCGTCCCCCGTAGGAATCGCATCCAAGGCATCAAAAGCTTCGTTGGTAGGTGCAAAAACTGTGAATGGCCCATCACCACTTAGGGCATCTACCAAATCTGCACTCTGCAAAGCACTTACAAGAGTAGATAACTCTGGTGTTGCCACAGCAATTTCAACAATACTTGGGAGAGGTTGAAATGACGGTGGGATTAAAACTGCATCTATAACTTGAATAACTCCATTTGATCCACCTATATTGGCAGAAAGTAATTTCACTTTATCATTGATCACAATTTCATTATTCTCATTAAGACTCACTTTCACATTTTCGCCTTGTAAAGTCATGATCATTTCTTCTGCGAGCAAAGCCTGAGTATTAAATCTGCCGTTTGCCACATGGTATAATAATATTTCTTTTAAGACATCTAATGGTGGTATTTCATCTAAAGCTGCAAAAGCATCATCTGTGGGTGCAAATACAGTAAATGGTCCTTCGCTAGATAATGCATCCACTAATTCTGTGGCTTGCAGCGCTCCTACCAAAGATGTAAACCTACCATCTTCAACAATTAGCTCTACAATAGTTTTATTAGGGAAGGTAGTTTCTGTAAGTTCGGCTTTCCATATTCCTCTTCCTAATCCTCCAGAGGTAAAGAACCTAAAACTTCCATTTATATCACCACTATCTGCTATTTTTCCGATTCCAAAAATTAGATCTCTACCCGGTGGATTGATAATCAAATACACCACTCCATCACTTACAATCGCACCTCGAACACGGGCTTTGGTACCATCGGGTAATGTTAAATTCCCCCTAACTATAGTAAAGTTTGCATGGTACAGAGTGAAATTAAGTTTGAGTTCTCCTGCAATTTCTGTCCCTGCTCCTGCTCCACTATTTACAGATGCAGAGAAATCATATACTCTTTTTTCTCGGCTAATATTAAAACCAAAGAATTTATTATCTAACGAAGCTGATTTTTCTTCTACATCTAATTCTCCATCGATAGTATTTTGGGTCATTTTATCAATTTCATCGAAACTAATAATTGGAGATTCTTCAAATTCGGTAAGTTCTGGTTCGTTTTCTAGGTTATCGTCGTCTTGACATGATAAGAAAAAATTCATTAAAAACAGGCACATAAAAGGTACCGTTAATCTTTTGATTAGCGTTTTCATTGTGGTAAAGTTTTAAAAGTTAGTATGTAAAAATTAAGTAAGTGCGTGGAGATAAATCCGAGCTGTTTATTAAATAAATGGGAGATAAACAGCCCGGAAAATTGAGTCTGCGAAGACTAAATATTACATCATTGGTAATAATACCTGATCTATAACATGAATAACTCCATTGGCTGCTTGAACATTGTTTGCTACAATATTACTAGCTGTAGTATTTCCAGCTCCTTGCACACTTGGCGCAGAAGCATCTATAGTTACGTCTCCATTGAGTGTAGTAACGGTTCCGTCTGTTAAATCTTCTGCTCTAACATTGGCCTCTGCAACCACATGATAATTTAATATTGCAGCAACATCGGCTTCGTCTGTTGGTACCATAATAGCGGCAAAAGCTTCATCTGTTGGAGCGAATACAGTGAAAGGTGCGGGAGCTTCACCTGAAGTACTTAGGACAGCCACAAAATCTGTTGAAGGTGTTAGAGTAGTAAGAGCTGTTACCAAGGTACTAAAAGTATCATCTGCTGTAGCAAATGTAACTACAGTAGGTAATGTTATTACTGCATCAACTACGTGTAATACACCATTGCTGGCAATTACATCGGCAGTACTTACATTAGAAATCCCATTGAAAGAAACTCCACTGCTTGTATTGATATAGATACTTAAATTATTAGAAGTGTTGCCGTAGGTCGCTAGCGTATTTCCATATCCTGTTTCTAAAACTGAAGATAGGTTTTCTCCTGCGATCACATGGTTTAATAATGTGTTTTCTACTTCACCAGCAGATAATCCACTTAAATCAACTGCTCCAAAAGCTGCATTGGTTGGTGCAAGTAGCGTTAACTCTGTATCCCCTCCTAATGCCGCTGCAACATCGGTAGTAGCTACACCAGCCAAAGAAGACAAATCGGCATCTGCAGTAACAAAATCAAGTAATGTTGGAACAGCAATTACTTTATCTACAGCGTGTATTACACCGTTAGACTGATCAATATCTGCAGTGGTCACGGTAACGCCTCCGTTAATCACAACTCCACTAGAAGTATTGACATATGTACTAACACCAGAGGCATTAGTTACATAGCCCGTAGATAATTGAGAAGAAGTTATTTCTGAACCAATTACATGGTTCAATAAAATTGGAGTTAAATCATCTTTTGAGAGATCATCCAAAGTTACTCCTAAGCCTGTTAGGAATGCATCAAAGGCTGCATTATTAGGAGCAAAAACTGTAAAGTCACTTGTTGTTGATGATAAAGTTTCTACTAATTCAGCTTTTTGTAAAGCCGCTAATAAAGAACTATAGTCTGAATTGCTAGCTACAAATTCTGCAATTGTGGTAGAGGTTTGCGGAAAAGTAGTATCATCATCATCACTACAAGAAGAAATGATCACTACAAATAGAGTAACTAAAAGTGTTTTAAAAAGGTTTTGAAATTTCATGGTGTTTAAATTTATTGTTTGATGATTAAACAACTTAATTAGAAAAACTCGAACCCTATTAAATGGATTTAGCATTATTTTAACTTTTTGTTTAAAAAAAATAAAAAAATGTTAAACAAAAAAGTCGCCCCGATGAGGGCGACTTTATCTTTATTCATATTATATCTTACTTATCATTTTCCTGGCAAGTATATGCTATATCAAGTATCGTCTGCAACAAGCCACTATTATGCTGAGCATCTATATTTTGACCATTATGAGAAATTAGATTTATTGGATAATTTATACTTACTGATGTGTTGTCATCAATATTAGACATGAATGTGAACATTTGAGAATCATGCCCTACATCTACGGTACTAAATTGATTAGTTCTAGTATCAAAAACTGATAATTGTAAAGGATATACAAAATCGATACATTCGATATCGTCATCGTCTGCTTTACAGCTATCTGCATACACTTTTAAATCATCACTGCTCGTAATCATAACCTCTTTATGATCTGATAATGTAATCACAATAGGATATTGAATTTGAATATTATCAGTGATTAATAAATCTTGATAATCTGCAATACTGTTTATAATAACATCTTTATTATTCAATGTAATAGTATATGGTATATTAATACTATAACAATTAGCACCATCTACAATATCATCAAAAGAACCATCATGCGTGACTACATTTTTCATTAGCCTAGCTAATTGTGAATCCTTAGGAATGGTATTATCGATCGTTGGATCAATAACTTCTCTTTCTTCTTCTTGACAAGAAGTGAATATAAATGTTCCCAGAATCAATAAGCACCAAATCTTCTTCATTTCTTAACAATTTTTCCTTGAATATCACAAGTAAAACAATATACGAAACAAAATTCCTACTTATGAATTCATTTTTTTTTAATTTTAACAAAAATACTAGGAATGTCTAAAGATTTATTTGAGAATGTTTGCGAAGAAAGGTTATTCTCTGAGCTTTTTAAAAAACATTCTCGAGAGCTTCACGACTTCATATACTATAAATATGGAGAACATATCGATCCCAAAGACAAAGTCCAGGAAGCATTCATAAAACTTTGGAATAATTGTAAAAAAATCCCGCTACAAAAAGCTAAAAGTTTTCTTTTTACCGTAGCCAATAACCTAACTTTAAATCAATTAAAGCACAACAAGGTTAAGTTAAAATATCAGCAGATCGAGCATAAAGATAAAACTTCTGAAAGTCCTCATTTTGTCTTAGAGGAAAAAGAGTATCTACAAAAGTACCAAAACGCACTTTCTAAACTAACTGATCCACAACGTGTTGCCTTCTTATTAAATCGCATTGAAGGAAAAAAACATCAAGAAATTGCTGATTTACTTGGTATTTCTAGAAAAGCAGTAGAAAAAAGAATTTATGGTGCTTTAGAAAAATTACGGAAAGAAATTGATGGAATATAGAGTACTAGGGTAGGAATTTTTGAATGATGGTTGTTATATAAACAGAAATCTTGCTATGAAAAAGAAAGATCTTATAAAAAAGTGGTTAGACAATGAGTTACTCACTTCAGAAGAATCAGAGGCGTTTGAGAATTTAGACGCCTATGATTCTTATGTTAAGATTTCTGAAACAGCTAAGAAATTTAGATCGCCAGAATATAGTATAGAAGAAAATTTACATCTTTTACAAAGCAGACTATCTAATGCAAAAACCTCGGGAACCAAAAACTATCTTACTCTTATAACTAGAATTGCAGCAATATTTGTCTTAGCTATTGGTACATATTTTATATTTTCTAGTAAAAACATGGTCACTGTAAGTACTCTAGCAAGCCAAAAAACTTCAGTACAGTTACCGGATCAAACTATGGTAGAGCTTAATGCACTTTCATCTATAGATTATCAAAAAAAGGACTGGGAAAATAATCGTAAGATCAAACTTGATGGTGAAGCGTATTTCAAAGTTGAAAAAGGAAAAAAGTTTGATGTAATAACTTCTTCAGGTATAGTAAGCGTCCTGGGAACACAATTTAATGTAAAACAACGAGAAGGTTACTTTGAAGTAATATGTTATGAAGGACTCGTGAGTGTTACCTATGCCGAAAAAACAATTAAATTACCCGCAGGTAAGCTTTTTAGGGCATTGGAAAATGAAATTTTAAACAATAATATTTCTGTAACCAAACCCAATTGGATAGAAAATAAAAGTACTTTTTCGAGCACACCTTATAGATATATCTTAAGAGAGTTTGAAAGACAATACAACGTAACAATTATTGCAAAAAACTTAGATCAGGACAAACTTTTTACGGGTAATTTTGTACATTCAGATATTCAAACGGCATTACAATCTATTACCATACCTATGCGTTTGAAATATGAAATCAATGGCAACAACGTAACCCTATATAAACAGTGATCAAAACCACAATCACAGTTTTATTTATTTTTCTCTTTTTTATTCCCCGACAGAAATTTTCACAGTCTGTACAGGAATCTCTACCTCTTATTACCATATTAAAACAAGCTGAAGATAAATTTGATTGCAATTTTACCTATGCCGACGCAGACATTATCGAAATACAGGTACAAAAACCTTCAAACAATCTTGATTTAAAAGAAACTATCAATTATTTAAGGGCTAATACCCCAATTAATTATATCTTTTTAAGTGATAAAAACATAGTCCTTAGTACCAAAACTAAAGGTTTTGAAATTTGTGGCATTTTACAATCTTTAGGCGATAACAAGGTACTGTCAAATGCATCAATACGAGCAATAAATAGCACTACAATCAGTAATGAAGCCGGAAAATTCTTTCTTGGTATTGAAAATACTGAAGAATGGATAACAATTGATTTTATCGGATATAAAACCTTAAAACTCCGTGCCAAAGATTTTGTAGACCAACCTTGTAAAACCATTCTTTTAATTCCTGAGATTCAATATTTAAGCGAGGTTATCTTAAATGACTACCTGGTAAAAGGTATTAATAAAAAATCAGACGGCTCTATTGTAATTAATTATGATGATTTTGGAATACTTCCTGGGTTAATTGAACCTGACTTACTACAGACTATTCAGGCTTTGCCAGGAGTTTTAAGTGTTGAAGAGACAGTTTCTGATATTAACGTTAGAGGAGGAACCAATGATCAAAACCTTATTCTTTGGGATGGTATAAAGATGTATCAATCTGGTCATTTTTTTGGACTTATTTCAGCCTTTAATCCTTATTTAACCAAAAATGTACAATTATTCAAAAATGGTTCCAGTGCTGGTTATGGCGATGGTGTTTCAAGTGTGATTGCCATGAATACCACCAACGATGTTAATACAGAATTTGATGCCAGCCTAGGGTTAAACATGATTAGTATAGATGGATATTTGGATGTTCCTTTGGGAAATAAATCTTCTCTCCAGGTATCTGCTAGAAAATCAATTAGCGAAGTGATTGAAACTCCAACATATGATCAATTTTTTGATAAAGCATTTCAAGATTCTGAAGTTGTCAATAATATTCGAAATGTTTCTAATACCGATCAGGAATTTTCCTTTTATGACACAAGCCTAAGGTGGTTATACCAAGTAAGTCCTAAAGATTTACTTAAGGTAAATGCAATTGTAATGAGAAATGACTTGGTTTTTGAAGAGAATGCATTAATTAATCAAATAAATGTTTCTAGAGAAAGTAGCGCAAAACAAAATAATAGAGCAGGAAGCATCTCATACCATAGGAGCTGGAGTAATATCTTCAGAAGTGAAATCCTTATCTATGGAACGAACTATGGCCTAGAAACTGTAAATTCTGATATTGTTAATGATCAGCGTTTGTTACAGGAAAATGAAGTATTAGAAGGAGGTGTAAAAATAAATACTCTTTTAAAACTAAGTGAATTCTTTAATCTAAAATCAGGTTATCAATTTAATGAAACCGGGATTTCTAATCTAAGAGATTTAAATAATCCCACCTTTAGAGATTTTACTAAAGAGGTTATTCGAACGAATAGTATTTTTTCGGAAGCTGAATTTAAATCAACAAATAACAACACTCATCTTAATCTAGGAGTACGGCTTAATCATTTTGACAAGTTTGGCGTCTATCTTTTAGAACCTCGCATTAGTGTAAACCATAGATTTAATAATCATTTTACTATCGAGGCTTTGGGAGAATTAAAAAGTCAGGTAACATCCCAAATTATAGAGTCTCAAAATGACTTTTTAGGTATAGAAAACAGGAAATGGGTACTTTCAAACAATGATAGTATTCCAATCATTAAAAGCCAACAAATATCTCTTGGGATTAGCTACAATCATAATAACTGGTTGGTTAGTACCGACGCATACTATAAAAATGTAGATGGTATTATTACTCAAAGTCAGGGATTCCAAAATCAGCTAGAGTTTGAAAGAGATCATGGCAGCTATACAATAAAGGGAATTGATTTCTTAGTTAATAAGAGATTTAAAAACTTCGGTGCCTGGTTCAGTTATTCCTATGCAGAAAACAACTATACATTTAATACCCTAAGCGAAAGAGATTTTCCTAACAATATCGATATAAAACATAATATAAATCTAGCGCTCTCTTATACCAAGAACAATTTTAAATTTTCGACAGGTATAAACTGGCATAGTGGTAAACCAACTACACGACCTATATTAGGAAATGAGATCGACAATGAAGGAAATATTAATTATTTGCACCCTAATACCGATACTTTGGAAGACTATTTTAGGTGGGATGCCTCGGCAACATATAATTTTAAATTCTCAAAAAAAATAACTGGCATGGCCGGTGCATCTTTATGGAATGTACTTGATCAGAAAAACATTGTAAATAATTACTACAGAATAGGATCAGAGGATACGGTAGAAGAGGTAGAACAATTTGGATTAGGATTTACTCCTAATATAGTTTTCAGGATTAATTTCTAGAGATGCTTTACTCCACTATAGCTTGTTATCTCATTACCTCCTACCACTTTTACTTCATTTTTAACAATTTCAAATTCTTTTTTTTCAAAAAAAGCCTTGGTTGCCAAATGTATTTGTGTGGTAAGTGTTTTAATATTTGATTCTTTTGCTATTTCTTCAAGAGTGTTGTATAATTCGGTAGCAATACCTTTACCATGATAATTCATATGAACAAAGAAATACTCTATATTCCCATTGGTATCCATTGAAAAAGACCCTAGAATTTCCCCATTCATTTTGGCATTATAAATGAAATCCTTTTTGAATTTCTTTTCCCAATATATTTTATTAGCTGCTAAACGGGAGTAAATCTTTACCTCTTCCTTGCTAAATAACACAGCACCATAAGTAGTCACCGTTTGATAAAACAAACGTTGCATAAGCGGTAAATCGTTATTGGTGGCCCTTGTTATCTGGTATTGCATACTGTGAAAATAAAAAAACAATTATTCAATAACAATTTGTGTTCCTTTTTTACTTGCTTTTTTGGACGAAATAACCAAAAAATCGTTATTATTCACTTTTTTCTGTAAAAAACACATTGATTTTTAGCAAAAAACTAAATTTCACTACATTCTTTCGGGTACATTAATCCCCAAAAGTCCAAAAGCAGATTTAATGGTGTTTCCTACCGAATTAGAAAGTTGCACTCTAAATTGCTTTTCTTCTTCAGAATTAGCTCCAAATATCGATACATTCTGGAAAAACGAATTATAACTCTTTACTAGATCATAAGTGTAATTAGCAATAATAGCCGGACTTAAATCTGCCGCCGCACTCTGAATGATTTCTGGATACAATTCTAATTGTTTAATCAGCTCTTTTTCTTTTTCGTGCAATTTAATATTGGTAACAGAAACACTTGTATCAAAATCAGCTTTACGTATAATTGCCTGAATTCTTGCATAGGTATACTGAATAAAAGGCCCTGTATTTCCTTGAAAATCTACAGATTCTTCTGGATTAAAAAGTATTCTCTTTTTTGGATCTACTTTGAGGATATAGTATTTCAATGCACCTAAGCCAATTGTATTATATACGGTTCCCTTCTCCTCTTTGGTATATCCTTCTAGTTTACCGAGATCTTTAGATATATCTTCTGCGGTTTTAGACATTTCTAAAATCAAATCATCAGCATCTACTACAGTACCTTCTCTACTCTTCATTTTACCACTTGGCAAATCAACCATACCATAGCTTAAATGATGTAGGTTTTTTGCCCAATCATATCCGAGTTTCTTTAAAATCAAAAATAAAACCTTAAAATGATAATCCTGCTCGTTACCTACCGTATAGATCATCCCTCCAATATCTGGATTATCCTTAACTCTTTGTATGGCCGTTCCTATATCTTGTGTCATATATACAGCAGTACCATCGCTTCGCAGTACCAATTTTTCATCCAGCCCTTCATTGGTCAGGTCACACCAAACGGATCCATCCTCTTTTTTAAAGAATACTCCACTAGATAAACCTTCTTCAATATTGTCTTTACCTAGTAAATAGGTATTACTTTCATAATAATAACTATCAAAATCTACTCCCAGAGTATTATACGTTTGATCAAAACCATCGTATACCCAACCATTCATTTGTTTCCAAAGTTCCACTACGTCAGGATCTCCAGCTTCCCACTTACGAAGCATTTGTTGTGCTTCAACCAAAATTGGTGCTTCTTTTTTTGCATCGTCTTCGGATTTACCATCTTCGATCAATTTTGCAATCTGATCTTTATAAACTTGATCAAATTTCACATAGTAATTCCCAACCAGTTTATCACCCTTAAGACCAGAAGAGTCGGGAGTTTCACCTTCGCCATATTTCTTCCAAGCAATCATAGATTTACAAATATGTATCCCGCGGTCATTAATAATTTGGGTTTTATACACCTTTTTACCACTAGCCTTAATGATTTGCGCCACAGAATATCCCAAAAGAATATTTCTTATATGTCCAAGATGCAATGGTTTATTCGTATTTGGTGATGAATACTCAACCATAACAGCTCTATCGTCTTTAAGAGAATCTGCAAAACCAAAACGTTCTTTATCCTTTATACTTTCAAAAAAATCGAGGTAATAAACATCTGAAATCACAAGATTTAAAAATCCTTTTACCACATTATATCCTTCTATTTCATCAACAGTTTCTACCAGGTATTTACCCAAAGCTTCACCAATTTGCATGGGATTTCCTTTTACCACTCTAAGCATTGGAAATACCACTACCGTGATATCTCCTTCAAACTCTTTGCGGGTTGATTGCAATTCAACAGATTCTAAAGTCGCTCCATACAAGTCTTGTACGGCCATTTTTGTTTTTTCTGAAATGGTTTGTTGTAAACTCATTTTTATAAATAAAGGGTCATTAAAAAAGATCCCGCTCATTAGCGGGATAAGTTCAATACATCATTTTTAAGAACTTCTTTTAAAAAAGATTCTTATAAATAGTTGCACTTAATTAAGCTGCAAAGATAATAGAAATTATAGTGTGATACTACTCGTTTTTTTCATCATTTGGCTATATTGTAATAAAAAAGAATGCTTGTCAATAACTCCTATAAAGATCCCGAGTTAACTAAAAAGGTAAACAATGAAGTAGGCAAGCCTTTTACCCTAATGCAACGAATTAAACTTGGAGGCATTGGATCTCCAAAACTTCATATTACTTCTAGCAGCATAGAAATACATAATTTATTAATTCTGGACAATAGCATTAAAACCTGCAATATAGAATTAAGACCTAAAGGAATATTAGTAGGTTTTGGAGTTCGCCTAGAAACCTACTTATTAGTGATCCCTTTCTACAAATTGCATCTATACAAAGGGAAAGCAGATGAATATTCTATCTATCGAGACCATTATTTCTTAAAATTTAAGGCTGGAAAAAATGATTCAGCCATTCATAAATATGTAAAAAAAATACTTAGTTATAAAGTCGATAATAGTGCCACCCATATCGAAGATCTTTAAAACATGTATGTTTCTTTTTATTGAAATTAATTTCTTTGTAACTTAAACAGAAAAATGCGAATTCTTCTCACAGGTACCAATGGATATATTGGTATGAGATTATTGCCTTTATTGCTAGATTCTGGTCACGAAGTTATCTGTTGTGTACGAGATAAAAACAGGCTTTCTATAGATCAGGAGACTAGTGAAAAGGTTTCTATAATAGAAATTGACTTTCTGAACGCTCCGGACCCATCAAAATTACCCAAAAACATAGATGCAGCTTATTATTTAATTCATTCTATGAGTTCTTCTACATCAGATTTTGATAAAAAAGAAGAAATATCAGCTCAAAACTTTAATGTTTATGTAGGAGAAACTAATATTCAACAAGTAATTTATCTAAGTGGTATTGTTAACGAAAAAAACCTATCTAAACACTTATGGTCTCGGAAAAATGTGGAAGAGATATTATACCAGGGCAATTACAATCTCACTGTATTGCGATCAGGGATTATTGTAGGCTCCGGAAGTTCTTCTTTTGAAATTATCCGAGATTTATGCGAAAAACTACCCGTTATGATTACCCCAAAATGGGTAAATACAAAAACACAGCCTATTGCCATTAGAGATGTTTTGAGTTTTATGACAGGAGTTTTGGGCAATCCCAAGTGTTATAACGAATCGTATGATATTAGTGGCCCCGGTATTTTAACGTATAAACAAATGTTGAAGCAATATGCCAAAGTAAGGGGTATTAAATCTTTTATCATTACAGTTCCTGTTATGACGCCCAAATTATCCTCTTACTGGCTTTATTTTGTTACCTCTACCTCTTATAAACTAGCACTTAATTTGGTAGACAGTATGAAAATACCGGTTATCGCAAAAGATGATCGGTTAGAAAAATTATTAGGGATTACACCAATTTCATATACCAAATCATTAGAACTTGCCTTTATAAAAATAGAACAGAATCAAGTAGTATCCAGCTGGAAGGACTCTATGATAAGTGGTAGATTTAATATAAATACGCAAAAGTATATTACGGTCCCTAAAAGAGGTTGCCTTACCGATAAGAAAAAATTAAAGATTGATAATCCCGAAAAAGTCATAGAACGTATATGGGCCATAGGTGGTGATACGGGATGGTATTATGGTAACTGGATGTGGAAAATGAGAGGGTATTTGGATAAGTTCTTTGGAGGGGTCGGATTGCGAAGAGGAAGGACACATCCGGATAAAATATTCTCTGGTGATGCCCTTGATTTCTGGAGAGTCTTAGTGGCAGACAAAAAAAACAAACGCTTATTACTATTTGCTGAAATGCGAGTTCCGGGAGAAGCGTGGTTAGAATTTGATATAGATAAGAACAACATTTTACACCAAACGGCAACTTTTAGACCTAAAGGTATTTGGGGGCGATTATATTGGTTTACTATGATTCCATTTCATTATTTTATTTTTGGAGGTATGATTCGAAAAATCACATCAGAAAATTAATTTTACTAGGATAAAACGCTTAGTTTTATCGATAAATTACCGTTTTTATGTGTTTTTTTCATATATTTAACAAAAAACTGCATGAAGCAACTCTTACCTTTTTTTTTCTTATTCATCTTACTACTTAGCTGCAATTCGAAAAGTACAAAAGATGTCGAATTAAATGACTTAGTGACATTACTATTGGGGGAGTTTTCTAATGAAGAGCAAGCCAAAAATGATGTAAGTTTTACCCACTTAAACCTAATAAACATGAGAATATGGAAAGACCAACCAGGTTATTGGGTATATTCTGAAGTATCAGATGCAAAACAGGACGACTATATCTATAGCCGGCGAATTGTAAATTATAAGCGTTTAGACTCTTCTAATTTTGTAAGTACTAGCTATATAATTGCTAATGCAAAGGATTTTGAAGTTGACTGGAATAATCCAAAGCTTTTTGACAAGCTCACTCTGGACGACATAGAAATTAGAGAGGGCTGTGAGGTATTCTTCAAGAAAAAAACTTCGACCATATTTTCGGGAAAAACAAATAAGGGTTCTTGCATTAGTAATATTAAAGGTATTGATTACATTACTAGTGCTTTTGTGGTGAGCAAAGACAAAATATCTATTTGGACCCGAGGTTATGACCAAAAGGGTAAACAGGTATGGGGTAAAATCAAAGGCCCTTACAAATACAAAAAACAATAAATTAATTTATAAAATCGGCCAGCGTCTTGTTTTCCAATACTTTTAAGGTATTATCCCTTACTTCTATCATTAAGCTATGAACCGCACAACTATCCTCATCTGGGCAATCATCGCATTTTTCATAAAAATTAAGGCTTACACAAGGTAACATTGCTATGGGACCTTCTAATACTCTTATTACTGAAGCCATCACTATATCTTTTGGCTCTCTTATAAGATAATACCCTCCTCCTTTACCTTTTTTAGAACCTAAAAACCCATTCTTTCTTAACGTCAGCAATATGCTTTCTAAGAATTTTTGCGAAATATTTTCGCTCTTTGCAATCTCAGATATTTGAACTGGGTGATCGCATTTCTTTCTAGCGATATATGTAAGCGCTTTTAGTCCATATTTTGTTTTCTTCGAAAGCATATTCTATTATTTACCCGGCAGAAAGACCTCCGCCATCATGCATCTTGCGCTTCCACCTCCCAACGTTTCAATAGTCGTAAGGTCACTATGAAGAATTGCACAATGCTTTTCTATCTTATTTATTTGATCCTTGGTTAAGCATTTATAAGCTGCAGTTGACATTACAAGATAACGCTTATCCACCGAACCTGCAACTTGCAACATATTACCTGCAAAATTATTTACTTGATCTTCGGTTATTGTAATAACCTCTTTACCATCATTTTTTAAATGATTTACAAGACTTTTTCTTTCCTTTTTATCATCTACACAATCGGAACAGACTATTGCAAATGTTTCGCCTATTCCCATCATTACATTGGTATGGTATATTGGCAATCTTTTTCCTTCGACTGTTTGATAAGCCGTAAAGATTACCGGAGTATATTCAAAATCTTCGCAAAACTCTATAACCAATTCTTCGTCTGCCCGAGGCGAAAGTGCACAATAAGCTTTTCGATTTACTCTATCTAAAACTAAACTACCAGTTCCTTCAAGAAACACCTCTTCATCTTCAGCAGACGTATAATCAACAATATTTTTGATTTCAAAACCAGACGTTTCTATAATGTTCAAAACCTCGGGTCTACGTTCTCTTCTTCTATTTACAGCAAACATTGGATATAAACCTACATCGCCATTTTCATGAAAAGAAACCCAGTTATTTGGGAAGATAGAATCAGGTGTATCATTATTAGGATCATCTTCTATTACAATAACATTCACTCCGGCTTTTTTTAATACAGCTACAAATCCATCAAATTCTTGTTGGGCTTTTGCATTGGCATCTGTAATGCCAGTATTTTCCTGATAATAGTTATTTACTGCAGTCTCTTCATTCATCCTAAATTGTACGGGACGAATCATTACTATTGTATTTGTTATTTGCTTCATTCCTTAATCTCGTATTAATGGCATTGTGGAACAACGTAATAAGCCTTCTTGCTTTGCAATTTCGGCATAAGGCACTTCTTCTACAGTAATATTGAGGTTTCTAAGCCATGCATTTAATCTTGTAAAATTTCTTTCTGAAATCACTACATCTTCAGCTATTGAAAAAATATTTGAGTTCATGTGGTACATTTCATTCTTATCGATATGAAATAAGTTTTCTTTTCCGAAGAAATTAACCAAATACTCATAATCTGATATGTTTCTGAAACCTTCTTTATGAATGATCGCTTTGTTTTTCCCAACAGGTTGAAAACAACAATCCAGATGTAACGCATTGTCTTTGGGATCTTTCATAGATTTATTTAGATCAAATTCCTTTACAGTTTTGTTTGGAAAAAGTGATTTGATGTAATCCACCCCTTTCATATTAGTACGTGCAACAATACAATCTGGATAGTCTCCTCCTTTATAGGTTCCAATAAAAATATGATCGTTATGAATCATAATATCGCCTCCTTCAAAATGAATCTCTTCTGAAGGTGCCTTGTACACTTTTTCAGGATCAATTTGGTCTATTACATGTTGTATTGCCTTGATTTCTTTTTCGCGATCTGGTAAGATATTCGATTTAATAAATTTATCCTCGATCACAAGTGCTATGTCTCTAGCAAAGATTTGATTACAATCTTTAATTATTTCAGGTCGAAATACTTTTACAGCGTATTTTTCAAAAACTTTGGCTACGGCCTCCATTTCATTGGTCATATCCGCTTCCTTAGGATAGGTTCCTGCTTTGATATGCTCTATAGATTTTGGATCATAAGCCTCTTCTATTTTCGGAATTGGTCCATTATTAACAGCTGTGCCTAAAACCACTGCCCTAAGCCTCGACGTTTCGTTTTGTATATTTAAATTCAACAAAATTTGTTTTTAAGTGTAAAATAATCTGTTTTGTTTGAGTAGTTAGGCAAATATATAAATAGACAATATTACATAACTAAATTTCTTTAAAAAAGTAAGTATAATATTATCAAAATATAAAAAAAACCACTATTGAAAAAGTTTTTAATGAGGATTCAATAAAAAAAGCGTTGAATTTCTTCAACGCTTCTGTACTTATAAACTACCCTGATTCTAACGCTCAGAAATGGACTTAAACGGTCTGTAGTTCTCACCAATATAAATCTGTCTTGGTCTTCCGATTGGTTCTTTGCGCAGGCGCATCTCTCTCCATTGCGCAATCCATCCCGGTAATCTACCCAATGCAAACATTACAGTAAACATATCTGTTGGGATTCCTAATGCTCTATAGATAATCCCAGAGTAGAAATCTACGTTAGGATACAATTTTCGTTGTACAAAGTACTCATCTTTTAGAGCTACTTCAGCCAATCCTTTAGCAATATCAAGAACAGGGTCTTCTATACCCAAATTTCCTAAAACTTCTTCTGCAGATTTTTTGATAATCTTTGCTCTAGGATCGAAATTTTTATATACTCTATGACCAAATCCCATTAAACGGAAAGGATCACTTTTATCTTTTGCTTTTGCAATATATTTGGCCGTATCACCTCCATCTTCCCGAATTGCTTCAAGCATTTCTATAACTGCTTGATTTGCTCCTCCATGTAGTGGACCCCAAAGGGCAGATATACCTGCAGATAACGATGCAAATAATCCTGCATGGGAAGAACCTACAATTCTTACCGTAGAAGTAGAACAGTTTTGCTCGTGATCTGCATGAAGAATTAATAGCTTATCTAATGCATCATTTACAATTTTATCCGCCTCATAAGTTTGGTTAGGTCTTGCAAACATCATTTTATGCAGATTCTCTACATACCCTAAAGAGTTATCCCCATAGTCTAATGGAAGGCTTTTTCGTTTTCTCATGGTCCAAGCTGCCAACACAGGAAACTTAGCCAGTATCTTTACGATAGCTCCATACATTTCTTCCTCAGAATCTACATCTACAGATCCTGGATTAAAAGCAATTAAAGCACTGGTCAAAGAAGATAACACTCCCATTGGGTGAGCACTTTTTGGAAATCCGTCCAGGATCTTCTTCATATCTTCATCAACATGTGACTCTTCTTTGATATCCTTATCAAATTTCTCTAATTGTTCTTTGGTCGGCAATTCCCCAAAAATCAACAAATAGCAAACCTCCAGAAAATCAGCTTTTTCGGCAAGCTCTTCAATAGAATATCCACGGTATCTTAGAATTCCCTTTTCTCCGTCCAAAAAGGTGATACCACTCTCGCAACTTCCGGTATTTTTATAACCGGGATCAATGGTGGTAATACCCCCGGTAACACCTCTAAGTGTTTTAATATCGATTCCTAATTCATTCTCTGTTCCTTCTATAATTGGAAACTCATATTCGTTACCGTCGATTTCTAACGTAGCTATTTTTGACATATAATTATTTAGAATTTTGCTGTTATTGTAAGGGTTGCTAAAATACAAAATATAGTGTTAATATATTATTAATCGTTATACGATTTTTAGCCCTACAGAGGGTTTTCAAAATTATTCGCAAAAAAAATAGACTATCTGGTAAGATAGCCTATTTTCATTCAATAATTGTACACTATATTATTTAACTTTGAAAGCTTTTTCTTTTGGATAATAAGCTACGGTTCCAAGTTCTTCTTCAATACGCAATAATTGATTGTATTTTGCCATTCTATCACTTCGAGAAGCCGATCCGGTTTTGATTTGCCCAGTATTTAAAGCTACAGCCAAATCTGCAATCGTATTATCTTCCGTTTCTCCAGAACGGTGAGACATTACTGAGGTATACCCTGCATTGTGAGCCATATTAACTGCTGCGATAGTTTCGGTAAGTGTCCCTATTTGGTTAACCTTAATCAAGATAGAATTTGCAATACCGTTTTCAATTCCTCGAGAAAGTCTTTCAACATTAGTTACAAATAAATCATCTCCTACTAACTGA
Organism: uncultured Aquimarina sp.; assembly: GCA_947496555.1. Classification (GTDB taxonomy): domain Bacteria; phylum Bacteroidota; class Bacteroidia; order Flavobacteriales; family Flavobacteriaceae; genus Aquimarina. The sequence goes on along the minus strand of CANMDH010000005.1, from coordinate 133,269 downwards.
ACTTTATCTCCAATTTTATCGGTTAGATATTTCCATCCTTCCCAATCGTTCTCATCCATTCCGTCTTCAATAGAAATGATAGGATATTTTGCAGCTAATTCAGCTAAATAATCTGCTTGTTCTTCACTAGTACGAACTACTCCTTTATCACCTTCAAATTTAGTATAATCATATTTACCGTCTACATAAAACTCTGCAGAAGCACAATCTAAGGCAACCATTACTTCATCACCAAATTTATAGCCTGCATTTTCAACCGCTTTTGCAATAGAATCCAAAGCATCTTCTGTGCCGTCCAAAGTAGGAGCAAAACCTCCTTCATCACCTACAGCAGTACTTAATCCTCTATCATGCAACACTTTTTTCAGGTTATGGAATATCTCGGTTCCCATTTGCATAGCCTGTGTGAAGTTATCAGCTTTAACAGGCATCACCATAAACTCCTGAAATGCGATTGGAGCATCACTGTGAGAACCTCCATTAATGATATTCATCATAGGAACAGGAAGTGTATTGGCACTTACTCCTCCAACATAGCGATACAATGGCATATTAAGTTCGTTTGCAGCCGCTTTTGCTACTGCAAGTGAAACTCCTAATATGGCATTGGCTCCCAGTTTTGACTTATTAGGTGTACCATCAAGATCGATCATAGTTTGATCCAATAAATTCTGATCGAAAACAGAATACCCTAATAACTCTTCAGCAATTATTGTATTTACATTTTCAACAGCTTTCAATACTCCTTTACCCATGTAGTTTTTACCTCCGTCTCTAAGCTCAACTGCCTCGTGTTCTCCTGTTGAAGCCCCTGAAGGAACAGCAGCTCTTCCTAAGACACCATTTTCAGTGATTACATCTACTTCTACGGTTGGGTTACCACGTGAATCTAATATCTGTCTAGCGTGAATATTAATAATTACACTCATTTTTCTTATTATTTTGTTGGATAATTTTAATTCTTCGCAAGATAACAAAACAGGTAATTCTATCGCCTTCAAAAAAGCCTTAATTTATTACGGATACCGCAATATTACTGTTAAGTTATCAACTATAACGTTATAGGTTAGCACATTACAAAAACGCACTAAAAATAACATAACTATACCTAAAATTTATACTGTAATTTTTACTTTTTTGATATTCTCAATAAACTGATCAAACAAATAGGTAGAATCATTTGGTCCCGGGCTAGCTTCTGGGTGATACTGTACAGAAAAACAGTTTTTATTTTTCAGTCTAATTCCGGCTACCGTGTCATCGTTAAGATGTAAGTGGGTGATTTCGACATTAGCGTGGTTTTCTGTTTCTTCTTTGTTTATTGCGAAACCATGGTTCTGCGAGGTGATTTCACCTTTACTTGTGAGTAAGTTCTTTACAGGATGATTTATTCCTCTATGTCCGTGGTGCATTTTGTAGGTACTTATCCCATTAGCAAGTGCAATTACTTGATGCCCTAAACAGATTCCGAATAATGGTAAATCTCTTTCCAATATTTCTTTTGCTGTATTAATTGCTTCAGTAAGTGGTTCAGGATCTCCTGGCCCGTTGGATAAAAAGTAGCCATCCGGTCCCCATTCACTCATTTCTTCGAAAGAAGCATTATAGGGGAACACCTTTATATATGCATCTCTACTGGCAAGGTTGCGCAGTATATTTTTCTTTATTCCAATATCCAATGCAGAAATCTTGTAGGTAGCATTAGGATCACCAAAGAAATACGGCTCTTTGGTAGAAACTTTGGAGGCCAACTCTAATCCGTTCATATTAGGTACGGCTGCCAATCGTTCTTTTAATTTATCAATATCATCAATTTCTGTAGAAATTACAGCATTCATCGCACCATTATCGCGTATATAACTAACTAATGCACGTGTATCTACATCAGAAATTGCCAGTAAGTTATACTTTTCCAAAAATTCTTGTAACGAGCTATCTGCACGATCTCTTGAATATTCATAGCTAAAATTCTTTACAATAAGGCCTGAGATTTTTATAGAGTCCGACTCCATTTCATCCTCATTAGTTCCATAATTTCCAATGTGTGCGTTGGTAGCTACCATCAACTGGCCATAATACGATGGATCTGTAAAAATCTCTTGATAACCAGTCATTCCGGTATTAAAACACACTTCTCCAAAAGCACTTCCCTCTCTGCCTACTGCTTTACCATGAAAAATTGTGCCATCGGCTAATAAAAGAATTGCTTTTTTTCGGGATTGGTATTTCATCATTTTTCTACTTTATTTTTTTGATAATATTATTTTACAGTACGGAAAAAACTTTCCAAAATTATTCAAAAAAAAAGGATAAACGCCAAACGTTTATCCTTTTGTTATTATGTGTTATTCACACTTTTCATTTATTCTTCTTCAGAATTTGTTGTCTCAGGAGCTGGAGCGGCAGGAGCAGCTGTAGCTTTCTTTCCTTTACCTCCTCTTCTTCTTGCTTTCTTCTTAGCAGGTTTACCAGCGTTGTAAAGCTCGTTATAATCTACTAATTCGATCATTGCCATGTCAGCATTATCCCCAAGACGATTTCCAAGTTTAATAATTCTTGTATATCCTCCTGGTCTGTCTCCTACTTTAGTAGCTACGTCTCTAAATAATTCAGTTACGGCATATTTGTTACGTAGTTTACTGAAAACGATACGGCGATTATGCGTAGTATCTTCTTTAGACTTAGTTACCAAAGGCTCTACAAATTGCTTAAGCGCCTTAGCTTTAGCTACCGTAGTATTGATCCTTTTATGCTCAATTAGGGAACAAGCCATGTTTGCAAGCATTGCTTTACGATGTGCTGTTTTTCTTCCTAAGTGATTTACTTTTTTTCCGTGTCTCATGACATTTAATTTTAATCATCATCTTGCTCAATCCGCCTCTTGCAGAGAGCAAATTATGATGGATTAGTCTTTATCTAATTTGTATTTTGAAAGATCCATACCAAAGTTAAGTCCTTTAACATTAACTAGCTCTTCAAGTTCTGTTAAAGACTTCTTACCAAAGTTACGGAACTTCATTAAGTCATTTTTGTTATATGATACTAAGTCACCCAAAGTATCTACTTCTGCAGCTTTCAAACAGTTAAGTGCACGTACAGAAAGATCCATATCGATTAACTTAGTTTTTAACAACTGTCTCATGTGAAGTGATTCTTCATCATAAGTTTCAGTTTGAGCAATCTCATCGGCTTCTAATGTGATACGCTCATCTGAGAATAACATGAAGTGATGGATTAATATTTTAGCTGCTTCTGTTAATGCATCTTTCGGATGAATAGACCCATCAGTCACAATTTCGAAAACTAATTTTTCGTAATCGGTTTTTTGCTCTACACGATAGTTCTCAATGCTATACTTAACATTTTTGATTGGCGTGTAAATAGAATCCGTAAAAATGGTTCCTATAGGAGCGTTTGCTTTCTTATTTTCTTCAGCAGGTACATAACCTCTACCTTTCTCGATAGTAATTTCAAGGTTAAGTGCTACTTTCTTATCCATATTGCAGATAACTAAATCAGGATTTAGCACTTGGAAGCCAGAAATAAATTTCTGAAAATCACCAGCGACTAATTGTTCCTGACCTGAAATAGAGATTGTAACAGACTCATTATCTATATCCTCAATTTGACGCTTGAAACGTACTTGCTTAAGGTTTAGGATAATCTCTGTAACATCCTCTACTACTCCAGAAATAGTTGAGAACTCGTGATCTACACCTTCTATTCTAAGAGAAGTTATAGCGAATCCTTCTAAAGAAGACAGCAAAACTCTTCGTAAAGCATTACCTACCGTTAATCCATACCCTGGTTCTAATGGTCTAAATTCAAATTTACCATCGAACTCAGTAGAGTCGATCATGATAACTTTATCGGGCTTCTGAAAATTTAATATTGCCATGTTATTGTTTCTTCTTAGAGTTATTACTTAGAGTATAATTCGACGATGAATTGTTCATTAATGTTTTCCGGAATCTGAATTCTAGCCGGTACCGACACAAAAGTACCTTCTTTTGTATCATTATTAAAAGTAATCCATTCGTATACCTTGCTATTATTAGCAAGTGCATTTTGAACTACTTCTAATGATTTTGATTTTTCTCTTACTCCAACAACATCTCCAGCTTTTAATTGGTAAGAAGGTATATTCACTTGCTTTCCATTTACAGTTATGTGTCTATGAGAAACCAGCTGTCTTGCTCCTCTACGAGAGTTTGCCAATCCCATTCTAAACACTACATTGTCCAAACGAGATTCACATAGTTGAAGTAATACCTCACCGGTAATCCCTTGTGCACGTGTTGCTTTTTCGAACATGTTACGGAACTGACGTTCAAGGATTCCATAGGTATATTTAGCTTTTTGCTTTTCCATTAACTGGATAGCATATTCACTTTTCTTACCTCTACGTCTGTTGTTTCCATGTTGCCCAGGAGGGTAATTTCTTTTTTCGAAGGACTTATCGTCTCCGAAAATCGCTTCTCCAAATTTACGAGCGATTTTAGTTTTTGGACCAGTATATCTTGCCATTATTAATAATTTAGTTATTGAGGTGATTATGAATTAAGGTCACTTTCCTTCGATAATCAATACTCCTCATTTAGATTTACTTATTTATGTTATAATATAAAGAGATCCCGAAACAAGTTTCGGGATAAAAATTAAACTCTACGTCTTTTAGGAGGACGGCATCCGTTGTGCGGCATTGGTGTTACGTCTATAATTTCTGTAACCTCTATACCTGCATTGTGAATAGAACGAATTGCAGACTCTCTACCGTTTCCTGGTCCTTTTACATAAACCTTCACCTTTTTCAATCCTGCTTCAATAGCAACACCTGCAGCATCTTCGGCGGCTAATTGCGCAGCATAAGGTGTATTCTTTTTAGATCCTCTGAATCCCATTTTACCTGCAGAAGACCAAGAAATTACATCTCCTTTTTTATTGGTCAGCGAAATAATAATGTTGTTAAAAGAAGCTGTTACGTGTGCTTCCCCAACAGATTCAACTATTACTTTACGTTTTTTTGAAGTTGACTTTGCCATACTACTTATTATTTAGTCGCTTTTTTCTTGTTAGCAACTGTTTTTCTTCTTCCTTTACGTGTTCTAGAATTATTCTTAGTGCGTTGTCCTCTAAGAGGTAATCCAGATCTGTGACGTATACCTCTATAACATCCTATATCCATAAGACGCTTGATATTTAACTGTACTTCAGACCTTAATTCTCCTTCTATGGTATAGGCACCTACAGCTTCACGGATACGACCAATTTGATCATCATCCCAATCAGAAACTTTAATACTTTCATCTACTTTGGCATTAGCTAAAATTTCCTTAGCTCTACTTCTACCAATTCCGAAGATATAGGTTAATGCTATAACTCCTCGCTTTTGTTTAGGTATATCTACCCCTGCAATTCTTGCCATAATTACCCTTGTCTTTGTTTAAATCTAGGATTCTTTTTATTAATCACGTAAAGTCGGCCTTTTCTACGCACAATCTTGCACTCGGCACTTCTTTTTTTTATTGATGCTCTAACTTTCATCTTTTTGTTATTTATTTACTGAAAAACATATTGCTTCTCAGAAGTATCCATTAACAAGATTTTTTCAGCCTGCAAAATTACGGAAAAAATCTTAATAACCTAATATTCTTAAATTAATTAGTATCTATATGTTATACGAGCCTTTGATAAGTCGTAAGGACTCATCTCTAACTTTACTTTGTCTCCAGGCAATAATTTAATGTAATGCATACGCATTTTACCAGAGATATGTGCAGTCACAACGTGACCGTTTTCAAGCTCAACACGAAACATTGCATTAGACAATGCTTCAATAATACTTCCATCCTGTTCTATTGCCGGTTGTTTTGCCATTATGCTACTGCTTTTCGGTTTTTACCAGATTTCATTAATCCATCATAATGTCTGTTCAACAAATATGAATTTACCTGTTGCATTGTATCTATAGCTACTCCGACCATAATCAGTAAGGAAGTTCCTCCAAAAAACAACGCCCAACCTTGCTGAACACTAAGTAATTTAACTGCAATTGCAGGAAATATTGCAATCAGTGCTAAAAATATTGATCCAGGCAATGTAATTTGAGACATAATTTTATCTAAATATTCAGACGTTTCGCTTCCCGGACGAATCCCCGGAATAAAACCTCCGCTACGCTTTAAATCATCCGCCATTTTATTAGTCGGAACCGTAATCGCTGTATAGAAATACGTAAATACAATAATTAATAAAGCAAATAAAACATTGTACCAAAATCCAAATATATCACTAAACGCAGCTGCCACACCTTGCGAAGTTTCTGAATCAGAAAGACCAGCCACTGCAGCAGGAACAAACATAATCGCCTGTGCAAAAATGATTGGCATAACACCAGATGCATTTAACTTCAAAGGAATATATTGGCGAGAACCAAAAACATTCTTCTCATATCCTCCACCAGCAGTTCTTCTAGCGTATTGCACGGGAACCTGACGAACGGCCATTACTAACAACACAGAAGCTAGAATAATTACAAACCAGATAACCAATTCAATCAACACCATGATAATATCTCCACCTTCTCCAGAAGTTCTAGAGATAAAGTTCTGAACGAATGATTGAGGTAGTGTTGCAATAATCCCCACCATTATCAATAATGAGATACCATTACCTATACCTTTATCTGTTATTTTCTCACCCAGCCACATTGCAAAAATACACCCTGTGGTAAGAATTATTACTGAAGACACAACAAAAACAGTCTGGCTAGGAATTACAAATGCTTCACCAGGTAGTGTTGCAAATAAATTATAAATATATCCAGGACCTTGTACCAAGGTAATTGCAATTGTTAACCAACGTGTAATTTGATTAATTTTTTTTCTACCACTCTCTCCTTCTTTTTGTAGTTTTTGTAAATAAGGTATCGCAATACCCATTAACTGAACCACAATAGAAGCAGAAATATATGGCATAATACCAAGTGCAAACACTGATGCATTAGCAAATGCTCCTCCGGTAAATGCATTAAGCAAACCTAGCAAACCATCTTGAGTTTGAGTACCTAAATTTGCTAATTCAGCTGCATCCACACCAGGAAGTACAACTTGTGCTCCAAAACGATATACTAAAAGCAATCCCAGCGTAACCAAGATTCTGTTTTTTAGTTCTTCGATTCTCCAAATGTTCTTTATTGTATCAATAAATTTCATGAATTGTTTATTATAAGGTTACTGCTTCACCACCAGCTGCTTCGATAGCTGCTTTTGCCGTGGCTGTAAATTTGTGAGCCGAGACTTTTAGTTTTGCCTTCAATTCACCTCTTCCCAGTATCTTAACCAAATCATTTTTCCCAGCAAGACGAGTAGCCAAGATTACATCTAGATCAACAGTATCTTTGATTTTTCCTTCATCCACTAATTTCTGTAGTGTATCTAGGTTAATCCCTTGATATTCTTTTCTATTGATGTTCTTGAAACCGAATTTAGGAACACGTCTTTGAAGTGGCATTTGCCCTCCTTCGAAACCTATCTTTCTAGAATATCCAGAACGAGACTTTGCTCCTTTATGCCCTCGTGTAGAAGTTCCACCTTTTCCAGAACCTTGTCCACGACCAACTCGCTTATTGTTATTTTTTACCGAACCTGCAGCAGGTTTTAAGTTACTTAAATCCATGTGCTATTATTATTTTGTTTCAACCGAAACTAAATGTTTAACTTTATTTACCATCCCAAGGATATTAGGAGTATTATCATGCTCCACAACCTGGCCGATCTTTTTAAGACCTAGAGCCTCTAGGGTTCTCTTTTGTCTTTGAGTGCGATTAATTGCACTTTTTACTTTAGTAATTTTAATCTTTGCCATCGTTCCTTTATTTATCCTTTAAACACTTTTTCAAGTGAAACACCACGCTGAGCAGCTACTTGTTGCGCACTTCGCAATTGTAACAAAGCATCAAATGTTGCTTTCACCACATTGTGTGGGTTAGACGATCCTTGATTCTTAGAAAGTACGTCGTGTACTCCTACTGCTTCTAATACCGCACGAATTGCACCACCAGCGATAACTCCGGTACCTGTTGCTGCAGGCATTAATAACACTCTAGCTCCCCCATATTTACCTTTTTGCTCATGAGGTAATGTTCCTTTATGCAAAGGTATACGAACTAAATTCTTTTTTGCATCTTCTACCGCTTTAGCAATAGCTTCTGCAACTTCCTTAGACTTACCTAAACCATGACCTACAACACCATTTTCATCTCCTACAACAACAATTGCAGAGAATCCAAATGCTCTACCACCTTTAGTTACCTTAGTAACACGTTGAACACCAACTAAACGGTCTTTAAGCTCAAGTCCACTTGGTTTTACTAATTCTGCGTTTTTATATTTTTGATACATAATTTCTTAGAATTTAAGTCCTGCTTCTCTAGCTCCTTCAGCTAATGATTTTACTCTACCGTGATACAAATATCCTCCTCTATCAAAAGATACTGTTTCAACTCCAGCTTTCTTAGCTTTTTCAGCAAGTGCTTTTCCAACCAAGTTTGCTATTTCAATTTTATTTCCAGATGCCGAAGCAATGTCTTTATCTCTTGAAGAAGCCGAACTGATAGTCTTACCAGTTACGTCATCTATGATTTGAGCATAGATTTCTTTATTACTTCTAAAAACAGATAATCTAGGACGTTGTTCTGTTCCGCTTACTCTACCGCGGATTCGCTTTCTTATTTTTAATCTTCTTGATTCTTTTGAGAATGCCATAACGTTAGTTATTATGCAGATTTACCTGCTTTTCTTCTTAATTGTTCTCCTACGAATTTAATTCCCTTCCCTTTGTAAGGTTCTGGCTTACGGAAGCCTCTAATCTTAGCTGCTATCTGTCCTACCAGTTGTTTGTCATGAGAAGTTAATTTTACAATAGGGTTTTTACCTTTTTCAGAAATAGTTTCAACCTTCACTTCTGGAGCAAGGTCCATAACTATACTGTGAGAGAATCCTAAAGCCAAATCTAATTTTTGACCTTGGTTAGAAGCTCTGTATCCAACTCCTACTAATTCTAACTCTTTGGTAAAACCTTCAGAAACACCAATAACCATATTATTGATCAAAGCTCTGTATAAACCGTGTTTTGCTTTATGATCTTTGGCTTCGCTTGGTCTTTCTAGAACCACTTGTCCTTCTTCAACCTTCACAGCAATACTGTCAATCTCTTGAGAAAGCTCTCCTAATTTTCCTTTAACAGTAACAACATTACCTGTCACTTCTACAGTGACACCAGACGGAATAGTTACTGGATTTTTTCCTATTCTTGACATTTCTTTTTGTCTTTTATACTGTTAATATACGTAACAAAGTACCTCTCCACCAACATTCTCTTGTTTTGCTCGTTTACCGGTCATTACTCCATGAGAAGTTGACACGATTGCGATACCTAAGCCATTAAGAATTCTTGGTATATCACTAGCTCCAGCATACTTACGAAGACCAGGTTTACTGATTCTCTGTAATTCTTTTATTACAGGTTCTTTGGTCATCTTATTGTATTTCAGTGCTATCTTGATAGTACCTTGAGTAGTATTATCTTCAAACTTATAACTTAAAATATATCCTTGATCGAATAATATTTTAGTGATCTCTTTTTTAACCTTTGATGCTGGGATCTCAACAACTCTATGCTGAGCACTGTTTGCATTACGAATTCTGGTTAAATAATCTGCAATAGGATCTGTATTCATTGTTTATAGTTTATGGTATTGGTTTTCAATTTTTGGTTGAACCTTATACCAATTAATTTACTTTATTATTACCAACTAGCTTTGGTTACCCCTGGAATTAATCCTTTATTAGCCATCTCTCTGAAAGTTACACGAGAAATTCCAAATTGACGTATATAACCTTTTGGTCTTCCTGTTAACTTACAACGATTATGCATACGGATCGGAGACGCATTTTTTGGCAACTTTTGTAATGCTTCATAATCTCCTGCTTCTTTTAAAGCTTTACGTTTTTCAGCATATTTAGCTACAGTTTTTGCTCTCTTCACCTCACGGGCTTTCATTGATTCTTTAGCCATAATTAATTCTTTTTAAAAGGTAATCCTAGTTCGGTTAACAATGATTTTGCTTCTTTATCAGTCTTCGCAGAAGTTTCGAACGTGATGTTCATTCCTGAAATTTTATTTACCTTATCGATATCAATTTCTGGGAAGATAATCTGTTCTAAAATTCCTAAAGAATAGTTACCTCTACCGTCAAAACCAGTAGCTTTAATTCCATTGAAGTCTCTTACACGTGGTAAAGCTGAAGTAATTAAACGATCCAAAAATTCGTACATTCTCTCTCCTCGTAACGTAACCTTAGCTCCAATTGGCATTCCTTTACGTAATTTGAAAGAAGCAACATCCTTTTTAGATATTGTTGCTACAGCTTTTTGACCAGTGATTGTTGTTAATTCATCTACCGCGTAGTCAATCAACTTCTTATCAGCTACCGCTGCTCCAACACCTCTACTTAAAACAATTTTTTTAAGCTTTGGCACTTGCATTACATTATCATAGCTGAATTCTTCTGTAAGAGCAGACACTACTCTGTCTTTGTACTCTTGTTTTAATCTTGGGATATAAGCCATAACTATATTACTTCATTAGATTTTTTAGCAAATCTCACTTTCTTATCTCCTTCTATTCTATATCCAACTCTGGTAGTTTCCCCTTTAGAGGTTAACAATGATAAGTTAGAAATATGAATAGATGCTTCTTGCTTTACAATTCCACCTTGTGGATTAGCAGCACTAGGCTTCTGGTGCTTAGAAACTAAGTTCACACCTTCTACAATCGCCTTGTTTTTATCTTTCAATACTTTTTGTACTATACCCTCTTGACCTTTATTGTCTCCAGCAATAACACGTACTGTATCTCCTGATTTAATTTTTAGCTTTGTCATCTTTTCAAATGTTTTAAAGCACTTCTGGCGCTAGTGAAACAATCTTCATGAATTGCTTATCACGAAGTTCTCTTGCAACAGGACCAAAAACACGAGTTCCTCTCATTTCGCCAGCAGGGTTTAATAAAACACATGCATTATCATCGAAACGAATATAAGAACCATCTGGCCTGCGCACTTCTTTCTTAGTACGAACTACAACTGCAGTTGAAACCGCTCCTTTTTTAATACTTCCATTTGGAGTTGCTTCTTTTACACTGACAACGATCTTGTCTCCTACAGAGGCGTATCTTCTTCCTGTACCACCTAAAACACGAATTGCTAAAACTTCTTTAGCCCCTGTGTTATCGGCTACCTTTAATCTAGACTCTTGTTGTACCATAATTACTTCGCTCTTTCAATTACTTCTACTAATCTCCAGCATTTGGTTCTACTCATAGGTCTTGTTTCCATGATCTTTACGGTATCACCAATATTGCAGTCATTTTTCTCGTCGTGTGCAACGTATTTTTTCGTTTTTAACACGAACTTTCCATACATAGGGTGTTTTACTTTTTTAACTTCAGCAACCACGATTGATTTCTGCATTTTGTTACTAGTAACAACTCCTATACGTTCTTTTCTTAAGTTTCTTTTTTCCATCTTTCAGCAGAATTAACCGTTTAATTCTCTTTTTGTTAGCTCTGTAGCCATTCTTGCAATAGATCTTCTTACTTTACGTAATTGTAAAGGATTTTCTAATGGAGACATAGCGTGAGCCATTCTTAAATCTGAATATTCTTTTTGAGTTTTACTAAGTTCCTCTTGTAATTCAGCTGTAGACGATTCTTTTACTTGCGATTGTTTCATAGTCTCTTTCGAATTTAACCTTGATAGGTTCTTGATACAATAAACTTAGTTCTTACAGGAAGTTTCTGTGCTGCCAGACGCAATGCTTCTTTTGCAACGTCATAAGGCACGCCACTGATTTCAAATAATATTCTTCCTGGTTTTACTACTGCTGCCCAGTATTCTACAGCACCTTTTCCTTTACCCATACGTACTTCAAGAGGTTTCTTTGTAATAGGCTTGTCTGGGAAAATTTTAATCCACAGAGACCCTTCTCTTTTCATATAACGAGTAGCAGAAATACGAGCTGCTTCTATTTGTCTAGCAGTAACAAAACTTGAATCCAATGATTTAATTCCGAAAGTACCGTTTGAAAGGGTGTGTCCTCTTTGAGAAAGACCTTTCATACGTCCTTTTTGTTGCTTACGGAATTTTGTTCTTTTAGGCTGTAACATTGTTAATTTACTTTAAAAAATTACTTTCTACGACGTGATTTATTTCCACCACTTCGTCCACCTCTGTCACCTTTTCCTTGTTTCTTGGATAAACCAACTAAAGGAGAAAGTTCTCTTTTACCATATACTTCGCCTTTCATGATCCATACTTTCACACCCAATCTACCATAGGTAGTATGAGCTTCTACTAAAGCATAATCGATGTCAGCTCTAAATGTTGATAAAGGAATACGACCTTCTTTATACGATTCTGAACGTGCCATCTCTGCACCATTCAAACGTCCTGAAATCTGGATTTTGATACCCTCTGCATTCATTCTCATTGCAGCCGCAATAGCCATCTTGATAGCACGACGATACGAAATACGACTTTCAATTTGTCTAGCTACGCTAGATCCTACTAAAAACGCATCAAGCTCTGGTCTTTTGATTTCAAAAATATTGATCTGAACTTCCTTTTCGGTAATTTTCTTAAGCTCTTCTTTTAACTTGTCTACCTCTTGACCACCTTTTCCGATAATGATACCAGGTCTAGCAGTAGTGATAGTAACGGTTACAAGTTTAAGCGTACGCTCAATAATCACCCTAGATACACTAGCTTTTGATAAACGTGCGTGTACATACTTTCTAATCTTATCGTCTTCGGCAAGTTTGTCACCGTAGTCATTACCGCCGTACCAGTTGGATTCCCATCCTCTGATTATACCAAGGCGATTTCCGATTGGATTTGTCTTCTGTCCCATAGTTTATATTAGCTTTGTGTATTATTGTTTGCTGCAACCACGATCGTTACGTGATTAGAGCGTTTTCTTATTCTATGTGCGCGGCCTTGTGGAGCAGGACGTAGTCTTTTCAACATACTTCCCCCATCTACACGAATCTCCTTTACAAAAAGATCTGCATCTTCAATGCTAGCGTCTTCATTTTTCGCCTGCCAGTTTGCTATTGCAGATAACAATAGCTTCTCTAAACGACGTGATGCTTCTTTAGGATTAAATCTAAGAATATGAAGCGCCTTTTCAATTTTTTCACCACGAATCAAATCCGCTACTAAACGCATCTTGCGAGGTGATGTAGGACAGTTATTAAGTTTAGCAAAAGCAAGTTGCTTTTTCTCTTCCTTAATTCTTTCTGCCATTTCTCTTTTACGAACTCCCATGACTTAAATTATTTTTTACCTTTATTTTTAGCACCAGCGTGTCCTCTAAACGAACGCGTTGGCGAAAATTCTCCTAATTTATGACCCACCATATTCTCTGTGATATACACAGGAACAAATTGGCGACCATTATGAACTGCAATTGTTTGCCCTACAAAGTCAGGAGTAATCATAGATGCTCTAGACCAAGTCTTGATAACAGACTTTTTGTTAGCTTCTACATTTGCAGCTACTTTTTTCTCTAACTTATAGTGAACGTAAGGTCCTTTTTTTAATGAACGTGCCATATCTTATTTATTTCTTTCTACGTTCTACAATATACTTATTACTCGCTTTCGTCTTAGAGCGGGTTCTGTATCCTTTTGCAGGAAGACCTTTTCTAGAACGTGGATGACCTCCAGAAGAACGACCTTCACCACCACCCATTGGATGATCAACCGGGTTCATTGCTACTGGTCTTGTACGAGGACGACGACCTAGCCATCTTGTTCTACCCGCTTTACCTCCAACGATCAACTGGTGATCACTATTGGATATAGCACCAATGGTAGCCATACAATTAACCAAGATCAGTCTTACCTCACCAGAAGGTAACTTTACCGTAGCAAACTTACCATCTCTAGCCATAAGCTGAGCAAATGATCCGGCACTACGTGCCATTACAGCACCTTGACCTGGACGTAATTCTATACAAGAAATGATTGTACCTAATGGGATATCACTTAATGGCATTGCGTTTCCAATTTCTGGAGCCACATTGTTACCTGAAACGATATTCTGACCTACTTGTAAACCGTTTTGTGCGATTACATAACGTTTTTCACCATCTTGGTAATTTACAAGTGCAATGAATGCAGTTCTATTTGGATCATATTCTATTGTAGCAACGGTAGCAGGGATTCCTTGCTTATCACGTTTAAAATCAATGATACGATACCTTCTTTTATGACCACCACCTTTATAGCGCATAGTCATTTTTCCTTGACTGTTTCTACCTCCAGTTCTTTTTTTCGGAGCTAATAAACTTTTCTCCGGCTTATCAGTAGTAATTGCGTCAAATCCATTTACTACTCTAAAACGCTGACCTGGGGTAATTGGCTTTAATTTTCTTACTGACATTTTTTAGTCTTAAAGATTACTATATAAATCAATTACTTCACCTTCCGCCACCTGTACAATTGCTTTCTTATAAGCAGTTGTTTTACCAGTAATCATTCCCGTTTTTGTATAACGAGTTTTACGATCTGGGCGAACATTTATTGTGCGAACTTTAGTAACAGAAACACCATAAGCAGACTCAACTGCTTTTTTGATCTCTACCTTATTCGCTTTCTTATCTACTACAAAACCATAGCGGTTAAATACCTCACTATCAGCAGTAGCCTTTTCCGTAATAATAGGTTTTATTAAGATACTCATGGCTTCTATTTACTTAAATTCGTTTCAATTCCTTTCAAAGAACCTTCCAAAAGTATAACACTATTAGCATTAAGTATTTTGTAAGTACTTAATTCTGAGGCAGTTATAACTTCCGAACCCTTCAAATTGCGTGACGACAAATATACATTTTTATTTGACTCAGCCAACACAAACAAAGATTTTTTATTTTCAAGTCCTAAAGACTTCAAAATAGCAGTAAAATTCTTAGTTTTTGGAGCTTCAAAAGTGAAATCCTCAACAACCTGAATAGCCTTGTCATTTGCCTTAATGCTTAACGCCGATTTACGTGCTAATCTCTTTAAGTTCTTATTTAATTTAAAAGAGTAGTTACGTGGTCTTGGACCAAAGATTCTACCACCACCTTTAAATATAGGAGACTTAATACTTCCAGCTCTGGCCGTACCAGTTCCTTTTTGTTTCTTTATCTTTCTTGTACTACCAACAATCTCTGCGCGTTCCTTGGCTTTGTGAGTACCTTGGCGCTGATTAGCCAAGTATTGTTTCACATCAAGATAAACAGCATGATTATTTGGCTCAATACCAAAAACAGCATCAGAAAGGTCTGCCTTTCTTCCTGTTTCTTTTCCGTTAATATCAATTACCGCTACTTTCATTACTTCTGAATAGTTACATAAGCATTTTTGTGTCCAGGAACACATCCTTTAACAACAAGTAAATTCTTTTCAGGAACTACTTTTAACACTCTTAAGTTTTGAACTTTAATTTGATCTCCACCCATTCTTCCTGCCATCTTCATTCCTTTGAAAACTCTTGCAGGATAAGATGCAGCACCTATAGAACCAGGAGCTCTTAAACGGTTATGTTGACCATGAGTTGCTTGCCCAACACCAGCAAAATTGTGTCTTTTAACAACCCCTTGAAAACCTTTTCCTTTTGAAGTTGCTGAAACATCAACAAACTCTCCTTCTACAAAATGCTCAACTGTTACCGTATCACCTAATTTGTACTCCTCCTCAAAACCTTTGAATTCGACAACTTTACGTTTAGCAACAGTTCCTGCTTTCTTAAAGTGACCTAAAGCCGCTTTAGTAGCATTTTTGTCTGCTTTGTCATCGAAACCTAATTGAACAGCCTTATAACCGTCAACCTCTTCAGTTCTGACTTGGGTAACCACGCACGGGCCAGCTTCGATCACAGTACATGGAATATTCTTTCCATTCTCGTCGAAAATGCTGGTCATACCGATCTTTTTTCCTATTAACCCAGACATATTTAAATTATTTATTAATTACTTATTTATCAACTGAAAATTACTTTTCAATATGTTTTATTCTCTTGCAAAAAAACAGGGTCAAAATACTTTCAACCCTGAAATGTATTTTTGCCGTTTTTCTCTCGCACGCAGCTCGAGACATTTTATAGGGAGTTAACACTCACCCATGTTTCATCACACTTTGATCTCCACTTCTACACCACTTGGCAATTCAAGCTTCATCAACGCATCAATTGTTTTTGAAGAAGAGCTATAGATATCCAAAAGTCTTTTATAAGAACTTAATTGAAATTGCTCTCTGGATTTTTTGTTTACGTGCGGAGAACGAAGCACTGTAAAAATCTTCTTATGTGTTGGCAAAGGAATTGGCCCAGTTACTACAGCTCCTGTACTCTTTACCGTCTTTACGATTTTCTCAGCAGATTTGTCTACCAAATTATGATCGTAAGATTTTAGTTTTATTCTAATTTTTTGACTCATTTCTGTAATAATTAAGCGTTAACTCCTTTTGCAGCTGCAATTACTTCTTCTGAAATATTAGAAGGAGTTTCAGCATAGTGAGAAAATTCCATTGTAGACGTTGCTCTACCTGAAGATAGTGTTCTTAATGTTGTTACATATCCAAACATTTCAGAAAGCGGAACAGTAGCTTTTACAGTTTTCGCACCAGCGCGATCACCCATATCACTAACTTGTCCTCTACGACGGTTAAGATCACCAACGATATCACCCATATTTTCTTCTGGAGTAATAACCTCTAGTTTCATAATGGGTTCCATAATCACGGCTTTAGCAGCTTTTGCTGAATTCTTAAAACCTAATTTGGCAGCTAATTCGAAAGATAACTGATCAGAATCCACATCATGATAGGACCCATCTTTCAATGTTACTTTCATAGCATCAACTTCGTATCCTGCTAATGGGCCATTTACCATAGCCATTTTGAATCCTTTTTCAATTGAAGGAATAAATTCTTTAGGAACATTACCACCTTTAATGGTAGACTCAAACTGAAGTCCTACCTGACCTTCATCTGCAGGCTCAATAGTAAATACAATATCTGCAAATTTACCACGACCACCAGACTGCTTCTTATAAACTTCTCTATGGTCTGCAGCAGCAGTAATAGCTTCTTTATATTCAACCTGAGGCTGACCCTGGTTAACTTCTACTTTGAACTCACGTTTTAAACGATCTACAATAACATCTAAGTGAAGCTCACCCATTCCAGATATGATAGTCTGTCCTGAAGCCTCATCTGAACGCACTGTAAATGTAGGATCTTCTTCCGCCAACTTTGCTAAACCAATCCCTAATTTATCAACATCAGCCTTAGTCTTTGGTTCAACCGCAATACCAATTACCGGATCAGGAAAATCCATAGATTCTAAAATTATAGGACTCTTCTCATCTGTAAGTGTATCACCTGTTTTGATGGATTTAAATCCAACAGCAGCTCCAATATCCCCAGCCTCTATATACTCAATAGCATTTTGCTTATTAGCATGCATTTGATAGATACGAGAAATACGTTCTTTTTTACCAGAACGATTATTTAATACATAAGAACCGGCATCCAAACGACCCGAATAAGCTCTAAAAAATGCCAAACGACCAACAAAAGGATCTGTAGCAATTTTAAATGCTAAGGCGGCAAAAGGCTCTTTTACGTCTGGCTTACGGATTTCTTCTTGATCTGTATTTGGGTTCACCCCAACAATACCTTCTTTATCTGTTGGAGAAGGCAAGTAGCGACATACAGCATCCAATAAAAACTGAACACCTTTATTCTTAAATGCAGATCCGCAAATCATAGGAATGATACTCATATCCATTACAGCAGCTCTCAGCGCAGCATGCACTTCTTCTTCTGTAATCGAATCTTCATCTTCCATGAATTTTTCAAGAAGATCTTCATCATACGCAGCAACTTCTTCTATAAGTTTACCACGAAGTATTTTAGCTTCTTCTTTAAGATCTTCAGGAATATCAACAACATCAAACGTTGATCCCATTCCTTCTTCATGCCATACAATTGCACGATTTTTAACCAAATCAACGATTCCCTTAAAATCTTCTTCGTCACCAATATTTAATACAATAGGTACTGCATTAGAACCTAACATATCTTTAACTTGTTGGCATACTTCCATAAAATTAGAGCCTTGACGGTCCATTTTATTTACAAATCCTATTCTTGGAACTTTATAATTATCAGCAAGTCTCCAGTTAGTTTCTGATTGTGGTTCTACACCATCAACAGCACTAAACAAGAATACTAAACCATCAAGAACACGAAGAGAACGGTTTACTTCAACCGTAAAATCAACGTGACCCGGAGTATCAATAATATTAAAATGATATTCTTTAGTATCAGCTACAGGCTGACCATTTTCTGTTGGAAAACTCCACTCACAGGTTGTTGCCGCAGAAGTAATGGTGATACCACGTTCTTGCTCTTGCTCCATCCAGTCCATGGTAGCCGCACCATCGTGCACCTCACCTATCTTATGACTTACACCGGTATAATAAAGAATACGCTCTGTAGTCGTTGTCTTTCCTGCGTCAATATGCGCAGCAATTCCTATATTTCTAGTATATTTTAAATCTCTAGCCATTTCTTAATGATTAAAATCTAAAGTGAGAGAATGCTTTATTTGCTTCGGCCATTTTATGAGTATCTACTCTTTTCTTAACAGCAGCTCCTTCTTCTTTTTCTGCAGCAATAATCTCTGCAGCAAGTTTTTGAGCCATAGATTTCTCATTTCTTTTACGCGAAAACTGAATCAACCACTTCATAGCGGTAGATATTTTACGGTCTGGCCTGATTGGATTAGGAATTTGAAAAGTAGCTCCACCAACTCTTCGGCTTCGCACTTCAACGTGAGGCATTACATTAGACAATGCATCTTTCCACATCTCTAATGCAGTTTTTTCTTCATCTTGTTTTTTATCTTCTACAATATCAATAGCATCGTAGAAAATTTTAAAAGCAGTTGACTTTTTACCATCCCACATCATCATATTTACAAAACGAGTCACTAATTGATCGTTAAAACGTGGATCCGGCAAAATCGGTCTTTTTTTAGCCTTTCTTTTTCTCATGTCTTCTTCTTAAAGTTTTTTAATTACTTCTTAGGGCGTTTTGCACCATACTTAGATCTACGTTGCGTTCTACCTTCTACACCTGCGGTGTCTAAAGCTCCACGAACAATATGATATCTAACTCCTGGTAAATCTTTTACCCTTCCACCTCTAACTAATACTATCGAGTGCTCCTGGAGATTGTGACCTTCACCACCGATGTATGCGTTAACTTCTTTACCATTTGTCAACCTAACACGAGCTACTTTTCTCATAGCCGAGTTTGGTTTCTTTGGTGTAGTAGTATAAACACGCGTACAAACACCGCGGCGTTGCGGGCACGAATCCAAAGCAGCCGATTTACTCTTCTTAGTTATTTTGGCTCTACCTTTTCGTACTAATTGTGAAATTGTTGGCATAATTTGCTTTACACTATTATTAAAAAATTTTCAAAATATCCTCTTTTAGAGGGCTGCAAAGGTAGAAATATTTTTCAGCAAATCAAATCCTAACGAATTAATTTTCAAACAGATTTAAAATAGACCTTTCCAAACACAAAAAACACCAACCTTTTTGTCAAAAAAATCATTAGAGCAACAACAAAATAATTATTGTACATATAAATTTTGCGAAAAATTAAAAATTCATTTTATCCAGAACTAAAACTCACCAGAAAGAATCTAATAGAAAAAGTATGATTATCAACAATAATTAATTAATGAAATTGATGTTACTCTTTGATAGAATCAAAATAAAGCTGTAGTAAATTATACAAGGAAAAAATAAGATAAACAAAAAACAAGATCCTTCTTAAATTATCATAATTTAACAAATAAACATCAAGTTAAAAAAGTTAAAAAATTCAAAAACAAAGGGTTACAGTGTTATTTATTAAGTACTTTTCTTAAGGCTAATTTAAATAAATCACATATAATGAAATCATCAATAAAGGAAATGCTGATGCTTTTCTTAGCATTGGTTGTGCAAATATCTTTTGCACAAGAAAAGACCATTACCGGAACGGTGACAGATGACAAAGGCTCCCCCCTTCCGGGAGTAAACATCGTCATTAGCGGAACTAATACCGGAACACAATCAGATTTTGACGGTCTATATACTATCGAAGTCACAACAGGAAGTACTCTAAGGTATAGTTTTCTTGGTTTTACAACTGAAGAGATAGTTGTAGGAACTAGTACAACTATTAATATACAACTCAAACCTTCTGCAGCTGAACTGGAAGAGGTTATAGTTACCGCACAAGGTATCCGAAGAGAAAAGAAAGCACTTGGTTATGCTGTTAGTACTGTAAAGAGTGAAGATCTTGAACAAAAAGCCGACACTGATATTGGAAAAATACTTAGAGGTAAAGCTTCTGGTGTTAGAATTACAGGAACGGGAGGGGTGTCTGGTTCTGGATCTAACATTATCATTAGAGGTTTATCCTCGATTACAGGTGGAAACCAACCCCTATTTGTAGTTGATGGGGTCCCCTTTGATGGTTCTGCTGGCGGCGCTAATCAAGATGCTTCAAATCAAAATTCATCAGCAAGCTTTCAATCTGGAAATGTCAGCAATCGTTTTGCTGATTTGGATCCAAACAATATTGAAAGTATAAGTATTCTTAAGGGTTTAAGTGCCACTGCCCTCTATGGTGGTCAAGGTAAAAATGGGGTGATTCTTATAACAACCAAGACCGGAGCGGGTTCTCAAAAGAAATTTGAGATTACCGTGAACCAATCTATATTTTTTAATGACATTGTACTTCCTAAGTATCAAAATACTTGGGGAAATGGTTTCCAGAATGTTTACGGAGCCTTTTTTAGCAATTGGGGAGCAAGATTTGATAGCCAGGCAACGATCCCCAATGCTTTCAGAAGAATGCTTGTAAATAATTTTGATTTACTTCCTTCTCAACTTTTTCCTGACAGATCCGATCTGGATGTCGAAAACGTGACATATAGGCCATATGACAGCCAGGAAGAATTCTTCAGAACTGGTACTATTTCATCAACATCTATAAACGCGGCGGGTGCTTTAGGTGACAAAGGCTCAATCAATGCATCTTATGCATATACCGATGATCAGGGTTTTATCCCTAACAATTTCTTGAGAAGAAATAATATTTCTTTCGGAGGAAATTACACATTTGAAAATAAAATGAATGTATCGGGAAAATTTAGTTATGCACGTACCGATATTGAATCTCCGTTTACTGATGCCTCTACAGGTAGTGATGTATTTATAGACGATGACGGATCAGGGGGTATTGCTTCCGTTTGGAATATTTTATATTTACCCCGCAGTGTAGACATTAATGACCCATTTCAGCATCCAGAAACTGGTGAAAGTTTATGGTATCGCGGAGGAAATGACCGTATGAATCCACGTTGGGCACTTGACAACACTCAAGACACAAACTCTACAGATCGATTGTTCGGAAACTTCAATATATCCTACCCTATAATCGAATGGCTTGACATAAGGTATAGAGTGGGATTAGACAACCAAAATGTAAGAACCACAAGAGCTATAAATCGAGGAGCCAATGACGGTATACATCCTTTAGGGTATTTACAAATCTCAAACTCAAGATTTACCATATGGGACCATTCAATATTATTTGGTATAGACAAACAGCTTTCGCAAGACCTAAGCCTACAAGCTACTCTAGGTTCTACTTTACAAAACAGAAAAGGATTTAGAGATGGATCTGAAGGTAGAGATCAAATTGTTTTTGGTCTACAAAACCTTAGCAATTATAGAACCACTAGTGCAATTATTGAAGGAACATTGTTTCCGGGCAATACAGCAGCCTACCAGCAAGAAACTGAAGAAAACAACCTTTCTTTGTATGCTACAGCTACTGTAGGATATAAAGACTATCTATATATTAACGGAGCGATCAGAAATGAATGGACATCAACCCTAGAAACCTCTAATCGTTCACAATTTTCTCCTGGAGTAAGTTTATCATTTATCCCAACTTCAGCAATTGAAGGACTAAGATCTACCAAAGTTCTTAACTTTCTCAAGTTAAGACTTGGTTACGGAACATCGCCAGGCTTCCCTTCTCCTTATAATACAAGAAACGTCTTGTCTCTTACCCCCAATGCTTTTCAACCTATAGGCGGTACGGGAACGACCACTACCAGCATAGATGACTTTTTAGCTAATCCAGACCTAAAACCTGAATTATCAAAAGAATTTGAAGGAGGTATTGAAGCTAGATTCCTAAATAATAGATTAGGATTTGAAGCTACGTTGTATCGTAGAGACACAGAAAATTTAATTATCGGCAGACCACTAGGACCTGAAACGGGATTTACCCAAACCTTTTCGAATATAGGTAATGTTATCAATGAAGGTATTGAGATTACTTTTGACACCACCCCACTTAAAACAACAAACTTTAATTGGAATCTATCTGGTAGTTATACCACAAATGTAAGTGAAGTGGAAGGCCTGGATGAAGGTGAACAAATATTATATGGAGGAATAAGTACTGTGGAGCCGCAAAATGCTGCAATCAATGGAGAGCAGCTAGGTGTTTTTGTTGGAGAAAGATTTGATAGAGATGAAAATGGAAATATCCTTGTAGATGAAAATGGATATTGGAAACAAGACCCCGAAAATGGAATCATAGGAGACCCTAACCCCAACTGGTTTATGACTGTAAATAATACATTTACCTTTAAAAACTTATCTCTCAGTATGCAATGGGAATATCAACACGGCGGAGATTTGCTAGCTAGTACCGTAGGAGCAATCATCGGACGAGGACTTGTAGAAGATACTGATTTTGACCGCACTCAAAGTATTGTGCTCCCGGGAATTAGAGAAACAACAGGACAACCAAATGATATACAGATAACTGCCACTGAAGCCTATTTTAACAATATAGGATTTGGAATAGACGAAGCAATCGTTTATGATGCTACTCATATAAGATTAAGAGAGGCTTCATTAACATATAAATTGTCAAAAAAATGGCTTGAGAACACTCCATTTGGATCACTAAGCTTATCACTTGTGGGACAAAATCTTTTTGTGCACGCTTTCAATATTCCTGAAAGCGTTAATTACGATCCCGAACTTAATAGTTTAGGAGTAGGTAATTCACAAGGTTTTGACTATCTGACTTCCTGGAACTCCAGAAGATATGGTATGAGTGTCAAATTAACATTTTAATTAAGAACAAAATGAAAAAGTTTATCAATAATATATTAGGGACACTCGCATTAATTACACTCTTATCATGCGAGACTACAGAACTTGACTTATTAGACAATCCAAACGCACCACCGGTAGAAATAAATGAAGATACTTTTTTAAATAGTATTCAGTTTGGATTTGCTGAGTTTTTTGAAGACGTAACATCGGCTGGAGCAGAAACGGTAAGATTAGAATATATGTTTGACACTTATGAAAATAATTTTTCAAACACCAATCCTGATCTTAATGGAGCCTGGACCCAAGCATACTCTGGAATACTAAAAGATATACAGGAAGTGTTACCTGTTACCACCGAAAAAGAGTTATATATTCATTCTGGAATAGTAAAATCTATAAGAGCTTACATTCTTATGACATTAGTAGATTATTTTGGAAGAGTACCTTACTCTGAAGCTTTACAAGGAGATAACAATGTACCCTTCCCTAAATTAGACGAAGGAAATGAAGTATATGCCGCCGCTCTAAACAATTTAAATGACGCATTGGCAGATTTTGCAAAAGTCACAGATGACACTACAGAACCAGCCAGTGATCTATTTTATGGTGGAGATACTGCAAAATGGATAAAGTTCACCAATACATTAAAATTGAAATATTACTTAAATACAAGGTTAATTAACGAGAGTGAATCTGCCAGTGAAATTAGTAGTCTTCTGACTGAAGGTAATATAATATCAAGCCCAGTCGACAATTTTTATTGGATAGCAGGAACTGCAGACCTACCACAAAGTAGACATCAGTACTATGTTAATGAATACCTCGCTGCAAGTACAGGTGATTACATATCAAACTATTTGATGTGGGCTTTGACGCTAGAAAAGGGTGCAGACGACCCAAGATTACGCTACTATGTGTACAGACAAACCCTTGAATTCCCAAGTAGTGTAGCAGATTTAGACAATGAAATTGATTGTTGGAATGACCCAAGGCCTTCTTCTTTTGAAGATGTAGACAATCAAAACGCTGCAGAATCCATCCCTCCTCTGCCATTTTGTTCTTTATTTGGCAGAGCAGATGGATATTGGGGAAGAGATCATGCTGAAGCTGACGGTATTCCACCAGACAATACTTTAAGAAGCACATATGGTGTTTATCCTGTTGGAGGAAGATATGACGATGATGATGGAGAGAGAATAAGAGCCAATCAAGGACTTGATGGTGCTGGAATCTGGCCAATCATGTCTGATTCTTTTGTTTACTTTATGAGAGCAGAAGCTGCATTATTTTTAGGTACCGGAGAAGATCCTAAGAATTTACTGGAACAAGGCGTACGGGCTTCAATGGCTAATGTAACAGGTTTTCTTCCCAACCCAGAGAATTTTACCAATGTTCCATCAAGTACTGATATAGAAAATTATGTAACCTTAGTATCCAATCTTTATGATTCGGCAACCACTGATGAGGCAAGAATGGATGTGATCGGAAAAGAATATTGGTTATCCTTATTCGGTAATGGAGTTGAAGGCTATAACCTGTATAAAAGGACGAGTACACCCAATAATCTACAGCCTACGTTATTGGGAACTGGAAATTTTCCAAGAACCTTTCTTTATCCAAATGTCGCTGCAGATAGAAATACAAATATTAGTAATGCAGATAGAACATTCAACGATAAAGCTTTCTGGGATACTAATCCAGATATAATCCAATAATAAAAAGTCTTAAAAAGAATTTGAACCAATGAAAAATATATTTATAATATTAATGATAATCGGGTTATCTTTAACATCATGTTCAGATGATGACAAATTACCCGTTGATTTTGATGATTTGATCAATAGTGGGCTACCCTTTGCTTCTCTTCTTGATTTTGAAAGCGAGTTTAAGCCTATCGAAGGAGAATTATTTATAACACAGGAGGATCCCAATAGCTATGATATCTCACTGACTTTCGAAATGAATTCACCTTTGGACGGAAGCGATGTCACCGCAATTAAAATACTAGGAAGTTTCAAAGACAATACGAAACAGGGGAATATAGATATTTCTGCTTCAGACGTATTATTAGCAGAGATTCCGTCCTCTCAATTTTCCTCTTCCGGAGGTCTTCCCGAGGTAACTTTTGATATTACAGGTACAGAATTACTTCAGGCATTTGGGTTTGCGACTAATCAAATTGAAGGTCTTGATGTATTTACCTATCAGGTTGTTTTGGTTACCGACAAAGGAGAATTCACAGACGTAAGTGCAAACTTTGACAATCAGTCGGCAGACCATACTTTTAATGCACAAGTACTTTGCCTATCCGATTTTAATGCAGAGTTCACCTATGTTAGTACGAGTTTATCCACCCCAGAAGTGGATGCACCATCTGGCGGATGGCCCGACCAAACTGGATCAGGTCAATTCACAGAAATAAGAGAGGGAGTATACCAAATAACCCCTGGAGTCACTTTTGGCGCCTGGCCACTTTGGTATTCAGGAGCAAGGCAAGAACCAACAACAGTGCTACTTAGAGACAATTGTGAAATTTTTAGTTTTATAGGGGAAGATGAAAATGAAGATGGGTATAAAATTTCACCTTTTATTATCAATGGTAATGAACTTACCTTTACCTGGGAAAATGATGAAGAAGAGACGGGTACAGTTACTCTAACAAGAACCGATGGAATGGATTGGCCTATAATAGACTAACAAAAATGAACCTATCGATAAATATTAATTTCAAAAGAGCATCAGATAGATGCTCTTTTGTTTATAATCTACTTATACAAAGGTTATTTTATCACTACTTGCTATTTTTTATTGCTGCATTTGGCAATGAAATTACATCTCAAGAAAACCCGGGGGCTATAAGTGGTGCACCTAGACAATATATGGGCACCCTTCAATCTTTTCAAAAAATCAGAAAATTACTTAATCAAACTAAAAAAGACACCCCTCTTGCTTTTGAAGACATAAAAGGAAGTCCTTATTTAAATGAGAATTTTAGAGAAGGAAAAATTTATCTTCGGGATTCACTTTTGGATTCAGGTTTACTCAGATACAATATATATTCAGACGAAATAGAAATATCCGAAAACAAAAAATTATATGGTTTATTGAAGATAATAGGGTCAAAAATAATAATTAAGAATGATACAATTCTACTTCTAAATTATATTGACGATAACAAACAAAAGAAAAAGGGATATTTCTTACAGATTATCGATGGCACACCAATACAATTACTCAAAAGATTAGATTGTATTTTGACTCCCCAACAAAAAGCATTAACTCCAAATCAAAAAGATCGAGCTGCAAAATTCTCTATCTACGAGAGTTATTATCTAAAAAAGCATGATGAAAACAAAAATCCTATTAAAATCCAGCTCAAACGAAAATATTTTTTTGAGGAAATGATAGATCAAAAAGAAAAAGTCCAAAATTTTATCAAACAAAATAATCTTAATCTAAAAAACGAAGAGGATCTAAAAAAACTCATTAAACAATACAACAACCTAAAAACCAAAACTTTATAATATACAAAATTCTCAAAAAAATAAATAGCTTACTCTTAATTTTATAACTTTTATTTAACAAAAAAATCACATTTTTATGAACAAAATTTTATTTTTTCTCACAAAAAATTGGTTTGTTAAGATTTTATTATGATTTTTGGCTCAGGCTAATTCTAATAAATTTATAAATGAAATCATCTAAGAGGAAGATTCTAATGCTATTCCTGGCATTAGTTACGCAAATTTCTTTTGCGCAAGAAAAAACAATTACGGGAAAAATTACCGACGACAAAGGTTTACCCTTACCAGGTGTAAACATTGTAGCAAAAAACACTAATAGTGGAACTCAATCAGATTTTGATGGATTATACTCTATTAATGTATCACAAGGTTCTACACTTGTATTCAGTTACCTAGGTTTCTCGAATAAGGAAGTAGTGGTAGGGTCTAGAAACACAATTGATGTGCAACTAGAACCTTCTGCTTCCGAACTTGAGGAAGTTGTTGTAACTGCTCAAGGTCTTAAGAGAGGTAAAAAAGCTATTGGTTATGCTTTGCAGCAAGTTGATAGCGAAGACATCGTTCAATCTGGAGCAACAAATGCCGTAGATGCATTGGTTGGAAAAGCAGCAGGTATACAAATTACTAGATCATCAGGATCAGCTGGTGCTGGCTCTAGAATTCTGGTACGTGGAGTTACTTCTCTATTAGGAGACAACCAACCACTTATTGTAATAGACGGTGTAAGAACAAATAACGAATCATTAAGCACAGAAGGAGCAACCCCAACTGGTGGTAGTACCGCAGGAGTTGCGCAGTCTAACCGTTTAATGGACCTTAATACAGAAGACATAAAGTCATTAACAGTATTAAAAGGTGCTGCCGCTACCGCACTTTATGGAACAGCCGGTTCTACCGGAGTTATTGTAATTGAAACTAAAAAAGGATCAAAAGGTCAAAGATTCAGTGTTAATTTTTCTTCTCAAACAACGATTGATCAAGTAACTTCGGTTTTTGATCTTCAGAATGTATATGCTCAAGGTTCGGGAGGAGCTTATTCTGATCCTTCAACCGGAGCAAGTGGCTCATGGGGACCTAGAATTTCTGATTTAGAATACGCAACAGACATTAACAACCCTAATGCACCTGGAGCTTCTGCATTTGATTCTGAAGGAAGATACCTATATGATCCAAATGGTTTTCTTGTCCCAAGAGGAACAGGAAATGGACAGGCAGCCAATGTTTATGATAACACAGGTAACTTTTTCACTACAGCAATTAGCACCTTACATTCTCTAAGTATCCAAGGAGGATCAGAAAGTGCATCATATAGATTCTCTACATCTTATTTAGATGGCGAAGGTGTTGTGCCAAATGAATTATATGACAGATTTACAGCATCTTTGGCTAGTGACTTAAAAGCAACAGAGAAATTAAGCTTTAGTACTACACTTAATTATGCAAAATCAGACTTTCAAAGAGTACAGCAGGGGTCAAACACATCAGGTCTTTTGCTTGGTTTATTAAGAACACCATCTTCTTTTGATAACTCAGCTGGTTTTGGAAGAGATGCTGTTGATGAACCTTCATCTTACATTTTTTCAAACGGAAATCAAAGAAACTATCGAGGTGGCGGTGGATATGATAATCCATATTGGGTTGTTAATAATGCCCTTAGAAATGAAGACGTAAATCGTGTTTATGGTAGCTTTAAGGCAGATTATAAATTTCATCAATGGATCAACCTAGGAATGAATTTTGGTACAGATTTCACAAGTGATCGCAGAAAACAAGGCTTTGAGATCAACTCTAGAACACAATCTTCTGGACAAGTAATCAAAGATGAATTCAATACAATAATAACAGATTCATATTTAAATCTTACAGGGGCTGGTGATATTGCTACCGACTTTAAATTAAATTATCTGGTAGGAGCCAACCTATTTACTTTTGAAAGAAACAGACTATTTGTGTCAGGAACAAACTTACTTTTCCAAAACTTTTTGGATTTAAGTAATGCTACAAATATTACATCTTCTGAAACTTTAACCAGATACAAAACTTTAGGTGTTTTTGGTCAAATAGAACTTGGATGGAAAGATGCTATTTTTGTTACAGCAACTGGAAGGAATGACTGGGACACTCGACTTGGAGGAGTTGGTGATAATTATGATCTAGGTAATTTAAGTTTCTTCTACCCTTCTGTTTCTACTTCTATTGTGTTTTCTGAGTTTTTGCCAGAAAATGACATTCTTACTTTAGGAAAATTAAGAGGTTCTTGGGCACAAGTAGGTGCACCACCTCCGTTTGCTGGTTTAACTGAATCTTATTTTGAAGTAGATCCTAACGGAGTTGGTGATGGTTGGGGAACAGCAATTCAATTTCCTATCGGGGGTTCCACTGGATTTGAACTAGACAATGTATTAGGAAACCCATCACTTACACCAGAGATTTCAGAAACTATTGAAGTAGGTGCAGATTTACGCTTTTTCAACGATAGATTTGGAATTGATTTGACATATTATAACACAAAGACTAAAGATGCTGTTTTAAATGCTTCTTTACCCTCATCAACAGGATTCACCAATGTTTGGTTAAATGCTGGTAAATTAACATCTGAAGGTATTGAACTTGTTGTTGATGGAACACCAATACAAACAGACAACTTTACCTGGAGCACTCAATTTAACTTTACAAAAGCAGAAAGTGTTGTTGATGAACTGGCTCCTGGCCTAGAACGTCTTTTCTTAGCAGGTTTCAATGCTGCCGGAACCTATCTAGTTGCCGGTAATCCTTATGGCGCCATCTTTGGAGGCGCATACTTAAGAGAAGGTGCTGGTGGACCAAATGACGATGGTCTTAACATTCCTGGTGGTGCGGTTGTGATTAACGACGATCCTACTTCAGCAGAATTTGGATTTGAAGCTGTAGACCCAACACAAAGAGCCATTGGTAACCCAAATCCAGATTTTATTTTAGGATGGAAGAACAGTTTTTCTTATAAAAGATTCAATCTTTCCTTCTTATTAGACTGGAGACAAGGTGGTGATCTTTGGAATGGTACTGCATGGGCACTTTCATTCTTTGGAAGATCACAGTTAACCGCTGAAACAAGGGTAGAAACTCCTACGCCTATACAAGGTGTTTTATCAGATGGATCTCCTAACAACATTCCTGTAACTAGAGGTCAATCATACTGGCAATCATCAGTAGGAGGATTCGGAGCAGTAGGTGAACAATTTGTTCAAGATGGTGGATGGGTACGACTTAGAGAAGTTGGACTATCCTATGATTTCCCAGCAGCAATGTTTGGAGGAAAATTTGTTAAAGGAGGATCTATTAGTTTTACTGGTAGAAACCTTTGGTTTACTTCAGATTATGAAGGTATTGACCCCGAAACTAGTTTAACTGGTTCAGGAAATGGGCAAGGTTTTGACTACTTCAACATGCCTAGTACCAAATCTGTAATTTTTAAATTATCACTTAAATTCTAATTAAGAATCATGAAATCACATATTTTTAAAATAAAATTCGCTTTATTATTGTGCCTAGCCACAATATCATGCGAAAACATCTTGGATGAAGGGATAAACCAAGATCCTAACAAACCTTTATCGGTACCAGTTACAGCACTTTTACCTGCAATTGAAATCAACATTGCAGACGTTACAGGAGGTGATTTTTCACGTTTTAATTGCCTACTAACCCAACAGGTTGAGGGTGTAGAAAGACAATGGACATCTTTTAATAACTACACTGGATTAACTCCTAATAGATTCGACACGGCTTGGACAAACTTATACGAAGAAGTTTTCATTGAATTAGACATACTTATTGCACAAAGCACAGAGAATGGATTCAATCACTATTTAGGTATTGGAGAAATTTTGAAAGCTTATTCACTAATGTTAGCAACTGATGTTTGGGGAGACATCCCTTTTACAGAAGCTGGACAAGGTTTGGATAACACATCTCCAGCCTATGATGATCAAGCTACGATAATATATCCTGCTATCTTTTCATTATTACAATCTGGTATTGAAAACTTACAGCAAGGAGATGGTGATTTTCCTGTTGCAACAAATGGTGGTGATGTATTTTATAACGGTGATATTGATAGTTGGATTAGGGCTGCAAGAGCAATTCGCGCAAGAGCATACTTACATCAAGGCAATTATGCCCAGGCTTTAGTGGATGCTCAAGCATCATTCACGTCTAGAGCAGACAACCTAAGATTTACTTATAATACGGCAGCTCCAGGGCAATGGTTCCGATTTAACGATGGAAGAACTGGTGACATTGAATTTCACCCATTTATGGAAGGGTTAATGCAGGGCCTTAATGACACTGATAGACTAGCAATATTTTCTGAAACATTTGTTACTGATCATCCGTACCTGGTAGATGCTTTTGGACAAGATTTAATTTCTTACAGAGAAATCAAGTTTATCGAAGCTGAATGCTTATCAAGAACATCTGGAGGTGCTACGGCAATATCTGAGGCTTACCTTGCAGGTATCGAGGCATCTTTTGAGGAAGTTGGTTTAACAGATGCCGAATACACTGCTTACATTGCCAATACAGATGTTAATCCTGGGGTTGGAAGCATCGAGTTAAACCCACATATTTATACTCAAAAATATATTGGGCTTTTTGTACAACCGGAAGTATATAATGACTTTAGAAGAACTGGTTTCCCAGCTTTAACTCCTACTTCTGGAACTCAAGTACCAGTAAGATGGAATTATAGTAGTGACGAGTTACTTTTTAACACAAACACTCCCGGTCCTTCAGAAGCTGATCTTTTTAAGCCAAGAGTAGACTGGAATTTGTAAAATAAAATTTAACCAATTTTCGGCAATTTTAAGTAGCCGCCTAGATTGGTTAAACAAATTAAATATCCAAAAACCAACGAAGTAAATTTCGTTGGTTTTTTTTATTAAAATAACCCTATTTTAATAAAACAATCGAAAAAGACTTGTTGACTTTTTATTTTAAAAACGAAAAAATAGTGTAGCCTAATTCGCACGAAGACTATAACAGAAAATTAAAAAAATCTGTAATAACTATGTCGAAACCTAAAAAAGCAATTAATCTAGAAGCCAAACTATTACATCAAAATATAATCTCCTCTCCAATTAGATAACTTTTATTTATTAAAGACAAAATCTCTCCAAATGATTGGTATATCTATTGCGGTAATTTTCAACTTTTAATATTAAAAAGTTGTTTTATAAAGATATTATTATGACTTTTGGAACTGGCTAATTCAAATAAATTGTAAAATGAGAACAAAGTTTAGTGGAATTTTAACGCTATTTCTAGCGTTTGTTGTGCAATTCACTTTTGCACAAGACAAAACAGTCTCAGGTACGGTAACCGATGACAAAGGCTTACCTTTACCTGGTGTAAATGTTGTTATACAAAATACAGCAACCGGTACACAAACCGATTTTGATGGTAATTATACTATTCAAGCTAGTCGTGGAGCTGCGCTTTCGTTTAGTTATGTTGGTTTTGAAACAAAAAGTGTAGTAATCGGTGACAACGACACCATTAATGTACAATTAAGTGCTTCTGCATCAGAGCTTGAAGAGGTAGTAATTGTAGGTTTTGGTACTACTACAGAGAAAAAATTGATTCAAAGTATTGGAACAATTAGAACTTCTGCGATTGAAGACATCCCTGCGGTTACCGCTCAGGAATTACTGCAAGGTCAAACAAGTGGTGTTCAATTCACTCAGAGTTCTGGGGTACTTGGAGCTGCTAACGTTATCCGAGTTCGTGGTGTCTCTTCTTTAAATGGTGGATCACAACCATTGATTGTTATTGACGGAGTACCTTTAAGTGATGACGTTAATACTTTTAATAATGGTGGAAACACTGGGCTAAACCCTCTTTCTGACATAAATCCTCAGGATATCGAATCTTTTTCTGTCCTTAAAGATGCTGCAGCGACAGCTATTTGGGGTTCTAGAGGAGCAAATGGGGTAATCCTTATTAAAACCAAAAGTGGTAAACCTAACACAGATACTAAAGTGAATGCCGAAGTATGGACATCTTTTACTGATGTAACTGATTTAATAGATGTTTTAGATGCTCAGCAATATGCTGAATATCGTTTCGCTAGAGGACAGGCTGGAGCCAGTGGAGGAACGCCTTCTGTCGACGCACTTCCAACAGAAGGACCTGATTGGACAGATTTAGCTACTCGTACAGGTTTCTCTCAGAACTATAATGTTTCTGTTCAGGGAGGTGGAGAAAAGACAAGTTTCTTTTTAGGTACTGGTTATTCTCAGCTTGAAGGTGGTATTATAGGTAATGACCTAAGAAGGATTAACGGAAGAGTTAATCTTAACCACAAGGCTAATAATTGGTTAGATTTAGGATTAAATTTATCTGTAACTAACACGTTAAATGACCGTATTAACACTGAAAATACTACTTTCGCTCCTCTAACTTCTTCTTATCTTATAAGACCTTTTATACAGTCTAGAGATGAAGACGGTAATTTCATCAATAATGATTTTATCCAGAATGTTGAAGCTATAGAAGCTTTACAAATAAACCAGGTAGAAAGTACTAGAGTAATTGGTAATATGAACGCTGTAATTAAGTTTACTGAAAATCTAAATTATAAAGCCTCATTTGGAATCGATAGAACTCAAATTGACAACTTTACAAGGGTACCAGAGTTAATTGATCCGTCTGCTGATGGAGGAACTACTCCTGGAGGTAATGCTCGAAATTTTATTGCTAATGATAATAGAATTATTACCGACCATACGCTTAATTATAATAAGACTTTTGACGATATTCATACCGTAAGTGCCGTTGCAGGTCTTACTTATCAAGAGACTACCTTTAATAATATAGATGTTGCTTCGCAAGATTTCCTATCTGATGACCTACGTAATGTAGCAAATGGAGCAGTACCAACTATTACAAGTCAATCAAGAGCTCAGAGAAGCTTATATGGTGCATTTGCAAGAGTTAATTATGATTTCAAAAGTAGATACTTACTAGAAGGTTCTTTCAGAAGAGATGGTTTCTCTAGATTTGGTGTAAATAACAGATTTGGTAATTTTTATTCTGTTGCTGCAGGATGGGTTGTTTCTGAAGAAGAATTCATGCAACAAATTGAAGCAATTAGTTTGTTAAAATTAAGAGCGAGTTATGGTACATCTGGTAACGATAGAATTGGAGGTTCTTTCCCTTCACTAGGTTTATTTGGTTCTGCTGTTCCTGGTCTTGCTGCTACATTTAATTATAATGGATCAGGTGGTATTGCACCAACTCAACCTGTGAATCTTGATCTTACTTTCGAAGAAAGTACAACACTAGACGTCGGCTTAGAATTAGGTTTGTTTCAAAATCGAATCAATCTAAATGTTGGTTATTTCAAGAAGAACACTACTGATTTACTACTTGCAAGACCTATTACTGAACTTACTGGATTTGCAACAGTAAATGAAAATTCAGGAGAACTTGAAAACAAAGGTTTAGAAATTGGTTTTAACACCAAAAATGTTATTACAGATAATTTCACTTGGTCAACCGATTTTAATATTTCGTTTATTGATACAGAAGTTATCTCCTTACCGGGAGCTAATGATTCTCCTGAAGGTTTATTTATAGAAGCAGCAGGTGCTAGACAAAGAGCTATTGAAGGACAATCTACCAATAACTTCTATTTAGTACGTTATGTAGGAGTTAATCCTCAAACGGGTGATGCAGAATATCTTGACAGAGATGGAAATGTAACAACTTCTCCAAATTTTGATACTGACCGAGTTATTGCGGGTGACGCTCTACCTGACTTTTTTGGTGGTATAACGAATACATTTACTTATAAAAATTTCGATTTAAGCTTTTTAATGTCGTTCACATATGGTAATGATATCTTCTTAGATGGTTTACGATTTGTTGGTGCGCCGGATAGAGTTGGTACTTTTAATCAATCAGTTGATGTATTGGATTACTGGCAACAACCTGGGGATGTTGCGAAATATCCAAGATTAGGAAGTTCTACTGAGAGACTTTATAGACAATCCTCTACCTTTCAATTAAAAGATGGTTCTTTTTTAAGAATGAGAAATCTTACTTTTGGATACACATTACCAGAAAGCATATTCAAAAATAGCAAGCTATTCAAGAAAATAAGAGTATATGCTACAGGTAACAATCTATTTATCATAAAAGGTGACGATGACCTAGACGGTTTCGATCCAGAAGTTACTGATGATATTGACCCATTAGTACAAGGAGAGACATTCTTTACCGCTCCGCAAGCAAGACAGTGGTTGATCGGAACTAGAATTACATTTTAAATCTAAAATAGAAGATAATGAAAACAATTCTTAATAAATATAAAATATTGCTTTTAGCTGGAGTTTTGACTTTTACTTATAGCTGCGATGATGAACTGGACATTAACCCAGAAGACAGTTTAACCGAACAGAGTGCTTTTGAATCAGAATTTGGAATTAGAGGAGTAACTACCGGGTTATATGGACAAGCAAGAGAAGTTGATGCATTGAATGGAAATAGAATTGCTCAAAGTGGAATACAATCAGATGAATTAACATTCGTTGGATCGTTCCCTACTTTAGCTGATTTATTTGAATATGCAACGCAACCAACAAATACTACAACACAGGAGCTATGGGATGAAGCTTATGAAATTATTAATAACGCCAACTTCTTAATAACTAAAGTTCCTGATGTTGATATAGTTAATTTTACTGATGCTGAAAAAGCACAAATTCTTGGGGAGGCTAAATTCATGCGTGCATGGATGTATTTCGAAATGTCAAGAGTATATGCACAACCTTTTCAATTTGACAATGGCAATAACCTTTGTGTACCTATTGTCTTAAATCCTTTTGAATCTGGTTCTTCTGTCGAGGATTTTGAATTACCTCGTTCCTCTCTGAACGAAGTTCATGCTCTAATAATGCAAGATCTACAGGATGCCATTGACAATCTATCAGATGGAGGAAACACTCGAGCTTCTTCGGGTGCTGCAAAAGCCTTAAAGGCGAGACTTCATTTATATAGGGAAGAGTGGACTCAAGCCGCCACTTTAGCTGATGAAGTGATTTCTTCTTCGGAATATGAATTTGAAGACGATTATTCTTTTTTCTCTCTTGATCCAGACGAAAGAGATAGTAGGCTAAGCGCAGAAAACATATTTGTTCTTGCCAACTCGGCTACAGATGGTGCTTATGGCGGCACTGGTTTACACAATTTTGCCAATCCCTCACCAGCAGGAAGAGGAGACATATACTATTCAGACTTCCTTGTAACTGCTCTTGAGAGTGGTGTTGCAGCTCCTGGAAATACAGAAGGAATGGACTTAAGATTAGTCGGTATATCGGCTATAGGAGCTGATGTAAATGGCGTACAACAAAGATTCCAAAACAAAGTTGGCCCTACCGGAAATGATCCATTACCACTTATAAGAATTACTGAAATGTATTTCATAAGAGCAGAAGCGAACTTAAGAGGTGGTTTAAGTGTTGGAGACACTCCTTTAAACGACATTAATCTTATTCGTGGTAGAGCAGGTATTGTTGATTTAACTACGGTAACTTTAGACGATATTCTTGATGAAAGATTGAAAGAATTCGCTAACGAGGGACATAGAAGAATGGACTTACTAAGAAATAGAAGATCATTGAGACAAGCCGGAGATCCACAATTTGGTGATTCTGCATTTGGAGCAAATCTAACTATTTATCCAATCCCGGCGAATCAAATAAATGCAAATCCAGCATTACAAGGACAACAAAATCCTGGTTACTAATCTCATCTAAAATAGTTAGTAATAAAGATTTATAGTAATAGCGAACATCCCTCTGAAAATTTCAGAGGGATGTTTTTTTATATTTATATTTGTCCCCTATGAAAAATGAATCCTTAATTTTTGGTATCAGAACAATCCAAGAAGCCATCATATCGGGCAAAACAATTGATAAACTTTTTATTCAAAAAGGGTTACAAGGTGAACTCGCAAAGGAGTTATTAGCAATTGTAAGACAACATAAGATTAAAATTAATTATGTTCCTGTAGAGAAATTAAACCGTCTTACACGCAAAAATCATCAAGGAGCTGTGGCTTATACCTCCCCTATTGATTTTTATGAACTAGAAAACCTTGTTTTACAAGTTATCGAATCTGGTGAAACTCCATTGTTTTTAATACTGGATCAACTTTCTGATGTTCGCAATTTTGGGGCAATCATACGAACTGCAGAGTGCACCGGGGTTCATGGGATTATTATACAAAAAAAGGGGGGCGCTCCTGTAAATGCAGATACTATTAAAACCTCAGCAGGAGCTGTATTCAAAATTCCGATTTGCAAAGTAGATCATATAAAAGATGCTATGTTCTATTTACAAGGATCAGGTATTCAGATTATAGCCGCCACAGAAAAAGCGTCGGATACCATATACAAAAAAAATCTAACAGTTCCTACAGCTTTTATAATGGGTAGCGAAGGTAAAGGTATATCAAGTTCTGTATTAAAATTAGTAGATTACAAAGCCAAACTACCCATGTATGGCGAAATTGCATCCCTTAATGTTTCAGTTGCATGTGGGGTGTTTTTATACGAAGCTATTAGGCAAAGACAATAATACTATTCTACTTCTTTGGACTTATTTGAATCATCATTGTATCTGTATATCACTTTCACTTCATCTTGACCTTTTAAATCTTCTTCAGGTAACTGCTCAATGAAGTTACCATTTTCATCAAAATGTTTTAGAAATTCATCTTCTTCAGGATCATAATCAGGAGATTGCCAATGGTATAAATTTGGTTTCACTACCCCTTTTTTAACAAAAAACGCTAGCAAAGTACCAACAAACAAACCTGACAAGTGTCCTTCCCATGAAATTTTAGGATCTACCGGAAAAACATACCATACCATGCTTCCGTACAGAAAAACTACAATAAAAGACAATGCTGTTAATCGAAAGTGCTTCGCAATAATTCCTTTAAAAAAAAGAAAACCAAAAAGCATGTACACGATACCACTAGCTCCTATATGATTAGCGGGTCGACCCAAAAACCAAGTAGCAAAACCCGTAAACAATGCTCCAATAATTAAAACTTTCCAGGCATTAGGTTTATAAAAATAAAAAAGTGCAGTTGATAAAATAAGTAATGGTAACGTATTATGCCATAAATGTGTAATATCAGAATGAATAAATGGAGAAAACAATACTCCTCTTAATCCTATCAAATCCCTGGGATATACACCAAAATGCTTAAACTCAAAACCAAATCGTACTTCAAACCAAAAAACGATCCAAATACTAAGTACAAACAGTAAAGGATATCCTACTGTGCCTGTATTAAATTCAAACTGATTCTGCTCTTTTACCATATGAATAAGAAGATATCAAAAAAAATTCCAAAACGCAATCATCGGATAAAATGGCAGGTTTTACAAAACTATCGATTTACTTTATATTTTTATTGCACATTTTTCAAACAACATATGCGTAACTTTGTAATCATAAAATGATCATACTTAAGAATTTCAACATAAACCGAAATGATTACCGCACACTTCCATCTGACTTTTAAAAAAGCAAATAACACCCACAGATGAATACAAACAAACCTCTTGCAGAAAGAATCCGCCCACAGTCTTTATCTTCTTACTTGAGCCAGGAGCATTTGGTTGGAGGCGATGGTTCACTTACACAACAAATAAAAAATGGCATCATCCCTTCATTAATACTATGGGGACCTCCAGGAGTTGGAAAAACGACCTTAGCCAATATCATCGCTAAAGAATCACAAAGACCTTTTTATACGCTAAGCGCGATAAATAGTGGTGTAAAAGAAGTAAGAGAAGTAATCGAAAAAGCCAAACAAAGTGGCGGACTGTTTACTCAAAAAAATCCTATTTTATTCATTGATGAAATTCACCGATTTAGTAAATCTCAACAGGACTCTTTATTAGGTGCAGTTGAAAAAGGCTGGATCACTTTAATAGGCGCTACCACAGAAAACCCTAGTTTTGAAGTAATTCCCGCTCTTTTATCTCGTTGCCAGGTTTATGTTTTAAATCCCTTTGGAAAAGAAGAACTTGAAGGTTTACTAGAACGTGCCATGCAAGAAGACGAGTATCTTAAATCAAAAAATATCAAACTTGAAGAAACCGATGCTTTAATAAGATTAAGTGGTGGAGATGCAAGGAAATTGCTCAATATTTTTGAACTTATTGTTTCTAGTCAGGATACTGAAACGGTCGTTATCACTAATGAACTTGTATTAAAGCTGGTACAACAAAATACGGTACGATACGACAAAACGGGTGAACAACACTATGATATTATCTCTGCTTTCATTAAATCCGTTAGAGGAAGTGACCCCAATGCTACGGTATATTGGCTGGCTCGTATGATCGAAGGTGGTGAGGATCTGAAATTCATTGCTAGGCGAATGATCATATTGGCTTCAGAAGATATTGG
This sequence comes from uncultured Aquimarina sp., assembly GCA_947496555.1. Classification (GTDB taxonomy): domain Bacteria; phylum Bacteroidota; class Bacteroidia; order Flavobacteriales; family Flavobacteriaceae; genus Aquimarina. Next base: position 93,956 of record CANMDH010000005.1, on the reverse strand, counting down.
AAATGCAAATCCAACCGCTTTGATCATGGCAAACAATACATTTCAAGCAGTGAATACTGTTGGGTATCCAGAAGCAAGAATTATCTTAAGCCAATGTGCAGTTTACCTAGCTACTTCTCCTAAAAGCAACGCTTCGTATATGGCTATAAACAAAGCACAACAATTAGTTAAGCAAACAGGAGATTTATCGATTCCGTTACATATACGAAATGCTCCTACAAAATTGATGAAAGAACTAGGATACGGTGAAGATTATAAATATGCACATAATCACAAAGACAACTTTGTAGAACAAGAATTTCTTCCCAATGAAATAAGGGACACCAAACTTTATGATCCAGGAGATAATCAACGTGAAAATGCATTCAGAACTTTTCTAAAATCAAGGTGGGGAGATAAATACGGATATTAAATAGATGTAGGATATTGTTCATTATTCACCCACACACATAAAAAACTATCTAAATACTTCAATTCTTCTTTTCTTTAGCATAAGAAGTGGATATTCTAATTTCTTATTGTCTGGCAAATGTGTCAAGAATAATCTTATTAGTAACAGGATTTACTCTTTCAAGAACAAAATTTCCGAAGTTATCAAAATATCCTGATCCACTTAAATCTCCAGCAGTAATCAAATAACTATTTTCTCTTTTTAGCTTATAGATCTTTCCTAAAGAAACTAACTCTTCTTCCTGATTTTTAAAAAGTTCATATCCGTACTCCTGATTTTTAAATACAAAACTGGTATTATTTAATGTATATAAAAGCGATCCTTTTGACGTTGTAGGAATTATTTCTTTTTTGGGTTTCTTTGCTTCTACTTTTGTATCAGTATCCTTTTCTTCCTCTTCAGAAATAACTTTTTCCTGATTATTTGGTTGCGAAACTACTTCGGTTTCCTCAGCAGATTTACCATTGGCTTCTTCATTATACTTATAATTAAGTCTTTCGACATCTTTAAACGCATTACGAAGTGCCTCATGATATGCCTTTTTGAAATCTTTCTCCCTACTGGTTCCTTCTGAAGAGCTAAATATAATATTAGCCCTACAATCTGATAATTCGATTACAAGTTTACTCACAAAAAGGGAAGAATTCTTCTTAACATTTACCAATAATCCTTTACAAATGTTTTCTTTGAGATCATCAGGCATTTCTTGCCCTTGAATAAATGCATTAAATCCATTCTTATTGAATAAAAACTTGGTCAAAGAGTTGAGCTGATACGCATCTTCTTTGGCAAGAAACTCAAAACTTTTGGGAACAATTATATATTTATAATCATTTACACTCTTTTGAGCAAATGTATGTAAACCAGAAATCAGAAAAACCCCTAAAAAAAGAAAACGTAGCATATTTATCACATTATTACATTAAAACCAAACTGCAACGAAGCACCTCTTGCTTTTGCAAGATTAGTATATTCTAACAAATTATTAGCTGAAATATAAAAATTAATTTTGTCAATGTGTGTAGACAACAAAAATCCGAAGTTATAATACGAATAATCGTCTACTGTATAAGTGACTTTGGTTCGCAAAAAACTAAACCATCGTTTGTAATAAAACAAGGATGCTGCATATTGAGGTCTCTTGGGTCTAAATTGTGAAAACAATTGCACCCCTATCCCGTCTAAATATCCAGGTCTTTCACCCTCGAGAAAACAGTTACAACTGCCATCATCATCAGGGTTAAACGAGTATTTTAGGGATCCGTTAACTTTTAAGGGACGAGCCACTATGTAACTATTACTAAGCGTATCCAATGGGATAGCCTCTTCCAATTCGTCTAAAAAATCTTGCGACTCCGAAGAAAATTGAACAGGGGTCTCAAAACCTTCGAAAACATAATTACCCCGAGCTCGATATGTCTCTACATCTTTGGTATAAAATATCAAACCTAAGTCATTTACACTACCTGTTACAGAAAGCTGATCATCTATTTTATGTGTAAAACCAATATCCACTCCTACTCCCAGGTTACCTCCCAGAAGCGCTCTCCCAACAAGCTTATTTACGGCTTCCTTTACTTCTTCAGATGTAGTTTCGCCTTCTATTTCTCTAAGAGATTGGATTCCTGATGTACGAACAGTAACATCGGCATTACTAATCCGATGCTGATAAATGTTATTCCCCTGCGGGGTTTCTACGGTTGTAAAAGTACCTTTATTTCTTGCGCTACGTATATGCAACATACTAGAGTATAGCTTTGCTCTAGCACCAAAAGTAAGTTTTTTATTTACCTTCTTATTATACCCAAAATGATAGACCATCAACAGTTCCCCTGATCCACTTATATTTGAAAGTCGAAAAGGCTGATTAAGAAAATCCTGATTGCCTTGATAAGCAAGAACTGCAAAATCCTTAGGAAAATATCCTATTACATCCAATTCTTGATAAATTCCCCCTGAAAAGTATATTTTTTCATTCTTTTTACTTTTCCAACCAAAGTTTACAAATTCTAATTGCTGCGTAAGGGTCAAATAATCATTGCTTGTAAGGTTATTAAGAGTGATTTCGATCTTTTCATTAATGTCTCTACCATCATCGGCAAAAACATCATAAATGGAGGCTCCTCTAAGTCCTGCGTTTACATGAAACTGTGATAAAAATGGTACACCGGCATGAAAATTAAAATTGGTCTCTGCACCTGGATTAAGCATTAGTGACTGTGGTAGGTCTATAAAATCGTATAGAACTTCTTTATTTTGGGAATAGACAGAGAAGCCACATATACTTATAAAAAAGAATATAATAGCTCTCATAAATCGTAATTAATAAAATAGGTTCCTTTGGATTTCAATTCTAACATTCCTTCCAACGTGCTGTTTACATTTTGGACCCTAATTGAGGAAACAAGTTTTGTTGCAGCGCCAAGCACATTGATTGTAGCATTATCGAGAACAATAATCTCATTAGTAATAACAGGTTCTGTTCCGGCTCCCATTCCGGCATTAGCTATTATGGTATATGAAGGACCAATTCGTTGTCCGGCATCATTCAGAAAACCAAAACTAAATGTAAAATCCCTCTGGATAGTATTAATAAACTCAAATGTTAATTCTACTCTTTCTAAATTATCGACTACGAAATCGGTGCCTAATAAGTCATAATTAAGTGTATCATTAATCACAACCTCTGGAATAACAATCGTGGGATCCGTATCAGGATCGATAAACTGACTTGTATCGAATTCAGAATAAATAAAGTCTAATTCGAAAACAGGAGTTAATACTACATCTTCGGTTTGATCAAAATCAACATCTTTCACGCAAGAAATTGATAACATGATCAATACCATACTACATAATAATAAGTATACTTTTTTTGTTTTCATCTGGGGCAGTAGGTATTTATAAGTTACTAAAATACAAATATTTATAACTATAGATAATCTTTCACCTGTTTTAGAGCAGAAACTTGAAGATTTTGCTCTGGTAAACTAACCTGATGATAATTAAAACAGATAGTTTTTAATCCCAGTGCCTCTGCCCCCAAAATATCGGCTTCATAGTTATCCCCTATCATCAAACTATTGCTATTCTTAGCCCCTGAAACTTGTATAGCGTGTTCAAAAATAAATGGGTTTGGTTTTTTTACACCTGCTTCTTCGCTATTAGTAATGGTTTTAAAATAATGCCGTATTCCCGAATTTGATAATTTGTTGTTTTGAACCTCTTTAAACCCATTAGTTATTATATGTAAATCATATTTGGGGTTAAGATACTCCAACAATTCTTGTGCGCCATCAATCAAATGATTGTTCATAGGCAAAAAAGCAATATAGTCATGAGCCATTTTATCGATAATTTCTAGTGAAAACCTTTCTCCCAAAATATGAAAAGCTTCAATAAGTCGTTGTCGCCTTAACTCTTCTTTGGTGACTTGTTCTTCTCGATAAAGTTTCCAATATTTCATATTGATCGGTTGATATACCCTTAAAAAAGAAGAGTGCTCAACTCGAATTTCAAATTTCTTGAAGATCATTTCAAAGGCTAATGATGAATTCTTGTCAAAATCCCAAAGGGTATGATCAAGATCAAAAAATATGTGTTCTATATTATTATTCATCTTTTATATTCCAAATAAATTCTAAAATTGACTTCCAAAATGGCTGACCATAAAGTTCGCTAAACAAAACATTACTTAAAATCGGAATAAAAACTCCATCTACCTTCTTAACCTTTTCGATATAGGAGATAATCTCTTTTCTTGCGAAGGCTTCACTCTCGATATCATCTCTTTTTCCAAGATTAGCAAAACAAAAAGGATGTATTTTCAACGGGGTTTGCACTTCATAATCCAAATCATAAAACATGAACGGAGTACATGTTCCCGCCCTAAAACCAGAATATCGCGAATAACCCATAGAATAGTCTTCCTCTACTTCAAGCTCTATAAAATTACGATAGGCTTCTGGTAATTTTATCTTAAAAAATGCGCACATTGCATATTTAAGTTTTCTATTAAGAATCGCTTCTATGCGCTGTTTTTCTTTGTTAAGTACTGGCAAATTGCCAATTGCTTCGTATGAAACTTTGAGACCAACCTTGATATAATCCGAAATATGCTTTATGATAATCTTATGCTGGGGATTATTATGTACTATATTCTTTTCATAATTTGAATAATCTCCCAAACCAAATAGGACTTTACAATTTCTCTTTTTGTGTCTTTGGAGATCTACCACAAAATCAAAAGTATCATACGGGTCTTTTTTAATACCAAGGATAACCTTAACTCTATCGGTCAATTCATCAAGTTTTAACCCCCATAAATCTCGAATCCCTCCTCCTAATGACCTCAAGAATCCTTTGTTTTTATAAACAAAAGTTTCGCTAACAGAAATAACTGGGATTATGGTAAAACTCTTTTTTTTGAATTCTAAACCAGGGTATTTATCATTAAGTATTTTTTTGAATTTATGAGCCCAGATATCTACTACGGGGTCCTGCAAAAAATGATTAGTATATGCCAAGCTTTCTGTGGCCGGAAAACGTCCTATCGAATCTTTTACATGTGGTAAATATTCTTCATACCGAGTCAATAAGTAAAATGTGGCTGCAAAAATATCAAATGGTAAAGCTGAATTTTCATGTTTCACTTCAAAAAAACATTTTGTTTCGTCCCAATTGTATACATGAATATCCAAATCATTTAATCCATGCTCGAAAAGCAAATCAACACTCTGAAAATAAAGCTCTTTGCCTAAAGGTTGTTTCCCATATGAAAATTTAGGACCATCATGTGCTATAAATGACTCAATTTTGGAGGTCAAATCTACCTCAAAACCAAGAATCCGCTTACAAATATGCTTAAAAACGTAAGAAACTCGGGGAGTAACTTGTTGTACATGAATTAATAGCATATTTCTAATTAAAAATTACGATTTCTGAACTGTAAATGATACTCATACCAAGCTATATTTTATTACTATGTTTCTAACGATATAATTATAATTTGAATAACTATAATTTGCAAATCGTATATTTTTTACAACAATGATTCATCTGCAAAGCTAAAATAGTTTTTTTCTGTAATAATAAGATGATCCAATACCTTGATGTCCAAACTATGGCCCCCTTGTTTTAATTTTTGTGTTAAATCCTTATCCGATACGCTAGGTTGTAACGAACCACTTGGATGGTTATGAGCTATAATAATCCCTGTGGCTCCAAATTCTAATGCCGATCTGAAAACAATACGCGCATCAACGAGCGTCCCAGTTTTTCCTCCAATACTAATCTGCTTCTTTTGTATAACTTTATGTGCATTATTTAGGAAAAGCACCCAAAACTCTTCATGCTCCAGATCTCCTATTACGGGATTAAGAAGATTAAAAACATCTTTGCTACACGTTATTTTAGGTACAATCTCTTCATCTTCATTTCTTCGTCTTCTCCCCAGCTCAAGACCCGCCACTATAGCAATTGCTTTTGCTTCTCCTATTCCTTTAAATTGCATCAATTGTTTTACAGATAGTTTTCCTAAGGCACTAATCTTATGATCCACACTACCCAAAATTCTCTTACTTAAGGCCACGGCACTTTCAGAACGGCTCCCTGATCCAATAAGTATTGCAATTAGTTCGGCATCTGTTAAAGAATTTTTCCCTTTAGCGATTAATTTCTCTCTTGGACGATCATTTTCGCTCCATTTCTTGATAGAAAATGAAGAATTTAACTCACTCATTTGTTATTTTATCGTTTAGAGTTACACAAATATTTCTTCTTGTAAGTATAAACTATTTATCTCAAAAACAAGACATTATTACCCTGTTAATATTCAAAAACAAGTATTCAAAAATTACATATTCCTCAATATTTGACCCATATATTTGTTTGAAAATGAAAGTTTTACTATATTTGGGCACCCATAATCCAAAAGTGAATAATTTAACAACTTCAAATTAACCTATTTATGAAGAATATTTTTACCCTAGTTTTATTGCTTTCTACATTGAGCTTTTATGGCCAAGACAAGAAAGTTTCCTTTTTGAGTTTAGTAGGAAATAACATACAAGTTCCCAGAGGATGTGAAGCTCAATCTGAATATGAATTGCAAGCCTGTGACGGGACATCAATAAAATGGGATTATTATACTGATGACATGTTATCTGCAGTTTTTGATGCTACTATAAGTGCATTTGCAGAAAGTAATAGTTCTAAAACTGAGGTAACTTTTACTTCTTTTGGAGAACAATTGAAAGGTTATAAGTTTAAGATGGGAACTACCTACCAGTATTTCCTAAAAGGCAAAATTAAAGATCAACCTTTAATGATCAATCTTGGTACTCCTAAGGACATTAGTAAAACTGATGATCTAGATGGTTTCCTAAGTTTATTCTTCGATGAAGCTAGTTAAATAAAACATATATATTATTACTTTAAAGGGTGAATCAAATGATTCACCCTTTTTTATTTTATGACCCGAAAATATACTATTTTTGAGTATCAATCATCTCAAAACGGGTACTCATGAAATCATTATTTGAAGAATCAACCCTGCAAGAAATAGAAAGCAGAATCAATAAACTATCCAATGAAAGTAATCCCGCATGGGGAAAAATGGATGTGGCTCAAATGTTTAATCATTGTCAGTTTCCATTAAAAATTGCTCTGAAAAAGGACCATCCAAAACTGAAACCCAGTTTATTGGCGAAGTTATTCTTCAAAAAGGCAATGTATAATGATAAGCCTTGGAAAAAGAATTTACCTACACACTCAAAATTAAAAGTGGTAGCGCCAAAAGAATTTGAAAGCGAAAAAGGGAAACTTCTAGAACTCGTAACCGAATTTTCTAATCAACGAGACAAAAAGGAGTGGGATCCTCATCCAATGTTTGGTAAATTTACCTATGAACAATGGGGGAAAATGCAATACAAACATCTTGATCATCATCTTCAACAATTTAACGCATAGCCTTTGTATCCACCAAAACATCATCAGGATTATAATCTTGAAACCATAAAAGACGTAGCCAAAGCATATCCCTTTGCTACCATAATATCAGCAAAAGATAAGATTCCTTTAATTACTCATGCTCCATTAATTTTTCACAATGAAAAATTGGTTGGTCATATTGACCGAAACAATCCTCATATCCAATTGCTAAAGGGTGATTACCCGGTTATAGCAGTATTTCAAGGGCCGCAAACGTATATTTCTCCCTCGATATATACTACAAAGCAATTACCCACCTGGAATTACATAATTTCACATGCCGCAGGAGTTGCGAAAGAAATCAATGATCCGGCAATCATAAAAGAATCTATGGTTATCATGACCGAATACCTTGAAGCTCCAGATCAAAACTTTGTATTAAACATTGATGATTCCAGAATGGATAGATTGGTGCCTTATATTCATTGTTTTGAGATTGAAGTACAAAACTGGGAAGGAAAATTTAAACTGAGTCAAGATAAAATTCCTACTGATATTGAAAACGCAAAGCTAGAACTGATTAGAAATAATCAAAAAAGTGTGGTAGATTTTATAAACATGTTATTTGAGAAACATTTCTAATAATCTAAAAGTTACATCAAAACCAACTTTTTACCTCATCAAAATTAAGCCCACCATAATTTCCGCTACTCATCAATACCAAAGCGGTGTTAGAAAACTCTTTCTGCTTCAAATATTGCTGAAATTCTTCTGGATTGGTATAGATAATTAGATCATCACGGCTAAAAGCTTCTTCGATTTGTGAAGTAGAAACCTCTTCTAATTGTTTAATTTTTACAGCATGGGGTGAATAAAATACCACTGCTTCATCGGCAGCATCTAATGCACCATTATATTCTTGCAAGAATTCTGCATTCAAACTGCTATAAGTATGCAATTCTAAACATGCAATTACTTTTCTATCTTGATATTGCTCTTTTACAGCTTTGGTGGTGGCACCTACTTTTGAAGGACTATGTGCAAAATCCTTATATGCCACAGATGTAGAATTTTCAGCAATTTTTTCTAATCTTTTTGACGCACCTTTAAAAGAAGCTATTGCTTCATAAAAATCATCTTCATCAATTCCCATATGTTGGCAGATCCACTTTGCTCCCGCCAGGTTACTTAAATTATGTGCTCCAAATACTTCAATAGGCATTTCACCCTCTGGGGTTTGTAATAATGTCTCTCCATCTTCTACACGATACTCGGGAATTCTATAAGGGAATTTACGAATTGGGTTTTGTGTTGCTTCTGCCAGTTTTTTTACTTCTTCATCCTCTTCATTATAAACCAATGCGCCACCATTAACTATAGAATCTATAAAAATCCTGAATTGATCTACATAATTGTCAAACGTAGGAAATACATTAATATGATCCCAGGCAATACCACTAACCAGAGCAATATTTGGTTGATATAAGTGAAATTTTGGTCTCCGATCAATAGGAGAAGATAGGTATTCGTCTCCTTCTAGCACCATAAAATCATTCTCTTCGGTAAGGTGTACCATGGTATCAAAACCTTCTAGCTGCGCACCTACCATATAATCTACTTCTTTTTCGTGATAGTGCAATACATGCAAAATCATTGAAGTAATTGTGGTCTTCCCATGAGAACCCCCGATGACTACGCGAGTTTTATTTTTGGATTGTTCGTATAAGAATTCTGGATACGAATATATGGTTACTCCCAATTCCTGTGCTTTACGAAGTTCTGGATTATCTTCTTTGGCGTGCATACCAAGAATTATGGCATCAAGATCTTTTGTTATTTTTTCTGGAAACCAACCAAATTCTTCGGGCAATAAACCATGTCTTTTTAATCTTGATTTTGAGGGTTCAAAAATAGTATCGTCGCTTCCTGTTATCTGATATCCTTTTTGATGTAATGCAATAGCAAGGTTATGCATAGCACTCCCTCCTATAGCTATAAAATGTACACGCATAGTTTGTAATTAAATCTAATCGTAAAGATACAATCTACATTCAATATTAAAAGAACAGACAAAAAAAAATACCAACCGTCAAGTAAAGGTTATTTTTCCTTTACCCAGCTCAAATGACCTATTACCTAAATGAAATGGCAGTTTCCCTCATTAGTCATTTACTCTGTACTTTTATATTGCTTTCTTAGTTCTTGAAAAGAAGCAACGTTATACCAGAATTTGCATCTACAAAATTGTTAATGCTCATTTCAAATACGTAGCTTTATAATGTTATTTAAAATAAATAAGAAAATGCAGATAACCTTTTGGTATGCCTCTTGTTTATGTTTGTTTAACAACCTAAAACCTTTATGATGAAGAAGTATATCATCCTTATTTTAATCTGTATAGCTAACCTGAATACTATGAATGGTCAAAACGATTACAAGGAAGAATGGAAAAAAGTAGACACTTTTGACCAACAAGGACTACCCAAATCTGCTTTGGAAGTGGTAGAAGCCATCTATAAAAAATCAAAAACAGAAAATAATGATAATCAACTTATCAAAGCTTTGCTGCATAAGGCAAAATACCTTCTTACCCTAGAAGAAGATGCACAGCTTAACATCATAAAAGAATTTAAAAGCGAGATCGATCAAAGTCAATTCCCCAAAAAAAATATTTTAGAAAGTATTCTGGCTAATTTGTACTGGCAATATTTTCAGCAAAACAGATGGAAATTTTACAACCGTACCCAAACTTCTATAAAAGTAGATAAAGAAGATTTTAGAACGTGGGATCTGGAAACATTGTTTGCCGAAATTCATTTTCATTATCAAAAATCGATCAAAAATGGGGTATTGGCACAACAGACCGATCTTAAAAAATTTGATGATATTCTCACCACCTATGGTGATTCAAAAAAATACAGGCCCACTCTATATGATTTCTTATTGCATAATGCGTTAGGGTTTTACAAAAGTTCGGAAACGGGTATCACAAAACCAGCGTATGCCTTTACCATTAACGATTCTAATTATTTAAAAGAGCACACTTCTTTTTCATCTTTAAAGATAACACCTCAAGACTCATTATCGTTGCAAGGAAATGCATTGAAACTATATCAAAACTTGTTAAAATTTCATTCCCGAGATGCTGAACCTGATGCCTTAACAGAAGTTAATATCGAACGTTTACAATTTGTATATGAAAATGCGGTATTTAGCGATAAGCAATCTGCTTTTTTGAAAGCTTTACAAACTGAAAAAGAAAAAATTGGTGATAAAAGTGCCTCTGCTTTATATGATTTTGAAATTGCAAAATTATACAAAGAACAGGCCGCATCTTATCTTCCTAAAGAAAATGAGACACATCGTTGGAAACTAAAAGAAGCATTAGAAATTTGTAATGCTGCTATTCTGAAATTTCCAGACGCTAGAGGTGCGAATAAATGCGCTTCTTTAAAAGCACAAATACTTCATCTGGAAATCAATATAAAAACCGAAAAATATCTACCAATTAATACTCCCGGAAGGTTATTAATTAGTTATAAAAACCTGGATAAGATTTACTTAAGAGCTTTAAAAGTCAACAAAAAGCAACTAAAATCTTTGGACCGGCTATACCAAACAACTGACAAAATCAAATTCTTAAACGCTTTAAAGGTCATTAAAACCTGGGAATCCGGTATTCAAAATGAAAAAGACTTTCAAACACATACTACCGAAGTATTGCTTCCTGAACTTGAGAAAGGCGCTTATTTGATCGTAGCTACTGTTACAAAAGAATTATCACAGGAAAGCCTGTTCTCATATAGTGATGTACAAGTAAGCAATTTAGCACTTATTGAAAACCGAACTTCAGAGAAAACAATTTTTCAGGTGGTTGATCGTAATACAGGGAGCCCTGTGCCTGGTGCCAAGGTACATCTTAAAACAGATGGTGAACAAGGATATAGAAACAAATTAGATAAAACCCTAACCACTGATCAAAAAGGCCAGTGCTCTGTGGCTTTAAATAACTATTACTACAACGTAACTATTACTGTATCCCACGAAAACGAGGTTGCCTATTTTGAAGGGTATTATCTCAATCAATCCTACAAACAAGACAGTAATGATAATCAAACCAGATACAACACTTTTCTTTTTACGGATCGAAGTATTTACAGACCAGGGCAGATAGTCTATTTTAAAGGAATCATGATGTCGTCTACCGGCAAAGAAGATTTTGAAGTACTGCCCAATCAATCCACCTTTGTAAGGCTAAAAGATGTTAATGGCCAAGAGGTAAAAATGTTAGGCTTCCAAACCAATCAATATGGATCCTTCAGTGGTGAGTTTGTTCTACCTTCTTCAGGATTGACTGGTATTTATACCTTGCAAACCAATAATTATCAAAGCACATCTATTTCTGTAGAAGAATATAAACGTCCTAAGTTTGAGACTAAATTCAATCCAGTAACAGAAACTTATAGAATAAATGATACGGTCAAGTTAACCGGAGTTGCAAATGCCTATGCCGGGAGCAATATTACCGATGCCAAAGTAGTGTACCGGGTACATAGAAAAGTGCAATACCCCAGATGGTGTTATTGGTATCCTCGTTATACTTCAGAACCGCAAGAAATAACGCATGGCGAGACAAAAACCAATGAAAAAGGAGAGTACTTCATTGAATTTGTAGCGCAGCCTGATCCAAATGTTTCAAAAGAAGACCTCCCTATTTTTAATTATGAAGTAACCGTAGATGTTACCGATATTAATGGCGAAACTCGTAGTACAACCACTATAGTCAATGTTGGATATCACGCTATGACTGCTGCTATTTCTATTAAAGATAAAATTGATAAAACTCAAAAGGATCATACCATTTCTATAACCACTTTAAACCTTAATAATGAAGCAATAGCAGCTGCGGGAACAGTTAAAGTGCACAAATTACAAGCTCCTGATAAGCCTATGAGACTGCGCCCATGGAAAACACCCGATTATAAAGGCTTTGAAAAAGAGGAATTTGCAAAGCTATTCCCACATGATGCATTCGAAAATGAATCGGATTATAGAACCTGGAAAAAAGGAACATTGGTATTGGATAAACCTTTTAATACTTCTAGTAACAAAAAAAGTGAGATAGGAGCCCAAGAAATAACTCTTGGAACTATTAAAAAATGGGAGTCGGGTAAATATGTAATTGAATTAAGCTCCAAAGATAAATTTGGCCAGGAAGTCAAAGACATGCAATACATCACAGTTTTTAGCCAGGATGACAAAACGATTAGTGATCAGCAATTGTTTGAAGTCACTACAAATAAAACTACCTACAATATTGGTGATGAAGTAGTGATCAAATTAAGCTCTGCTTCAGAAGATATTACAATCACTGTAGATATTGAAAAAAACCAGAAAATCATTGAAACGCAGCTTATCACTCTTTCAAAAAGCAGCAAAACTATCAAAATACCGGTTACCAAAGAAGATTTGGGAGGTTTTTCGGTGAGCTATAGTTTTGCGAATTACAATGGTTATCAGAATGGGACTATTCCGATTTCGGTACCGTATGCTCCTACCGAACTTAATATCGAAACCCAAACATTTAGGGATAAATTAAAACCCGGACAGCAGGAAACTTGGAGTTTCACCATCAAAGGACCAAAAGGCGATAAAGTAAGTGCCGAACTTCTTGCCAGTATGTATGATGCTTCGCTAGATCAATTTAAACCACATCAATGGTATTTTAATCCTATTAATCGCCCACCCTATTACCCACAAAGTAAAAGGCAATCTACTCGCAGTTTTGCTCTAAACACCTTCGAACTAAATAATCACAGTAGTTCAGGGTATTATTATAGTAGTCAAGGATATGACCAACTCAATTGGTTTGGTTTGTATTTTGGTCAGCAGTATTTTGGAGCAAAAAACAGAATGATTATGAAAACAGCAGCGGCTCCAATGATGGAACAGTCAATGGTTGCAGACGGTGTTGCAGAAGATGCTGAATTAGAAGAAACGGTTGCTGCAGGACAAGTAAGCGCAACAAAAGAAGAAAAATCAAAAGATGCTGACAAAAGAGACGACAAAACCGTTGAAGGTAAAAAAGACACATCTCTTGAGGGGGTGAAAATTAGAAAAAATCTTCAGGAAACTGCTTTTTTCTTCCCTCAACTTACTACCGATGCTGAAGGCAATGTGAGTTTTAACTTCACTGCTCCAGAAGCATTAACCAAATGGAAATTACAATTACTAGCTCATACCAAAGCCTTAAATGCTGCGACTACTACTTTGGAAACAGTTACTCAAAAAGAGTTAATGGTTCTTCCAAATCCACCAAGATTCTTGAGAGAAGGTGATAAAATTATTTTAAGCACAAAAATATCCAATCTGGCAAACAAAGATTTGAGTGGAATTGTAGAATTACAATTATTCGATGCATTAACCAACAAAACAATCGATACTGAATTAAAAAACAGTAATGCTCGTCAGAATTTTGAAGTAAAAACCAAAGGAAACACCAACATTTCATGGGAATTACAAATTCCGGATAACATACAAACTGTACAGTATAAAATTGTAGCCAAAGCTGGTGATTTTGCAGACGGTGAGCAAAATGTACTTCCGGTACTTTCCAACAGAATGCTGGTTACCGAAACGATGCCTATGTGGATCAGGTCTAACCAAACAAAGACCTTTACGTTGGATAAGCTGAAAAATACAACTTCTAGCACTCTAAAACATCACAAGCTTACGCTCGAGATGACCTCTAACCCAGCTTGGTATGCGGTACAAGCGCTACCCTATCTTATGGAGTATCCTTATGAATGTTCTGAACAAACATTCTCTAGATATTATGCCAATGCATTGGCGAGTCATATTGCTAATTCTAATCCAAGAATTCAGGAAGTGTTTAACCAATGGAAGTCTACTGATGCATTGCTAAGCAATCTGGAAAAAAATCAAGAACTTAAATCCTTGATTATCCAGGAAACACCATGGCTACGGGACGCACAAAGTGAAACCGAACAGAAAAAGCGAATTGCTCTACTCTTTGATTTAAATAAGATGAACGATGAGTTACAATCGGCTTTAAATAAACTAAGGCAAATGCAGTATCCTTCGGGTGGATTCCCTTGGTTTAAAGGTGGGTATGAAAATAGATTTATTACTCAGCATATTGCCACCGGTTTTGGACATCTTAAAAAGTTAGGTGTCACTCAATTTGACAGCAATACAGCGAACATGTTGCAAAATGCAATTCGATTTTTAGATAAAGAATTTATAAGAGAGTATGAAGAACTGAAAAGATATTGCAAGAAAAACAAAATCGATATTAATGAGAATCATCTTAGCTATACTCAGATCCATTATCTATACATGCGTAGTTTCTTCAGCGACATTAAAAGACCAAAGAACACCAATGAGGCATGGAACTATTATTTAGGTCAATCAAAAAAATATTGGTTAGATCAAAGTCTTTACTCACAGGGATTATTGGCTCTTATTTTAGATAGAAATGATAATCACGAAAATGCCGTAAAAATTATACGATCGCTGGATGAAAGAAGTATCACTAATGAGGAGTTGGGTATGTATTGGAAATCAAACATAGCAAGTTGGTATTGGTATCAAGCACCTATCGAAACCCAGTCGTTAATGATTGAAGTCTTTTCTGAAATTGAAAAAGAACCCAAACGTACCGAAATCGTAGATAATCTTAAAATATGGTTGCTTAAAAACAAGCAGACCAATCGTTGGCAAACAACTAAAGCCACATCAGATGCTGTATATGCTCTATTATTACAAGGGAGTGATTGGTTATCGGTAACCGACATGGTAGAAATAGTTTTGGGAGACCAAAAAATAGATCCTAGTAAAATTGAAAATGTAAAAGTAGAAGCTGGCACTGGGTATTTCAAAACTTCGTGGAATAGCAACGAAATTAAGCCCAATATGGCCACTGCCCAAATCACCAAAAAAGGAAAAGGTATTGCCTGGGGTGCCTTGTACTGGCAATATTTTGAAAATCTAGACAAAATTACTCCTGCAAAAACACCTTTGTCACTTAGTAAAAAATTATTCTTAAAAAAGAATACAGATACTGGAGAAGAAATCACCCAAATTACAGATACAACAAAACTACAACTAGGCGATTTGGTAAGAGTGCGAATCGAATTGAGATCAGATCGTGCTATGGAATTTGTGCATATGAAGGACATGCGAGCATCCGGCTTGGAGCCCATTAATGTGATCTCACAATACAAATGGCAAGACGGGTTAGGATATTACGAAAGCACCAAAGATGCTGCTACAAATTTCTTCTTTGATTATTTGCCAAAAGGAGTGTATGTATTTGAATATGATCTAAGAGTAAACAACAAAGGCGATTTCTCTAATGGTATTACCACCATACAAAGTATGTATGCTCCAGAGTTTTCTAGTCATTCTGAAGGGGTACGAATTAAAATTAACTAGAAATTAGTAACTTTTTCTGTTATTTTTGGACCTATCAGATATCCAGAATATGAAAAGACGTGTCAAGAAAATACTACGATATATTGGATTCATTTTAATGATCCCAATTACTTATCTTTTGGTGTCTTTGATTTTAACCTATATTCCTGTAGATAGAGATAATGATATAGCTGAAAAAAAACATAGTGTTTACTTAAGTTCTAATGGGATTCATTTGGAAATAATTATCCCAAAAGAAAACCTTGACCCATCTATACTTAATGGACTAACATTTGAAGATAATGAGGATTTTTTTTCATTTGGATGGGGAGACAGAACTTTTTATATAAAGACGTCTACCTGGTCAGATTTCACCATTTTAAATAAATGTAGAGCAGCTTTCTTTAAAACCCCTGCCTTATTACATGTAACAAGATATACCAATACTAGAAGTGACTGGGTCGAAATAAAAATGACACCAACTCAATTCATGAAGTTAAATACATATATTAACAACGCTTTCAGACTAAATGAGAGAAATGAAAAAGTTATTTTACCGGGATTAGGCTACTACAAAAATGACAATTTCTATGAAGCCATCGGAAACTATAGCTGTTTTAACACTTGTAATACCTGGGTAAATACTGCATTAAAACAAAGCGGCATTAAAGCCTGTTTATGGACTCCTTATGATTTCAGATTATTGGATATTCACCAATAAAATAAAAAAACGGAAACCTACCAAAGTTCCCGTTTCTCTTAATATAATTGGAATTTTAAGAAGAATGTGGCTAATTACTTCTTGGGTTGCATGACCATGTCAATGGTATTAATAAACCCATTTGCTGCTTCTACGTCGGTTGTTATAAGTTTACCTCCATTACCCATCTCATCAATTAGAAATATACTACCTCCTTTTAAAGAAGCCGTTAATTTTTTTCCTCCCAAGGTTCGTAAAGCAACACTCCCCCTACCTTCGTTAATTGCGATTACAATATCCTCCTTTGTGATTTCATTAGGTATGATATGATACTTTAAAATATTGGTAAGTTGTTCTTTATTCTCAGGTTTTAGAAGCTTTTCTACAACACCTTCAGAAAAACCTTCAAATGCAGTATTTATAGGTGCAAAAATGGTATACCCTTCTTCTTCATTAAGTACTTTATCTAATTCTGTAACCTGTAAACCTTTTACAAACGTTGAAAATCCTTTATCCACTGAAATAAATTCTGTTATAGTTGGTAACTTCTCTTCAGCTTTTTCAGTTTCGGTAATATTTTGGGCTATTAACTTATTATTTTCATCTTGCTTGGTGCTATCATTTTTTGTTGTATTACATGATGCAGTGAATAATACTATGGAAAGGGCACAAACAGTTGATACGTTGATAATTTTCATGGAGACAGTTTTTCAGTATTTTTTAGATTTTCTAAACGTGAGAAAACTGTTTTTCTTTCGTAATCTTAGGTTAAATAACTGTTAACAAAATCTTAAAAAAGATTTAGCTAAATAAATACTAGCGGTATATTTCATTTCCTTAAAGATCACAAATGAAGAAATCGCAATGATATTTAACTCAGTTTTTTGGTATCTTACGTTTGCTAATCAAACCTATCTTTTATTTATGAGCTTTACCAAAAGAATTATTTTAGTTGTTCTAGTCTTAATCATTGCTTTTATCGCTCATACTCTATTTTCTACAGGGTTTTTTAGAACAGTAGAAAATCAATTCCAAGGAACCATCATCAAAAAAATACCATTACCTGGTGCTGAAGATATTACCATTAGCCACATTGATAGTTTTGCTTTAATATCCTCTACCAAAAGATTGGTATACCCTCCAAAGGGCCAAGAGCAAGGCGGCTTGTATATTATGGATTTAAAGAACGAAAACTTTTCTATCAAACACCTTACAGCATCTTTTGATAAACCATTTGCTCCCCACGGCATCTCAATGATCAAAAAAGATAGTATTTATACCATCATGGCAGTCAATCATACATCCAAAGGGCATTCTATTGAAGTATTTACTTTTAACGGGAAGAATATAAACCATATAAAGTCCTTGACTGATTCTTCGATGATTAGTCCGAATGATGTGGTGGTGATCGACGAAAATCGTTTTTATTTTACCAATGATCATGGGTACACCAAAGGAATTGGAAAATTCTCTGAGGAATACCTTGGACTTTCTATATCTAATGTTATGTATTATGATGGCAATTCGTTTAGAAAAGTTGCCAAAGGTATTGCTTATGCTAACGGAATTAATTTTGATCCTAAGCGCAACCTAATGTTTGTAGCTTCACCTAGAGGTTTTCTTATTAAGGTATATCGCAGAAAAGATGATGGTTCATTAGATTTTGTTGAAGATATTCCTTGCGAAACTGGTGTTGATAATATCGAAATTGATCGTTATGGTAATCTTTGGAGCGGAGCTCATCCAAATTTACTTAGATTCAAAGCCTATGCAAAGGGTAAAAAAGATACTGCTCCCTCAGAAGTAATTAAAGTAAATTATAGAGGTACCAATGATTACGAAGTAGAAAAAATTTATGTTGAAGACGGCAAAGTAATGTCTGGTTCTAGTGTTGCTGCTCCTTTTAACGACCTTATACTAACTGGAAACGTGATGGATGATACGTTTTTAGTTCTCAAAAAAAGGGAATAGACGCTAAACTATTACCTAACTTTAACCTGATTTTAAGTTCTGTTTGTGTTGAAAGTTTTAAATTTAAAAAACTCTAATTGCTTCTGAAAAATGGAAAAGAAAGATTGGTCACAACTCTCCCTAATCAATAACATCAATAATCCAAAAAAACGTTTCGAATTACATGTAGAGGATCAAATCGTATTTATAGAATACATTTTGGCCAAAGGAGATTCTATATATTTAACGCATACCGAAGTCCCTGTAGCACTAGAAGGCAATGGATTAGGAAGTGCGATCATTAAAAAAACCTTGAAATACATTCGTGAGAAAGGTTATCAACTTGTTCCTTTATGTCCTTTTGTTGCTGCCTATCTTAAAAAACACCCAGAAGCTGCCGATGGATTATTAAAATCGGGGTATTCGGTATAAATTAAGCATTCAACATTTGCCACAGCTTGTCCTTTAATTCTTGCAATCCTTGTTGTGCTACTGAAGAAATGAATAAATAAGGCACATTGAATTGTTGATCCAACTCTGCTTTTAATTCTCCTTTTAATTCGTCGTCTAGCATATCACATTTTGAGATTGCAATAAGCCGTTCTTTATCCAAAAGATCAGGATTATAACGACGCAACTCATCTAAAAGAATTTCATATTGCTCTACTATATCTGGTGCATCTGCGGGGATCAAAAATAGCAAAGTAGAATTTCGCTCAATATGTCGTAAAAAACGATGCCCTATTCCTTTACCTTCTGCCGCACCCTCTATAATCCCAGGAATATCTGCCATTACAAAAGTCTGATAATCTCGATACTCTACAATACCAAGATTGGGTTTCAGGGTAGTAAACTCATAATCGGCAATCTTTGGTTTGGCCGCTGTAACTACAGATAATAATGTAGATTTTCCTGCATTTGGAAATCCAACCAATCCCACATCAGCAAGTACTTTAAGCTCGAGAGTAATATCATGTTGTGTTCCTTCGATACCTGGCTGTGCATATCTTGGTGTTTGATTTGTAGGGCTTTTAAAGTGCCAATTACCTCGACCTCCCATTCCACCTTCGGCTACAATATATTCTTGACCTACTTCAGTTATCTCATGAATCTTACTTTGTGTTTCGGTATCTCTAATTACAGTACCTAATGGCACATCTACATAAATATCTTCTCCATCGGCACCTGTACTGCGATTTTTACTACCATGTGCTCCATGACCAGCCTTAAAATGTCTTTTGAACTTGAGATGATATAAGGTCCACATGTTTGGATTTGCTCGTACTATAATATGTCCGCCACGACCTCCATCTCCTCCATCGGGTCCTCCTTTGGTAATATACTTTTCCCGATGTAAATGTGCAGAACCCTTCCCTCCATTTCCGGAAGTAATATGCAACTTTACATAATCTACAAAATTCCCTTCTGTCATAATTCGTTATCTATAGCATTCTTATATTTTGTAATCTTATTTGAAAGTTTTCATAAACTTACGAGCCTCAAGTTCTAATTTATCTATCACTGAAACCCATTTCCCGTTCATATCTCTAGCATGAATAGAATACTTTGCTAAAAACTTATCAGAATTAAGGTCCAAATGGAGTTCCATAAGATCGTATTTTTCACTCTTTATAGCTAGTTTATATTTAAACCTTTTTACATTTCCCTTCAATTTATTAACTCTATATAATTCCTTTAAGTTAATCTCGGAAACTTCGGTTGCATATAATATACAGGTTAGTATATATTTTCCTGCTCCTTTTTGTAATCTAGACTTTGTACTCGACCTTGAATTAAATTCACTAAGAGCTTTTTCGTCATCACAAAATTCTAAAATATTTTTTGCAGTTTCACCAGCCGCCCATTTTAAATCTTCAGGTATCTTTTCTAATGGTATCTCCTCTAACTTGCTTGAACAAGATATAAGGATTATAAATATACTGAATGATAAATATCGGATCATATTAACTCTAAACGAGGGCAGACTAAAATTATAACTCATCTATAACTGCACTTAATCTATCCGTAATTTCGTCGATACCCCCTACTCCATCTACACCAAAATATTTATGCTGTTTTTGATAGTAGTTTTTTAAGATTGCCGTTTCATCATAATACACTTTGATACGATTACGAATCACTCCTTCATCGGCATCATCTGGTCGACCAGATGTTTTTCCTCTTTCTAATAATCGTTGTACCAATACTTCATCATCTACTTCAAGAGCGACCATAGCACTTACTTCAGATCCTTTTGACGTTAATAATTCTTGCAACGAAGCTGCCTGTGCTTCGGTTCTCGGAAATCCATCAAAAATAAAACCTTGCGCCTGTGGGTTCTTATCAACTTCTGCATTAAGCATATTAATAGTTACCTCATCAGGTACTAACTGCCCCTTATCGATGTATGATTTTGCCAACGTACCAAGTTCGGTGGCATTTTTTATGTTATATCTAAATACATCTCCTGTAGAGATATGTACCAGATCATATTTTTGCTTTAAAACTTCTGCTTGTGTTCCTTTTCCTGCTCCCGGAGGGCCAAATAACACCAAATTTGTCATGTTGTAACTTGATTTTAGTTGATAAACATCTGTTAGGTTGCGACCTAATCCATTATAGTCTAGTCCATACCCAACTATAAATTTATTAGGGATCTCAATCCCAAAATAATCTATTTTAATTTTCTTTGTATAGGCTTCAGGCTTAAAAAATAAAGTGGCTATTTTCACGTCTTCACACCCTTGATCTTTAAAAACTTCAGATAATGCAGTAATCGTATTTCCCGTATCCACAATATCTTCAAGAACTACAACTGTTCTTCCTGATATATCTCGATCTAACCCAATAAGTTTATTTACCTGATTTGTAGTTTCGGTCCCTTGATAAGAAGCCAACTTAATAAAACTTACTTCACAATCAAATTTAAAGCGTTTTACTACTTCAGAAACAAACATAAAAGCGCCATTCAGTACACCAATAAACAAAGGATTTTTATCCGATAAATCTTTATTTAGTCTATCAGCAACGCTATCAATTGCCGTTTGTATTTCATTTTCAGCAATAAACGGAACAAATTGTAAATCGTGTAATTTTATCATGCTATCCATTACGTACACTTAATAGCCTTTAATTTTAAAGCGGCAAAGATAGTGATTATTAAAGTTTGACTATAGTATTTACTCCTTATTATTATGGTTATTCTTACCGAAAAAATTATTTTTGTCGATATAAGCAAACATGAAACCCCAATAATGGCAAATTTTTTCTCGTCGGATTTTAAATTAGGAATTTTAGGAGGCGGTCAATTAGGCAAAATGATGTTATATGACACCAGAAAATATGATATCCAAACTTATGTCTTGGATCCAAGTCCTGATGCCCCCAGTAAAATAGCCTGTGATCATTTTCAACAAGGCAGTCTGCTAGACTATGAAACCGTTTATAATTTTGGAAAAAAAGTAGACACATTAACCTTTGAGATTGAGACTGTAAACACCAAGGCTCTTGCAAAACTGGAAAGGGAAGGAAAAAAAGTATACCCTAGTTCTAAAACCCTGGAAATTATACAAAATAAAGGTATCCAGAAGGTTTTTTATAAAGAAAATAATATCCCTACAGCTAAATTTAGAAGATTCTCAAACAAGGCACATCTTACCGAAGCAATAACAGATAATAAAGTTAAGCTTCCATTTGTATGGAAAAGCACACAAGGAGGATATGACGGTAAAGGGGTTTCGGTAATAAAGTCTGGTGCAGATGTAGCCAAACTCCCTGACGTAGAATGTATCGCCGAAGAAATGATTAATTTCAAAAATGAATTGGCGGTAATTGTTGTGCGTAGCGTGAGTGGCGAAATTAAAACGTATCCCGTAGTAGAAATGGAGTTTCACCCAGAAGCAAACCAGGTAGAATATGTAATCTGTCCGGCAAGAATAGATGATAATATTGCCTCTAAAGCTATTAAAGTGGCCGAAAAAGTATCCAAAGCGTTTGAACATGTGGGAGTGCTGGCGGTAGAAATGTTTCAAACCAAAGATGATAAAATTTTGGTAAACGAAGTGGCTCCAAGACCCCATAATAGTGGCCATTACAGCATTGAAGCAAGCTATACAAATCAATTTGAACAACATATAAGAGCCATATTAGATTTACCTCTGGGAGCTACAGAAAGTAAAGTAGGTGGTATTATGGTGAATCTTGTTGGTGCCGAAGGACATACAGGTGATGTGATTTACAAGAATATAGAACAAATCATGACAATGAAAGGAGTAACACCCCATATTTATGGTAAGAAACAAACACGACCTTTCAGAAAAATGGGACATGTAACCATTATTCATGAGAACATAGATGAAGCAAGGAAAATTGCCGAAAAAGTAAAAAATACTATAAAAGTAATTAGTAAATAAAGACTTAAAATAATAAACAACAATGAGCAAGGTAGGAATAATCATGGGCAGTACCAGCGACATGCCAGTAATGGAAAAAGCAATCGAAGTACTAAAAGGTTTTGATATCGAAGTTGAAGTGGATATTGTTTCTGCACATCGTACCCCAGAAAAACTATTTGATTATGCAAAAAATGCTCATACAAGAGGAATTAAAGTGATAATCGCTGGTGCCGGAGGTGCTGCTCACCTTCCCGGAATGGTTGCTTCTTTATCGCCTTTACCGGTAATAGGGGTTCCTGTTAAATCAAAAAACTCTATCGATGGTTGGGATTCTGTATTATCTATTTTGCAAATGCCAGGAGGTGTTCCTGTGGCTACAGTCGCTTTAGATGGAGCGTTGAATGCCGGTATACTTGCAGCTCAAATTATCGGAGCTTCTGATTCCTGTGTATTAGATAAAATAATAATCTATAAAGAAGGATTAAAACAAAAAGTAATAGAAGGCGCAAAAAAGATTAATAAATAATCTTAGTTACCAAAAAAAATGTGTAAACAAAAAAAGAGCCACTTTTCAGTGACTCTTTTAAATATTAGGTCTTACAGAAGAATATAACAATATTTATTAACCAACTTAAATATATTACACAAAAAATTCATTGTAAGACCATACTCTTAAAACCTGTAACAAAGGTAAAACCTTACTTCAATTACACAATAAAAGTAATGAAATTTTATTAACAATTTTCGACAAAATGCATTTTTTTTCGACAAACCGCATTTTTATTACGTTTCAAGCTTTTTTTTTGATAGAAAAGACAGACATAAACATAGTTATTCACTAAAAAACAGTGTTTTTTAACAAAAAAAAGAGCTGCATTTATTGCAGCTCTTTCCATATATTTGGTCTTTGCTATGAAAATTTATTATTACTATCCATACCCCTGATAAGAATAACGCAGATGTTTTCAGCAAAAGACCATCACTAATAAACCTATTCAAATTTACTAATTTGAGGATCGGATTGATTGAAAAAGCATATAAGTAAATATGAGATTTTCGACAAAAGACATTTTTTATCGATATTTAGAATACAAAACTAACAACATTAGAAATTATATATACAAAGATGAATAACCCATTATTAAAACTATTTGATGCTGCTCCGTTCTCAAAAGTAAAAACAGCGCATTTTTTACCTGCCATAAAAAACGGTATTACTATTGCCAAAGAAGAAATTGATCAAATTGTTTCGAATCCAACTCCTCCTACTTTTTCCAATACTATTGAAGCCCTAGAGTATAGTGGTGAATTGTTGGATAGAGTAACGAGTGTATTTTTTAACCTCAATAGTGCTGAAACCAACGAGGAAATTCAAAAAATAGCGCAAGAGGCCTCTCCATTACTTTCAGAATTTAGCAATGATATTGCCCTTAACCTGGATTTGTTTAAAAAAATAGAAGCTGTTTATAAGCAAAGAGAAGAATTAGACCTTACTCCAGAACAATACACATTACTAACCAAAAGGTACAAATCATTCTCGAGAAATGGAGCTAATCTTCCAGAAGATAAAAAAGAAAAGCTACGAGAAATTGACAAAGAGCTTTCAAAACTAGGCTTAAACTTTGGCGAAAATGTATTGGCAGAAACAAATAAATTTGAAATGCTTCTTACCAATGAATCTGACCTAGATGGTCTTCCTGAAGGAGCCAAAGAAGCCGCTAAGGCTATGGCAGAGGCCAAAGACAAAGAAGGCTGGTTAATAACGCTGGATTATCCTAGTTATATTCCTTTTATGACCTATGCTACCAATCGAGAACTCCGAAAAAAACTGGCAACTGCATTTGGATCCAAAGGTTTTCACAATGATGATCTCGACAACCAAACCATTGTTTTAAAAATTGCGAACCTAAGACATCAACGTGCACAACTTTTGGGATATGAATCGCATGCACATTATGTTCTTGAAGAAAGAATGGCCGAAACCCCGAATAAAGTCCTTTCATTTCTCAATGACATATTAGAAAAGGCAAAACCTGCCGCAGAAAGAGAGTTTAAACAACTTGAAGGATTTGCCAATGAGCTAGACGGAATCGATCACCTTGAAAAATGGGATGGAGCCTATTATACCGAAAAACTAAAACAAAAACTTTTTGATCTGGATGACGAAAAGTTGAAACCTTATTTTAAGCTTGAAAATGTTATAGATGGAGTATTTACAGTGGCTCAGAAATTATTTGGACTTCATTTTGAAGAAATCAATGAAATCGATAAATATCACGAAGAGGTAAAAACTTATAATGTTACAGATACAGAAGGAAACTTCATTTCTTTATTTTATGCTGATTTTCATCCAAGACCGGGTAAACGTAATGGTGCCTGGATGACATCGTATAAATCTCAAATGCGGAAGGGTGATGAGAATATTCGGCCTCATGTTTCTATTGTTTGCAATTTTACAAAACCAACACCAAGCAAGCCTTCATTACTAACATTTAACGAAGTTACTACATTATTTCATGAGTTTGGTCATGCTTTACATGGTATGCTGGCCAATACAACGTACCCTGGTTTATCAGGAACCAGTGTGTACTGGGATTTTGTAGAATTACCAAGCCAGGTACTGGAAAACTGGTGCTATGAAAGGGAAGCGCTTGAACTTTTTGCAAAACATTACCAAACCGGGGAAGTGATTCCGATGGATTTGGTAGAAAAAATCAAAGAATCTGCCACTTTTATGGAAGGCATGGCAACGCTTCGCCAATTAAGTTTTGGTTTACTGGATATGTCATGGCATGCTCAAGATCCTAGTACTATCAAAAATGTAAAAGAACATGAGAAAAAAACATTTGCAGAAACTTCTTTGTATCCTAATGTCGAAGAAAATTGCATGAGTACTGCTTTTTCTCATATTTTTCAAGGTGGGTATTCTGCTGGATACTATTCATATAAATGGGCAGAGGTACTGGATGCGGATGCCTTTGAATATTTTAAAGAAAATGGAATTTTTGATAAAGAGGTAGCCACCAAATTTAAAGACAACGTACTCTCCAAAGGAGGAACCGAAAATCCGATGAAACTCTATAAGCGTTTCCGTGGGCAAGAACCAAAACCAGAAGCGTTATTGAAACGAGCTGGATTGATCAAATAAATTCTAACTTCATTATAATAAAAGGTGCTTCAACATAATTGAAGCACCTTTTAATTTTAGGTTTCAGCGCCTAATTAATTATTATTTTTTGCACTACCGATTCTTCACCTTCGGTTTCAATTTTGATAAGATAGATTCCTGATCGTAACCTTAACTTTTTAGCAGAAAAAGTATTCGCCCCAAGAATTAATTGCATTTCTGCAACTTTTGAACCAGAAATGGTATGGATCACTGCTTTTATATTCTTGGTACTATCGCTTCCTGTGGTAAGTGTGAAACTATCTCTGGTTGGATTGGGGTTCATCTTTATAAAAGACAATGCTCCTTCATATTGATTTCCTAAAATTGGAGTAACTGATCCAAAATCTACTGCGCTTCTTAAGGCTCCTCCACAAGAACCCTCATAAATCTTCACATTAGAAAAAACAGAAGTATTTCCACTTCCGGCATCATTATCATTAACAAACACCAATCGATCCATTGCACCGGTATAGAAACTTCCAATAGGAATGACATATCGAGTCGTACCACTTGAATAATTATCATAGTTAGTCAATCCATAATTCTGCGTACCATGAACTTTGAAATACCTGTTTGCCGTTAACGTATTATCATTTTCGAACCCAATCCCATGAATTTCTCCTTGAGAGGTACTGCTAAAATCAAATTCTATAACTGTCTGGGATGTCACCGTGTAATTAAGCGATACATATTTCCAGGTATTATTTTGTAAGGACAACCCTGCACCACTATTTTCAACAGAATAGTTTCCTACAGAATCTTGATTAGAAAAAGAAGTCACTGTAAAGTCATTAAAATTTAACGCATCACAATTTCCTGGTCCGGGATCAACAACTGATTCTCCAATAGTAACATCGTCTATAGTTATATCACCTTGCCAGCTGTTACCAGTTACCGCATTGAGTCTAAATTGTACCGTAGTCCCAACATAAGATGCAAGATCAACGCTTGCTTGATTCCAACTACTACCCTGAGATCCAGATTTACTAAAAATACTACTCCAGGTAGCACCATTATCTGTACTGGCCTCTACAGACAATGTTCCCACGGCATCACCCTGCATGTGATATTTAAAACCGAAACTAGCATTGGCCAATCCACTTAAATCAAAACAAGGGGAATTAAGAATAGCTCTTTTATTGGGATGCCCATTACCATTACCCGAAGCTTCAACATAAATGTATGAAGCCCCCTCTGCTGCACTGCTCGGTCCAGTGCCGTTGGATGGAGTTCCATTAGCATCAATAGTCCAATCCAAATCATCTCCTACGGCCTGTGTCCAGGTTCCTAGAGATCCTTCAAACCCTTGCTGGTATGGAAATGAAGATGTTGTTGCAGAACAACCTCCACCACCAGGTCCGCCATCTACTCCATTCGAAGTTTCAATTAAATATTCTAGAGCTAGTTTAGCAAATTTGGCTGCATGCGTAGCATTGGGTGTTGGAGAACGATCAAACGTATCTCTGGTTGTATGGATATTAGGATTATGCTCACCAAATTTTGCTTCAAAAGGAAAGGTAACATCATATCCTTCCTGTGCCCAGCTGTAATGATCAGAGCAACCATAGTTACATTGTGAAGTACCATAAGTAATCCTATGAGTTCCTGAAGCATTGTAATAATTCAATAATGAGATCATGAAATCGTTAAGTGTATCATCATTATACGAATCTGTAGATATATATACATCGTTGGTTGAGCCTTTATAATTAGTCATATCCAATTGCATATAACTTACAACATTTACGTTTCGGTTTCTGTAATCCTTGGCAATTTCTTTGGATCCTCTTAGTCCAACTTCTTCGGCTGCAAAAGCCATGAACTCTACTGTTCGCTTAGGTCTAAAATTCATTGAAAATAAAACACGTGCCGCCTCGGTAATTGTAGCTATACCTGAAGCATTATCATCGGCACCAGGCGCATTCGAATTATTACCTCCGGCTGTTGAATCGGCATGCCCACCCAGAATTACGAATTCATCTGGTTTCTCGGTACCTGTGACGGTCATAATAACTGAAGGCATCGCTGTACTGGTATGTTCAACAATTCTTACCGACACATCGCTTCGACCAGTAGCAAGACCCTCCCATCTATCTCTTAAGTCCAATATTGCCTGCCTGGCGCTATTTGTGGTATGGTATCGGGTTCCATAATTTTCAAACTCCTGAATTTGGTTTGCGATATTAATATTATTTACTAAATCAAGACTTTGCAGTACCAAAGCATCTTGTGTAATAGAAAAAGCCGCTTTTTGATGTACCTTATTTGACATTTTTACGATATTATCGATCGCAGAAATAGCATTTTTTGCCGAGCTCTCGTAAACAAATCCTGGCCCGTGAACCAAGACTTTATGATGTAATTCTTCGGCTGCTTTATCGCTTAGCATCACTGCGCTATAACCATTTGCAGATTTTAGAATTTTAATATCATTAGGATGATTGAGCTGAAGACTTTTGGCATCACTAGTTTGCATGGTAGCAAAAAATAGGTCATTGGCTTGTTCTTGTGCAAAGCTATAGGAAAAGAATAGGCATAGCAGCACCACTGAAATAATTAGGTTTAATTTTTTCATTTTTGTATGAGTTTGTGTTAGACTTATAACTTACGGAAAATCAGGTTTTAACAAAAATGGCTTCCCCGCAAAATAACAACTGTATAAACTTAGATCTGATTAAAAAGAAGTAAAAATTATTTTAAACTTTCAAAAAATATTGAAAGTTTAAAATTTTTTATATATTTGTACTATGAATTATGATGAAGCAAAAAATAAATTTATATCTACCTGGGGTGCATTAGGTACTTTATGGGGAATTAATAAAGCGATGGCTCAAATACATGCCTTACTTTTGATATCTCCTGAACCTCTATCTATGGAAGATATTATGGAAGAGCTTCAGATATCCAGGGGAAATACCAGTATGAATCTTCGCCAGTTAATGGACTGGGGCATTGTTTTTAAGGAAAACAAAATGGGAGAGCGTAAGGAATATTTTACTTCAGAAAAGGATGTACAAGAGCTGGCAAGACAAATTGCCAAAGAACGAAGTCGAAGAGAGTTGCAACCCACTATTAAAATTCTGAATGATGTCTCTAACATTAAGGACGACGGAACAGCCAAAACAGCAGAGTTAATTAAACAGACCAAAGCATTACACGAAATGGCAGATAATCTGGATATTATGATGAACAAAGTAGTAGGGCAAGAGCATAATTGGATCACAAAAGCATTGGTAAAATTAATTAAATAGGAAATTACAATAACAAACTAAGGAGGTTTACTCCTTTTTATTTTCATATATACTTTCAATTTTTTCTGAAACTTTTAAATAATCAAAACATGAAAACTCTACATTATATAAATCTAGTCAGTTTTACAATTACACTTCTACTCTACATCACCATCTTTTACGGTATGATTGCACAAGTTTTTCTAGGAACGATTCAGGTGATTCTTGCACTTATCCTACTCTTATATTGGAAAACTCTTAAAAGTCGACAGAAAAAACTACTAGCCGTGTATGCATTTGTAGCAATTTTATACGGCTTGTTATGGCTCACTGATATTGTAAACACAGATTTTGCAATAGCATTTATAACAGTAATTCCTATGTCGATCGCGGCATACTTCTTATACATAACTGCTCAAATAAAAAAAATCAACAATTACATAAATTAATTAAAATCTAAACATATGAAACTGGACATCCCAAACTGGTTAATAATTATAGGAGGAATCGGCCAAATCTTTACTGCATTAATCTATCCATATATAAGACATCACGTTTTTGATTGGTACAATGATGTAAAACAATTGAAACCTCTAAATCAGGAAATAGCAAAAACGTACGGAAGATATATTCAAGGGCTTAATTTTTCTTTTGGATTGATTGCTATTTTACTTACTTCCCAGCTGAAAGAACAATCTGCATTAGCAATAGCTTTAACAGGATTGATAGCTGCATACTGGGTTGGTAAAGTTCTTACACAAATTGCCTATTATCCTATGTATGAAATTCCTAAAAAACGAATATTCAAAATTGGAAGTTATTTTATGAATTCATTATTCGTATTATTCGCGATGGTCTACACCGTATTACTAGTTTATAACTGCATTGGTTTCTTTAACCTTTATTAAAATTTTAAATCATGAGCACTTTAACCCTTTTACAAAAACTAAGAATTAAACGTTCGGCTACCAAAGAAAAAATCATCCGGTTTTATGATGAAGCAACAGAAGATTATGAGTTTTGGAGCAAAGATTTTAATATGCATTTTGGGTATTACATCCCTTTTAAAACCAATTTATTTAAGAGAGATTCAATGCTTAACGAAATGAACAGTCAGGTATTTAATCGCCTTAATGTACTTAAAAGAAACTCTCTAGTAGCCGATCTTGGATGTGGTATTGGCGGTACCATGAGATATGGGCTTAGAAAATATCCTTTACTAAAAATCATTGGGGTCACACTTTCAAAATTTCAGGTAAGTCAGGGAAACAAGAGATTACAAAACATGAACGGGTTAATTCTTGAAGAAAATTATAAGAATACTTCGTTTAAAACTAATAGCGTAGATGGTGCCTATGGCATTGAGAGTTTCTGTCACTCGGGTCATAGTAAACAAACCTTGCAAGAAGCATATCGCATCTTAAAACCAAACGCTAGGTTAGTCATTGCCGATGCTTTTATAAAGAAGGATGAAGAGAAATTATGTGCAGGCAGCAATTACTGTTACGAGCAATTATGTAAAGGATGGAGCCTAGAAGGGTTAGGAAGTATTCAGATAATAAAAAAAACGTTAAAAGAAATAGGCTTTAAAAACATAAAAGTAGAAGATGTATCCTTCAGGGTGGCCCCGTCTGTATTACATGTGCCATTTGCCATCACCGGTTTTATATTCAAAAAATTACTCCGGAAAGAATCTTTAAAACCGCAAAGTTGGAAAAACCTAAAAGGATCTTTGTTTGCACTACTATCTGGATTGCACATGAATGATTTTGGATATTATTTAATTACAGCAGAAAAATAAGAGATATGATGAAAAAAATGGTCATCGCGGCAGGAACAGGATTTCTTGGTGGAGTACTTGCTGAGTACTTTAAGGACAAGGTAGAAAGCATCACAATCCTAACTCGAGGAAAAAATCAAAAAAATGGTAATATTCACTATATACATTGGGATGCGAAAACTCTTGGAGATTGGAAAAACGAATTAAATGATGCAGAAGTACTTATCAATATGACGGGTAAATCCGTGGATTGCAGATATACACAAAAAAATAAAAATCAAATCTTAAACTCAAGAGTAGAATCTACAAATGTATTAGGAGAAGCCATCCGATCCTGTTTAAATCCTCCCAATATATGGTTAAATTCTTCTACCGCTACTATATATCGCCATTCCTTGGATAAAGAAATGGATGAGATTACCGGTGAAATTGGTACGGGGTTTTCTGTTCATGTAGCCACATCCTGGGAAACATCTTTTTTTAGCCAACAAACACCCAAAACCCGAAAAGTAGCATTAAGAACCTCAATTGTTTTAGGTAAAAACGGGGGTGCATTACAACCCATATTAAACTTGACAAAAATGGGGTTTGGAGGAAAACAAGGTAGTGGAAGCCAGAAGTTAAGTTGGATACATGAATTGGATTTTGCAAGAAGTATAGACTTCATAATTCATAATACGAATCTAGACGGTGTTATAAATATTGTATCTCCAAAACCATCTACAAATCTTTTATTCATGAAAACTTTAAGAAAAGTTCTAAAAATACCTGTAGGGATTCCATTACCCAAACCACTTCTCGAATTTGGTGCCATTATCATAAAAACAGAAACTGAACTAGTACTTAAAAGTCGTAACGTAGTTCCACGAAAGTTGAAAGAAAATCGATTCGAATTTTCATTCCCTAACCTTCAAACTGCTTTAAAAGATCTTACAAATTAAAATACAATGACAACCATAAAACTAAAAACCTACATAAAGGCCCCAATAGAAGATGTTTTTAATCTATCCAGGAACATAGATTTTCATGTGATATCAGCAAAACAAACTAATGAAAAAGCAATATCCGGACGAACTTGTGGCCTAATCGGACTTAATGAAACTGTTACCTGGAAAGGAAAACATTTTGGTATGTATTTAACTCATCAAAGCAAGATCACTTCTTTTGTATCTCCTATTAGTTTTACCGATGAAATGATAGAGGGAAACTTCAAATCTTTTAAGCATCAGCACATATTTAGAGGTACATCATTTTCAAAAACAGAAATGTTGGATATTTTAGAATATGAAACTCCTTTTCGCATTTTAGGAAAAATCTTTGATAGATTAATTCTAAAAAGGTATTTAACGCGGTTTTTAACCCTAAGAAATCAATCCATCAAATTACATTTGGAAAAACACAAGTGTATAGGTTCCTAGATCTTTTGATATAAGTTGTAAGGAGTCAATAACAATTTCTACATATTATACATTTGTTAAAGCATCTTAAGATTCAACTTTTTATCCTATTTTTGGTGAATACAACAATAGAAATCAAAATGTCAACAAATACCATAGACCCCAATGCATGGGTTGATAAGTACAGTGATTACTTGTTTAACTACACCATTGTAAGAGTTGATAATAAAGAAATTGCACAAGATTTGGTGCAAGAAACATTCTTTGCTGGCCTTAAATCGATGAAAAATTTTAAAGGAGAAGCCAGTGAGCGTACTTGGCTTATTTCTATTCTGAAAAGAAAAATTATTGATTATTATCGTAAAATAAATAGTAATAAAGGTAAGGCAGAAGTAAGAATAAACTATACATCAGATTCTGAAACAGAAGGTGACTGGCTAGAAGAACGAGTTGCCGATCCTTTTGACGGTAATGCCGAAGGCGAAATTGAAAATGAAGAATTAGGATTAGCCATTCATAATTGTATGGATAAGCTACCTGAGAAACAAGCTTCAATTTTCAAAATGAAAACTATACAGGGGTTTGACACGGAAGCTATTTGTAATGAATTTGATATTACTGCGTCTAATCTTTGGGTTATTATACACCGGGCACGTACGGCAATGGCCGAATGCCTAGAAAAAAATTGGTTTTAAAGGAAAAGATGAGTAATAATAAAGGAATTTTTGTAAACTGTTCTGATGCAAATCATTTTTGTGATAAAAATCAGTATAAAGAAGCTACTTTTTGGGAAAAGGTAAAACTTAACATACATCTTTTATACTGTAGAGCCTGTAGAAAATATTCTGCAAAAAACACAAAATTAACCAAACTCGTAAAGGATCCAAAAGTAATTAGCATTAATGAATATGAAAAGAATGCTATGAAAGAACGACTAAAACAAAAAATATCAGAAAACAAGTAACTTCTCCTCAAAATAAAGAAGTATAAATATTGTAATGAAAACTACTGCTAATAAATTATTTGTATCCTGCGAAGAAGCAAAACATATCTGTGATAAAAATCAGTATGGAGAGGCCTCTTTAATAGAAATAATTAAACTAAATATTCGCTTACTTTACTGTAAGGTTACCCGAGCATATTCGAAAAGAAACACAAAACTCACCAAAACCATCAAGAAATCCGATATCCAAATCATTAGCCTTTCCAAAAAAGAAGAAATGAAAAAACAATTGCGTAAAGAATTAACTAAATAGGTGTGTTAATACAACTAATATAACTAACCACATTATAGGTACGCTTTCAACCCAAAAAGAACAATAGTATTTTGATTGTTCCCTCTCGGTTCCCCACAAGAACAATAGACTTATAGTAGTAACCAAAATTGTGCTCAAAATTTCTACAGGAGAAAGTACCTTCTTTATTGCTGTAAGTAATAAAAATACCACCAATAAAATACTTCCAAAAACCTTTGTTCGGGTAATACCAATAGTTTGAGGAATGGTTTCTAGCGCAGAGGAATCATATTCAAGGTCTCTAATTTCAAACGGCAACATTATAACTATAATAAATAAAAACCGCTGTATGGCTTCAATCATGAAATCAAAATTCATACTTGCTTCGGCAAATATTACAGGCACTACTACAGTAATCCCGGTCCAAACCACTGCGATAATAAAAATTTTTACTCCGGCAAGGCTTCTTAGATTATTCTTATTTGGAAAAACCGGTACAATATATAATATAGTCAGTATTATAAATGGGAACATATACAGTAAGGTTTTCGAAGGCACCTTAAAAGCAAAGTACATGAAGAAAACAAGAGAACTATAAGTCAAAATACGGATCCCCTTAATAGACCTAGTTAATCTTTTATGATGAAGTTTAGAAAAATTAGAGTATTTCACAAAGTTATAAGCCGCGATTGATCCTAAAAAACTAAGAAAAAGAAAGGTATTTCCATTTGTAACCTCAAATTTCATAAATGTGACGCTTACCAAAGAACAAATGGCCAAGGATACATGTATACTACTATTTACGTAAAATCGAAATATACTTTTTATGATTTCCACACAACAAATTTAAGGGTATCTGTTAATAACCCTCGAAGTTGGTTAAAAACTTGATACCCTCTCGTTAATTAATTGTGAAATTTTTAAGTATTAAATATGTACTTTTGCGGTCAAAATCTCAACTGTTTTTTTAGCTATGAAAACTGACTCCTTTAAACTGCGTCATATAGGTCCATCTAAAGAGGATCTAGGAAGTATGTTAGAAACAATTAAAGCAGATTCTATAGATCAACTTATCTATGAAACTGTGCCAGATGACATTCTTTTAAAAAAACCGCTTAATCTTGCTATAGCAATGAGTGAGCAAGAATACTCATCACATATTCAAAAACTATCTTCCAAAAACAATGTATTTAAAACCTATATTGGTTTAGGATACCATGAAGCATGTTTGCCTGCGGTAATTCAAAGAAATATTCTTGAAAATCCGGGATGGTATACTGCATACACTCCATATCAGGCAGAAATCGCTCAAGGAAGACTAGAAGCATTGTTGAATTATCAAACCATGATCTGTGACCTTACGGGGATGGAACTTGCAAATGCCTCCCTTCTTGACGAGAGTACAGCCGCTGCAGAGGCAATGACCATGTTATTTGCCGTACGTTCTAGAGATCAGAAAAAAAATGGGGTAAACAAGTTTTTTGTTTCTGAAGAGATTCTACCTCAGACTCTTTCACTATTGAAGACAAGGGCTATTCCATTAGATATAGAACTAGTAATTGGCAATCATCAACAATTTGATTTTTCTACTGAATTCTATGGTGCGATTTTGCAATATCCTGGAAAATCCGGACAAGTATATGATTATGCCGATTTTGTAGCAAAAGCCCACCAAACCGAAATTAAAGTTGCCGTGGCAGCAGATGTATTAAGCTTAGTGTCTTTAAAATCCCCTGGAAGTTTTGATGCTGATGTCGTAGTAGGAACTACACAACGTTTTGGTATTCCTATGGGTTATGGTGGACCACATGCGGCATATTTTGCCACTAGAGAACAATACAAAAGAAATATCCCAGGTAGAATTATTGGGGTTACACAAGATATGAATGGCGACAGAGCACTGCGCATGGCGCTACAAACACGAGAACAACATATTAAACGTGACAAGGCTACTTCGAACATTTGCACAGCCCAAGTTTTATTGGCAGTAATGGCAGGTATGTACGCTGTTTATCACGGATCTGAAGGTCTGAAATATATTGCTTCGAAGGTTAATAATTCGGCTTCAGAGTTAAGTAAACAATTAGAAAAATTAGGCTTTAAACAACTTAATGAGGCATATTTTGATACCATTCGCATAAATGCTGAAGCCGCCAAAGTAAAAGAAATAGCAGAAGCTCACGAAGTGAATTTCTACTATCCTGATGCCAAAACGGTATCCATATCCCTGAATGAAGCCACCACTGTTGAAGATTTGAATACAATCCTTTCAATTTTTGCCAAGTTGGCTGGAAAAGAGGCCGTTCAAATCAAAGAAATTGATAATAAATCGAGTATTGATAAAAATCTTGAGCGTACTACTGATTTCCTTACCAATGAAGTATTTAACACCTATCATTCTGAAACAGAATTGATGCGTTATATCAAAAGGCTAGAACGTAAAGATCTCTCTTTGAATCACTCTATGATTCCGCTTGGTTCTTGTACCATGAAGCTTAATGCAGCTTCAGAAATGCTACCGTTAAGTGATCCGCAATGGGGTAATATCCATCCTTTTGTTCCGATAGATCAAGCATTAGGATATCAGGAAATATTAAAAAAGTTAGAAGACCAGCTTACCGAAATTACCGGTTTTGCAGCAACCTCTCTTCAACCAAATTCTGGTGCACAAGGGGAATTTGCCGGATTAATGGTAATACGCGCATATCACGAATCCAGAGGAGATTATAACAGGAATATTTGCCTCATTCCATCTTCTGCTCATGGTACCAATCCAGCTTCTGCGGTGATGGCAGGAATGAAAGTTGTGGTTACCAAGGCTACAGAAGAAGGAAATATAGATATAGAAGATTTAAGAGAAAAAGCGCTTAAATATAAAGATAACCTGGCAGCATTAATGGTTACCTATCCCTCTACACATGGAGTATACGAATCTGCCATTAAAGAAGTGACCAAGATTATTCATGACAACGGCGGGCAAGTATATATGGATGGTGCTAATATGAATGCGCAAGTTGGCTTGACTAACCCCGGAGCTATCGGAGCTGATGTATGCCACCTTAATCTGCATAAAACATTTGCTATCCCACATGGTGGTGGTGGCCCAGGAGTTGGACCCATTTGTGTTGCTAAACAATTAGTACCTTTCTTACCTGGGAACCCAGTTGTACCTACAGGTGGAGACAAAGGAATTACAGCAATATCTGCAGCACCCTGGGGATCTGCCCTTGCTTGTTTAATTTCTTATGGATACATAACAATGCTCGGTACAAAAGGTCTTAAAGAAGCTACCGAATACGCCATCTTAAATGCAAATTACATTAAAGAACGTTTGGATGGGCACTATGACGTGCTTTATGTAGGTGAAAGAGGGAGAGCGGCACACGAAATGATTATTGATTGTAGACCTTTCAAAACAAATGGTATTGAAGTAACCGACATAGCAAAACGATTAATGGATTATGGTTTTCATGCCCCTACGGTTTCTTTCCCGGTTGCCGGAACCATTATGATCGAGCCAACAGAAAGCGAAAGCAAAGCCGAATTAGATAGATTTTGCGATGCTTTATTATCAATTCGTAAGGAAATTGCTGAAGCTAGTGCCGATAACCCAAATAACGTGATGAAAAATGCACCACATACTTTGGCAATGCTTACTGCAGACACCTGGGATTTTCCATACTCTAGGGAGCAAGCAGCGTATCCTTTGTCTTATATAGCCGAAAACAAATTTTGGCCAACGGTACGTCGTGTAGATGATGCCTATGGAGATAGAAATTTAATCTGTACTTGTGCTCCTATTGAAGAATATATGGAAGCAGAAGCCTAGGCTTATATAAATAAAACACTGTAATAGAGGCAGCCTCAGAGTTGCCTCTATTTTTAAAACCTGCATCCAATGGAAGATATTAATTCTAGAGAAGACATAGAATTTTTAATGAAATCTTTTTATAAGGATGCTTTTCAGGATCCTGTCATTGGAGAATTCTTTACAAAAATTGCCAAATTGGATCTTGAGCAACATTTACCTCAAATTACAGATTTTTGGGAACTACAGCTATTCAGAAAAGGAGGTTATAAAAAAAATGTTTTACAAATTCATAAGGACCTGAGCGAAAAAAAAAGATTTGAAAAAACTCATTTTGAAACCTGGTTATCGTTATTCAATAAAACCGTTGACCAGAATTTTAAAGGAGAAAAAGCCAATCTTATTAAGACCAGGGCTTTATCCATTGCAACTGTTATGCAGTTAAAAGTAAAATAGGCTTTTAATCAATTATACAATTACTTCAAATACTCAACTAAACCACTCTGCACTTTCAATACAAAGGTTTTGATACGCAATAAATTGCTTTTTTGTTATTTGTTAAAAGTTATTAGGTTACAAGTATCAGGGACCTACATATAAATGACTATTAACTTTTAACTAATAACGAAATTGAAAACTATTTTTTTTCGAATTACTAAAGTACTGCAATAAAATTGTAGGGTTTTGAACCCAAATCTGAGACCAATAAAATAAGTTAGGCATCGTAAATAATATTATGCACGCATAGCACGTTAATTCTTAAATACGTATCTTAAAATTTCAACTAATACTTTAGTGTGATGAATATTAAGATAACCGGTACGGGAAGCTATATCCCTAATGAGATTGAGAGAAATGAAGATTTTGTAGACCATCAATTTTTTAATGGAAATGGAGCAAAAATAGAGTACTCTAACAATATAATTATAGATAAATTCAAAAAAATTACGGGTATTGAAGAGCGTAGATATGCTTCTACTAATCAAAATACCTCAGACCTTGCTTTTCTTTCTGCTCAAAAAGCTATCAAAAATGCCAAGATCGACCCAGAAACGCTAGATTATATCATTGTAGCACATAACTTTGGAGATGTAGACAAAAATTCATCTCAAGCAGATACAGTACCAAGTCTGGCAGCAAGGGTAAAACATAAACTCAAAATAAAAAATCCATACTGTGTAGCGTATGACTTGCTTTTTGGATGTCCTGGATGGGTCGAGGGTGTAATTCAGGCTCAGTCATTTATAAAAAGTAATATGGCAAAAAAGTGCCTTGTGATTGGCGCCGAAACTTTATCACGTGTTATAGATGAGCATGATAGAGATTCGATGATTTACTCAGATGGAGCCGGAGCTTCGATCATAGAAGCGACCGAAGATGTTGGCGGTATCATTTCTAATATAAGTGCCTCTTACACTTTTGAAGAAAGCAATTTTCTATTCTTCGGAAAAACCTATAATAACGAAACCGATGATGATAACAAGTACATTAAAATGTATGGTAGAAAAATATATGAATTTGCTTTGAATCATGTCCCCAAAGCCATGAAAGCCTGTTTGGACAAGACCAAATATGATATTTCAGATATAAAAAAAATTCTGATACATCAAGCCAATGAAAAAATGGACGAAGCTATAGTACACAGATTCTATCGTCTATTTAACCAAAACGTTCCCGAAGGTATTATGCCGATGAGTATTCAAAAATTAGGGAATAGTAGTGTAGCTACGATTCCTACATTATATGATCTTATCTTAAAGAGAAAAATAGAAAACCATCATATTAACAAGGGAGATATTATACTATTTGCCAGTGTGGGTGCAGGGATGAATATTAACGCATTTCTCTATCAGTTCTAAGAGATTTACTAAAATTATATCTAGTGTTCAGATGGTAATCTACGTAATTTTCTATTTTTACAGTCTTAATCACTGATTTGACAATTATGTACGAAGGGAGTTTTCCTCATAAACGTTACCAAAAAACATTAGAATTTCTGAGAGCAAATACACCTTCGCCAGCATCTGTATTGGATTTAGGAGTAAGAAATCCATTTGTAGAATTTATGGAAAAAGAGGGGTATGTCGTTACAAATACTTCTGGAGAGGATTTGGATTTGAATACTGAAGCTGTAAAAAGTAATGATTCCGAAATCATAACAGCTTTTGAAATTTTTGAGCACCTCATTGCACCTTTTAATGTGCTAAAGGACATTAAAGCAGATAAATTGGTAGCTTCTGTACCACTAAAACTATGGTTTTCTTCTGCATATCGAAGCAAAACCGACCCCTGGGATCGACATTATCACGAGTTCGAAGACTGGCAATTTGATTGGTTACTTGAAAAAGCCGGTTGGGAAATAAAGGCAAGAGATAAATGGACACATCCCGTTAAAAAGATAGGGCTAAGACCCTTACTTCGTCTTTTTACTCCGAGATATTACATTGTTTATGCAGAAAGAATTGGTTAGTGGTTAGTGGTTAATGGTTAATGGTTAATGGTTAATGGTTAATGGTTAGTAAAATAATTTATCCGCAATTGATGCAAGAAATAAAATTTAGCTTTGAAGACTTAATTGTATATCAAAAATCCTTGGACTTCGTAGACTTCGTTTACAATGTTTGTGAATCTTTCCCCAAAGAAGAAATATACAGACTTTCATCGCAATACATTAGAGCAGCTAACTCTATTGCTCTTAATATTTCGGAAGGTTCAGGAAATACTGATGCTCAATTTAACAGATACCTTCAAATCGCCTTAGATTCTACAAGAGAATGTGTGGTTTGCTCAACTATTGCTACTAGAAGAAATTATATTTCAAAAGAAATTGATGATGATACCAGGGTAAAATTGGCAGAACTTTCAAAAATGATAACTAGCTTACAAAAATATCTTAAAAAGAAAAATACAGAATAGATAAAAAATTGTTTTAAAATGGCTTGTCAATTTGAGAAAACACTAACTTCTACCGTCTAACCTCTACGCACTAAAACTTGAATATCTATATCGTCATACCGGCCCATAATGAAGAGCGTTTTATTTCTAAAACACTCGAATCATTGGTTTCGCAAACGCACCTTCCCAAAAAGATTGTTGTCGTAAATGATAATTCTACCGATGATACCGAAAGCATCATTGATAAATTTGCAAACAAGTATGATTTTGTATCTCATATAAAAACAGAATCCTCAACAGATCATATGCCTGGTAGTAAAGTGATCAATGCCTTTTATCAAGGATTTAAAACTTTAGATACAGACTATGATATTATATGCAAGTTTGACGCAGATCTTATTTTTCCTTTAGACTATCTTGAAAAGATAATTACAGCCTTCAATAAGCACCCAAAAACTGGTATGGTTGGCGGTTTCTGTTATATCGAGAATAATGGAAAATGGGAATTGGAAAATTTAACCAACAAAGATCACATTCGAGGAGCACTAAAAGCCTATAGAAAAGCTTGTTTTGAGGATATTAAAGGACTAAAACCAGCTATGGGCTGGGACACTATAGACGAACTACTTGCCCAATATCATCAATGGGAAATCAAAACAGATGAATCCTTACCTGTAAAACACCTAAAACCTACAGGCAATACCTATAACCCAAAAGCAAAGTACAAACAAGGTGAAGCCTTTTATAGAATGCGCTATGGTTTTTGGATAACACTCATAGCCTCACTAAAACTAGCTATCCTAAAAAAACGCCCCAAATATTTCTTTAATTATATAAGCGGATTCTTTAGAGCTAAAAAAGCTAAACAATCTTT
The DNA here is from genome assembly GCA_947496555.1 of uncultured Aquimarina sp. Classification (GTDB taxonomy): domain Bacteria; phylum Bacteroidota; class Bacteroidia; order Flavobacteriales; family Flavobacteriaceae; genus Aquimarina. Next base: position 52,707 of record CANMDH010000005.1, on the reverse strand, counting down.
CCTTGTATCTAAAGATGAAGGGAAATTTATTCGCAAACTTCGTTGGAAGAATATCCAAAAAAAGTTATTCTAATACAAAAGATAACACATCACCCGTAGCCCCATTTGGAAAAGCGGTGCCTAACAAGGCCGAAATTGTTGGCGCAATATCGGTGATATGGGTTTCTTTTGTAGTACTCCCCTTCTTGATTCCATGTCCAAAAAATAATAAGGGTGCATGGGTATCATATGTTAACCCGCTACCATGAGTAGAACCCGTTTTAGAATAGGATATGACAGCAGGGTCAAATACTACAATCAAATCTCCGCTTCTTTTTTGATTAAATCCTTTTTGGATCAATGATGCAATTCCCGAAGTATAATTTGTAGATTCTAATTGTTTTCTGGTAAAGACCTTATCTATTTGGTCTTGCTGTAATATGAGATGTGCGAGCGCTTTTTGAACCTCTTCAGGGTTGATATTATTTTTCTCTAAAACTTCATAATTGAAGAAAATCTGACTATTTGAAACATTTTCAATAATACTATCTACTTTAAATCTTTCTTTTAAGAATTGTCCCACTTTTTCGGCTACACCTTCAGAGTTATAATAACCCGCAGGTATCTTGACAGATTTTAAGTAGGATGGTACATGAACCGCCCCATGATCTGCCGTTAAAAAAACGGTATATTGCCCTTTACCTACTTTTTGATCAAGAGCCGTAAAAAACCTTTCTAAATCCTTATCTAATCGTAAATAGGTATCTTGTATTTCTTTAGAATTCACTCCAAAATTATGCCCCACATAATCGGTACTCGAGAAACTAACTGCAAGAAAATCTGTAATGGTATCTTCTCCCAATTGTTCGCCATCAATAGCAGCAATCGCAAAATCAGCCGTTAAACTATTCCCATAAGCAGAAGACTTAATAATATCATATCCTTCATTTTGATCTTTTAGTTTTGCCAGATCATAGGGAAACGTTGCCGTTTCTTTTCCTTTATACCCTCCTTCAAATTCATTTTTATCAGAACCGCTTTCTGCATAGGTTTTTATATCATATAAAGTGTTCCATTCCTTGAAATATGACACAGCCTTACCAGATTTGTTAAATGTTTTTACCCACTCTGGCAACTCATTTCTATAATAGGTACTGGTAATCCATTTACCTTCATCTTTTCCTCTAAACCAATATGCTGCATTCGCAGTATGCCCTGCCGGAAGTATTGCTCCCCTATCTTTAATCGCAATTCCTATTGTTTTTCCTCGCATTTGTGTATGCAGTCTGTTTTGATCTGAAACTGTAGTGGTTTTCATGCGGTGTGGAGACATTCTTTCTAACTCACTATCAGACCCTACTGCTTTAACCGATGGATCACTGGCACAGTATACAGTTTCTTTACTAAATTTATCATACCAATTGTTAGAAATTACCCCATGATTTTGTGGTGTAGTACCTGTATATACCGAGGCATGACCAGGTCCAGTATAAGTAGGGACATAATTAAAATGGTTGTTCTTACAATTATATCCCTCATTTACCATACGCTTAAATCCTCCTTCGCCAAAGCGATGATAGAAACGTGTTAAATAATCATATCGCATTTGATCCACAACAATACCTATTACAAGCTTTGGAGAATGATTGATTTTTTCTACTTCTTGGGCGTTACCAGAAATAAACATTACCAATAACCAAATGATCGGGAATACCTTCTTTGTCATTACTTTTTAAATTTAAATAGCATTTGTGCAAATGTAAAACTTTAATGGAAGGTTAAATGCTGTCGCTAATTTTTTTTCTATTTTAGCCTTTCTAATTATGCAGCATGTTTTATCTAGACGATATCGGACGATATTTTTTAATGTTAAAAGGAGTTTTTAGTCGAATGACCAAAGGCTCTGTAATTAGAAACTTAATCTTTAAAGAAATTGATGATTTAATTATTGGATCTTTAGGAATCACCGTATTCTTGGCATTCTTTATTGGTGCCGTTGTTGCAATACAGACAGCTCTTAACCTTACCAATCCCTTGATTCCAAAAAAACTTATAGCCTTTGCTTCAAGACAATCGGTAATATTAGAATTTGCACCGACTTTTATTTCGGTAATTATGGCAGGTAAAGTGGGATCATTTATTACATCGAGTATTGGTACGATGAGAGTAACCGAACAGATTGATGCACTCGAAGTAATGGGGATCAATTCTCTTAATTATTTGGTATTCCCAAAGATCATCGCTATGCTTACCTATCCATTTGTGATTGCTATCGCAATGTTTACAGGAGTGTTTGGCGCATACATTGCTGGTGTATATGGTGGGTTTGTGTCTAGCACCGATTTTTTAACTGGATTGCGTGAAGAATTTATACCCTACCACCTTACTTATGCTTTTATAAAAACCTTTTTATTTTCATTCTTATTAGCAACTATACCATCTTTTCATGGATATTATATGAAAGGTGGAGCACTAGAAGTAGGTAAGGCAAGCACCTCGGCCTTTGTGTGGACCACAGTAGTTATTATTATATCAAATTATGTTCTCACTCAATTACTATTAAGCTAATGATTGAAGTAATAGATTTACATAAAGGTTTTAATGGAGAAGAGATCCTTAAGGGAATTACTACTACTTTTGATCGTGGTAAAACAAACTTGATTATAGGTACTAGTGGTAGTGGTAAAACAGTATTTTTGAAGTGTTTGTTAGGGCTTTTTACTCCAGAAAAAGGAACAATCTGTTACGATGGCGATACGTATTCTGAACTTAATGAACAACAGCAAAGGGATCTTAGAGAACAGATGGGAATGGTTTTTCAAGGCAGTGCATTGTTTGATTCTATGACGGTTGAAGAAAATGTGATGTTCCCGCTTATGATGTTTACTAAGCAGAAGAAAGAAGAAATGCTAGAAAGGGTTCACGAAGTATTAGACAGGGTGAATCTTGAAAATGCAGAGAAAAAACTACCTTCAGAAATTAGCGGAGGGATGCAAAAACGTGTGGCAATTGCCCGTGCAATCGTTACTAGACCAAAATATCTGTTTTGTGACGAACCCAACTCTGGACTAGACCCCAGAACTGCTATAGTAATCGATAACCTCATCAAAGAAATTACCGAAGAAAATGATATCACTACGGTAATCAATACCCACGATATGAACTCGGTAATGGAAATAGGCGAAAAAATTGTTTTTCTAAAAAACGGATACCTAGAATGGGAAGGAGATAAAAGTCAAATCTTCAAAACCGATAATAAGGCTGTGACTGAATTTGTATACTCTTCAAATCTCTTCAAAAAAGTACGTGATGCACAATTGAAAGGATTGTAATATTGGCTGGTTCCGGTATTAATATTCCTAAGTTACCTTTTTGCAATTAAGCATCTACTAATTATATTCTAAAGGTATTGCATTTAATTCATTAAGTCGTTTTGTATTCCTAATAAAACGAATAGGAAGTGCGATGAGTCCAACAGGAATAGAAACCATGGCTTTTAAGATATAAAACATAAACAATCCCGGTAGTGAAAATATTAAAAAGATTCCTTTAAAATTATTCCCAAAACTATTAAGTGCATGCCACCCCGGCACGATTGGAGCAAAAACGAAAAAAGTTATTAGGGCTCTCAGATATACATCATTTATAGTCTTATCTGGTGGCATTTCCGCGGTTATAAGTAAAAAATACATAGCCGTAGCAGGAACAGCACCCAACACAATTGTCCAAAAAAACTCTTTTTTGATTTTTTTCTTTTCATAATCTATGTGCAGCTTATTACAACTTATACAAAGAGGTACTTGGTAAAAATGTGCACAATAATCACATAATCCTTTATTACAATCGCGGCATTGTGAAACTGATACTTGATCTGCGTGGTTATAACAATTCATTAATCGTTGAATTTTATATTTAGAGTATGTTTTACCCTGTCAAAATAAGAATTATAAGTCTTTAAATAATTACTTACATCTTTAAATTTATAAATATCAGCAAATTCAGTGATCGTTATCCTATGGTTTACAAAGAAAATGAAGGTTAGATAAAATGTCCTATTTTTTATCAGCGGAATCAGCAGAAGGCGAAAATAGTGATACTGTGTCTCGATCCGAAAGTTTTAAAGTTCTTTCAAAACTAAGACCAATTTTTTGTAATAATTTAATGGACACTATATTATCTGCATTTGTTATCGCGACAACCTTGGGTATTTTTAGTGTCTGTTTTGCATAATTCATGGTGGCATTGGCTACTTCAAATCCATACCCTTTACCCATATAATTAGGAAGTATCGCAAAGCCGATATCAATATCCTCAAGAGTTTCTCTATTTACCAAACCACACATTCCGATTGATTCATTTGTATTTTTCAATTGAACCAACCATAGACCATATCCGTTTTCTTTATAACTTTTTATTGGGCCTTTTTGTAGATAGTTTTTTGCATCTTCATTGGTTTTTACTTTCTTATCTCCAATAAACCGTAACCATTCTGGAGAATTTACCAATTTTAGGATGAAATTTGAGTCCTCAATATTAAATTCACGAAGACAGAGTCTTGCTGTTTCCAGTATCGTTTTTTTCATACCGAAATCTCCTTCTCTAATTTATTTTCCTGTTTTACCTATAAACACACTCACTTTTGGGTTCATAGGATTGCCTGAGGATCGTCTGAAGGAAACTACTTGTCCAACATGATAAATAGCATCCGATATTTGACCGTTGATCATGTTCCAATACGGGAATTCTCTTTTGTTATCTCCCGATTGAAAAATTACTTTATATGTAGCTAAATCCTCTGCCGATTTACCCGAAAGCAATTCACTTGCCTTTTTAAAATTAAGTAAGGTCTGCTTTCTCAACTCTTCAAAGGGTAGTTCTGGTTGATTGGTGTTTCTTATGTTTGGTAGATTTTGTGGAGCGTTAACAATCCCTTGTGACAACCCATAAATATGTTGCAACGTTTGCAGCATAGTTCTCCCTTCTTCAGAAGGAGCATGTTTTAAATCCTTTTCAGTAAGCCCTTCGGTTGCCCAATAATACCGATATCCTAATCCATCGATAAATCGTGAAACCACATTTCCTGATGTAAAATCTGAAGGATATTCTGGGATTTGCTCATAAGGTAATTGCATAATATCTAAGTTTTGACCGTGGTTAACCTGTGTAAAGAATAGATACACAGTCAATGCTAAAATTTTTATATTCATTGCTTGTTAGTTAATATCAATAGAATTAATTCTTTTTAGTGCTTTGTTTATTCTTTTCAAAGAGATATTTTTCTGGTAATGGAGCATCTTCGGTTTCTGCAGTAAACAGGGTATTGGCTATCCACCATCTATCTTTTGAATATACCAATTGGTAGCTGTTTATACCTCTCTTTTCATAGGTACCCTTTAGATTCTTGCAATAATAACTTTGAAATGCATTTGCAATCCCATTAAATTCATTTACTTCAAGTCCTATCGCATACTCTTCAAAACCATCTCTTTTATAAAGTGGCCCCACATTTCTAATAAATTCTTCAAGATTCATTACCCGAACTCTCTCTTCTCCATTTTTGTTAACACCCAAAGACATTTTTTGCGCTGTTGGTAAAAATAAATTTCGGTATTCTTCCCAATTTCTTTCTTCTCCAATATCTCCAGATATCAATTCTATCATTTTATTGGTAATACCTTCTATAGTTTTTAAGTAAGGTTTATCTTTTTGTGCTATTAAACTTACTGGAATCAATAACGTGAATAGAACTATAATTACATTTTTCATTTTGATTGCTTGATATTGTTTGTGTTTTTTGTTTCACCTAGAATCTACTTTATATATAAAGTATCTGCCTTCAACTCTTTGGTGATCCATTCGCGTAATGCTTTTGCGCGAACAGCCTCTAAACTATCTGATACCTGAAATTTCCATTTAGGGAAGATCACCTGTATGGTATCCATTTTTAGGAAATTAGACTGTAACACTTCTCCATATCCCAGAGTTTCCAAGTCAGGGAAACGAATTTTGGCATCTTTAGAAATATTAAAATAAGGCAATATCTCTACGGGTACTACTTTATTGGCTTCACGAAGACTGGTTTCTAAACCTGCGATTTGTATTTTAAGGTCTTCAATCTCATCCAAAAGTTTATCATTTTCTTTTTCAATACGATTTAATTCTACAATAGATCTATCATAAGCTTTGGACACTTGGTCAAGACCTCTAGCTTTGTTTCCATTAATCGCCAACTCAAAATTGCTTAGAGCATCATATTTTTTAATTTCATTTTTTAGATCGCTTACTACTACATCAGGTATTTCACCATCAAAATAGAGCTTGATGGTTTTATCATTATAATTGTAAAAATCTTTTCTTAGATATAGGTTTTCATTACTGTTGATGTCATTTTCAAGAAAAAGCTTATAATCATGTTCTGCATTACTTTCTAATAGTGTTACATAAAATGTTCTACTTGCAGGAATCATAACCATTATTGCTAACAAAGATGCCAATTGCGCGGTACGTTTTCTTTTTGCCGAATTGGCGTAACGAAGCATTGGGAAACGCAATAATTTTGCCACAATAAAAGTCGCTAGTGCTATAAAAATTGCATTTATTGAAAATAAATACAACGCCCCCAAAGCATATTTGGGTCCTCCTTCTGCAATCCCATACCCCACTGTACATAAAGGAGGCATTAAAGCTGTAGCAATTGCTACTCCTGCAATAGCATTGGGCATGGTTCCTTTTTTGGATTTTGCAACAATAAGTGCCAGACCACCAAAGATTGCCACCAAAACGTCAAGAATGGTTGGTGCGGTTCGGGATTCTAGTTCTGGGGTAAGCTCGGTTAAGGGCGAAAGCCAAAAGTATAGAGTGGCTGCTAATACACTTAGTCCCACCATTACACCCAAGTTAACCAGTGATCTTTTAAGTGTGTCTATATCATTGATGGCAATGGATAATCCCACACCGACAATTGGCCCCATAAGGGGAGATATTAACATGGCCCCTATCACAACAGCAGTAGAACTTACATTAAGACCTATCGATGCAACAAATACCGAAAAAACAAGAATCCAGGCTGTATGCCCTTTAAAAGGAATATCATTCTTGATATCTTCGATTGTTTGATCCTTATCGGTATCAATCCTGATATTCAGTAATTCTCTAAGAAATTTATTAATGCTGGCAAAAAGCCCTTTGGCATCTCTTTTTACAGATTCACTTACCTCCTCTTGATTAGAAGTTGGTTGATTTGTGTTTTCTTCCATAGGTATTAGCCGTATTTTTCTCCGTATGTTTCTTTTACTTTGTTAAGCACTTCTTTGATATCCTGTTCTTTCTTTTTAGGATAAATCAGTAGCACATCTTCTTTATCAACAATGATATAATCATTTAACCCATCGACTACAACGATTTTATCATTAGAAGTTCTGATCATATTGCCCGATGCGTCTTGAGATAGTACCCGGGCATTTACTATTGCATTTTTAGTATCATTTTTATCCAATTTATCATACAACGACCCCCAAGTACCCAGATCATTCCAATCAAAAGTTGCGGGAAGCACATACACATTTTTTGCTTTTTCCAAGATCGCATAATCTATAGAGATGTTTTCTGCTTGCGGATAGTTTGAACAAATAAAATCATACTCCTGATCAGTATTAAATACTTCTTGTCCTTTTTCGAATAGTGTGGTCATATCTTTTTGAAAGTCTGCAAAAGCATTGATGATACTATTTACACTCCAGATAAAAATTCCCGCATTCCAGAGATAGTTTCCTTCGTTCAAAAATCTTTTAGCAGTATCGTAATCAGGTTTCTCGGTAAATTGAGCCACTTTTTTTATTGCTTTTTCTCCTTTATCATATTGAATATACCCATATCCTGTATTCGGAAACGTAGGCTGAATACCCAAGGTCATTAAAATATCTTGTTGAGCACATGCTTCAAAACATTGTCCCAAATTTGAAATAAAAGCATCTTCATCCTCTATCCAATGATCACTTGGCGCAACCATCATTACTGCATCACGATTCTCTTTCTGAATTTTCATCGAAGCATACAAGATGCAAGGTGCCGTGTTACGCATTACCGGTTCTGTTATCACCTGACGTTGTTTAGCCTGAGGTAATTGTTCTAATACTAAGTCATTGTATCGTTCATTGGTTAGAATAAATATGTTCTCTGGAGGAACAATTTTGGACAAGCGAGAAAATGTACGCTGTATCAGTGTTTCTCCTGTTCCGAGCATATCATGAAATTGTTTCGGAAACTCGGTAGTACTTACCGGCCAAAAACGAGATCCAACTCCACCCGCCATTAATATGGCATAATAATTCTTATTCATAATTAATTTAAAAGCTCTACTTCAGCATTGGGGTTAAATAGGTAGATTCTACCTGTGCTTATTTCGATACATTCGTATCTTTTAATTTTTTTATTACCCTTCTTAAAGATTTTTCCGTTGTATAATCTAAAGGTACTTCCTAAAGGTATTTCAAAGATATAATTTTTATCATTTTCGGGGTCATATTGTTTTAAAGCCAGTGACAATTTTTCGTCGGTATCACTACTAGCCCTTGGATTCTTGAAATGATTGGCAATAACAGGTAGTAATCTTGAGGGAAAAACTTCGGGGTTAATATATGGTAACATTAGTTGCTGAAAAACCCGTTTCCACTCTATACCGTGCGGTTTTATATATCTCCCATACTTTTCAAAAGCCACAAGATGTGCTATTTCATGTATCAGTGTAATAAGAAAGCGATACTTGTTAAGAGAAGCATTTACAGTTATTTGATGTCCCCCGTCTGGCATTTTTCGATAATCCCCATGCCGGGTCACTCTTTCGTTCACTATTTTAAGATGCACATTGCACCTCACAATTAAGTCAAACGCCATATCTATTGCTCGTTCTGGGATATATCTAGCTAGTATTTCCTTCACGGGTACAAAATACAAAATTAACCCCATGAGGAATAATATGCTTCCTTTATTATTTTAATCCTTAAAATCTTCGAACGCAGGCATCACAAAAACCACAAGGTATCTCGTCCTTTTATTAAACACATAACCTGTTCAATTTCAATTTTATATTTCATATCTTGTTATATTGAAATTACAGTCTGATCCCATCTTATCACTACTTATTCTAAGAAAAGAAGCAAGTTACTACAGTAAATAAAGAAATTATTAAACGAATTATAGCTAAAATACTACTATATATTATAATACTTAGTTGTGCCGAAAACACATCTAAAAAGAAAACAATTATACCTAAAGCCCCCCTTGACAGCATCAAGAAGGAGTCTAAACCAGATGGAAAAGATTCGATTATTTCTACGAACTCACAACAGCGTAACAACACAAAGTATCGTACAAAACGATCTCGAAAAGAGAACCCCTCAACCGTTCTAAAGTTTTCGCTAAACGACATAACATTTACCTGGGAAGAAATAAACGCATGCGACTGTTTATTTATGGTAAAGGCCAAAAATACTAATTATGAAAAATTATTTTTTGGCCGTTTCAAAGGAGATACTTCAGGGATTATTCAACTAGGTAAAAACAATGAAAAGCAATTGATACCATTAACCAAACCCAGATCAACAAATCGACAACCTGGTAGTTTTTGGAGAGAAATATATCAAAACGATGACTATAAAATTCAGCTTAAAGCAAATTCTACAGACCCTAAAGTAAAAGGAAAATACACCTATTATATAGACTTTATCTTGACCGATTTATCTACCAAAAAAGTCGTTAAGAATGTCATTTTAGCAAACTGCAAGTCCTAATGATTTATATGGTTTTATTATCAAAAAACTACTGTATTCACCTCAAATTAGAGTTTTTGACCGACTAAATCTTCACATTTATCGATTATTTGATTCATTTAACTAGTTGTTAATCAAATATTAATATTTTTAAAATCTTGAACTAACATCTAACACAAACCATAAAACTCAACACTATGAGAACTTTATCTATTCTTATTGTTCTACTTATCTGCACTTTGGGTACTGCACAAACCAAAACAGATGATACCAAAATAGAGAAACCAAAAAATGAAGCAAAAATTCTAAAACAGATGGCTTTAGAAAAAGCTATCGAATTACAAAAAGAGCTTAATCTTACTATTCGAGTCAGTAAAGCATTAGAAAAAAACATTTTTAATTATTCTCTCAAAGCCAATAAAGTACTTCAATCCAATGTATCAGCAAAAGAAAAATCGAAAAGCTTGAGCAATTTGATTTACTTTCAGAATGAAGAATTAAAAAAAATATTTACGGTAGACCAATTCTATAAATATCTAAGCCTACAAAACGCTTATGTAGCAGGCTATTAATATAGAAATTTATTAAGGAGTGCTGCTTGACACTTGTAATACTTTGCCGTTATAGTATTTATTTCCAGTTAGAGAAAATTCTTTGATATAAGTTGCCATCTCTATTGCAGACAATGGTGCCTGATATCCTGGAAAGGCTTCTTCTAACATCTCTGTTTGCACTGCTCCCAAAGCCAACACATTAAATGCTATGCCGCTTTCTTTATATTCCTCGGCCAGCAATTCGCTAAGTGTGATAACTGCACCTTTACTAGAACTATAGGCAGCGAGACCAGGAAATTTCATACTCCCCTGTATACCACCCATGCTGCTAATTGTCACCACATGGCCTCCTGATTTCATAAAGGGAAGAACGAGTCTTGTGATTTCGGCTACCCCAAAAACATTTACTTTATAAACTTCCTCAAAATCTTGAGTAGACAACTCTGCAAAAGGCTTACTAAGTAATTTCCCTGCATTATTAATTAGAATATCGACTTGGCTCCACTCCTTAGCAATATATGCCGTCATTTTCTTAAGATCCTCGGTATTACAAATATTAAAAGAAAATGCATGTATGTTTTTATGCTGAAGTGACAAAATAGGTGTTGCATTTCGGGATAACGCCAAGACTTGGTGTCCTTCGTTTGCGAATAACTTTGCCATCTCAAACCCAATACCCCTGCTTGCTCCTGTAATGATGATATTTTTCATGTGCTTTTCCAAAAATCTAATGTTTTAGAAGCCTTAACTTACTTTAGTTTAACGTAATCTCTTTTGTTGCTGTATTGGCCATTTTTGTAATAGCAGGAACACAACTGTTTATTAATTCTGCCATAAACTCAAAATCCATTTCAGAAACCTCATCATCTACATGATGGTAATAGTCATAATTCGTAAAATCGAAAGTAGAAATTGTTTGACAAGGTACGTTGAAGGTAGCGTAAAACGGATAATTATCACTTCGACGAAATAATTGAAACTCTTTGGCTTTTGGAAGATATCCAATCAACTCTGATCCTACATATTCATTGATTTTCTCGGCCATATTAGATATTTCGTATCCAGTAATATAAGCTTTATAAGCTTTTTCATTTAATGGAACGCCTATCATTTCAAAATTCACCATAGCGTACAAATCTATATTCTTTTCTTTTAGTGCTTTTGCCAAATGTGCAGATCCTAACAAACCTCTTTCTTCGGCACCAAATAATACAAAAAGGATGCTTCTTTTATTATTTTTTAATTGAGAAAATTGCTTTGCCAGAGAAATTACACCAGTAGTTCCGGCAGCGTTATCGTTAGCACCATTGGCAATCGTATCCCCATTAACATCTTTTCCTAACCCTATATGGTCAAAATGAGCTCCTAAGATTATAAATTCTTTTGCAAGTTCTTTATCTGTTCCTTTTAAATACCCAACTACATTAAATGTTTCTGTTCCTTTGGCATCAAAAACATCTCTATAGGTTTCAAAATAAGGTGTAAGTCCATATTTCTTGAACTCAGTTTCTATAAATTGTGCTGCTTTTTCTAAACCTTCACTACCTGTATCTCTTCCACCTAACTCATCACTTGCTAAAAAGCTCATGATATCTTTTACTGCAGAAGATGTTGTGGTCTTTGCAAGCATAACCTTTTCTTCCTGAACTTGTTGTTGTGCAGAAGTAGTCTGCTTGCAATTAATAAAGAGGATTGAAATAAATATAACACAGAATAACCTTTGCATAAGAATATAGTTTTGGCTAAAGATAAAAAATCCCGCTTCGACTGAAACGGGATTTTTTATAAAATATTTAATCACTTGAATTATGCCAGCATCGTTACTGGATTTTCAAGATATTGTTGCAAAGTTTGTAAGAACTGGGCGCCTGTTGCACCATCTACAGTTCTATGATCACAAGCCAATGTTACTTTCATGGTATTACCTACAACAATCTGCCCATCTTTTACCACAGGTTTTTGAACAATAGCACCTACAGATAAAATTGCAGAATTAGGCTGATTGATAATCGAAGTAAACTCTTGGATACCAAACATTCCTAGATTAGAAACTGTAAAAGTACTACCACTCATTTCTTGTGGTGTTAATTTTTTATTTCGTGCTCTACCTGCCAAATCTTTCACTTTTGCTCCGATCTGCGTTAAAGACATTTGATCTGTAAATGGCAATACAGGGACCAATAGACCGTCTGGTACTGCAACGGCAACTCCAATATTAATATGCTTTGCATATCTGGTAGCTGCATCTGTCCATTGTGTATTTACTTGTGGATGTTTACGCAGTGCCATTGCACATGCTTTTACCACCATATCGTTAAAAGACACTTTGGTATCTGGCAATTCATTTATATTCTTACGAGAAGCCATTGCATTCTGCATATCAACTTCGATGGTAAGATAGTAATGCGGAGCATTGAACTTAGAAGCAGAAAGGCTTTTGGCTATCGCTTTTCTCATTTGTGAGTTGTTCACTTCTTCAAAACTCTCTTCGCCAGCAGGAACAAAAGTTTGTACTACTGGAGCCGTGGTTTGTTCTTTAGCAGGAGTATCGGTTCTCACTGCAGCAGCAGGAGTAAATGACTCTACATCTTTCTTTACAATTCGACCATTTTCACCAGTTCCTTTTACTTGTGATAGATCAATTCCTTTATCGGCTGCTATCTTTTTTGCTAGTGGAGAAGCTAATATTCTTCCTCCTGTTGCCGTAGTAGTTACAGGCTTCGATGTAACTTCAGTTTTTGTTTCTTTAACCGAAGTTTCAGCTTTTGCAACAGTCGCAGTGGTAGCAACTCCATCCTTAAGACCGGAAATATCGGTACCGGCAGGGCCAATAATTGCCAACAAAGCATCTACCGAAGCTGTTTGACCTTCTTCGATCCCAATATGCAATAGCGTTCCATTATAGAAGGATTCGAACTCCATAGTTGCCTTATCGGTTTCTATTTCGGCAAGGATATCTCCTTCTTCAACAGCATCTCCTACTTTTTTAAGCCAAGTAGCTACCGTACCTTCTTCCATAGTATCACTAAGACGCGGCATGGTAATGATTTCAACACCTTCAGGAACAGAAGCACTTTCTGCTGTTGTCGGAGCAGATTCTTCGACTTTTTCTTCTGCAGGTGTTTCCGCTTGAGAAGCAATATTTCCGTTCAATAAATCAGATATATCTTCACCTTCGTCTCCAATAATTGCAAGCAATTTATCTACAGGAGCTGTTTCACCTTCTTCGATCCCAATATGTAGAAGTGTACCTTCATAGAAAGATTCAAACTCCATAGTAGCTTTATCTGTCTCTATTTCGGCAAGGATGTCTCCTTCATTAATTTTATCCCCCTTTTTAACAAGCCACTTTGCGACAACTCCTTCTTCCATAGTGTCGCTTAATCGCGGCATATTTATTACTGTAGCCATAATTTATTGTGGTTTGTGTGATAAAAATGGGTAATCATCTTGTTCATAAACTACGTCATACATCACATTCTTTTCTGGGAATGGTGAGTCCTCGGCAAATTTTTGACATTCTGCTACCCTATCTTTTACTCTTTTATCGATTACTGCAATTTCTTCATCAGTTGCATATTTTTTATCTTTAATAATATCCAATACCTGTGTAATTGGGTCTATTTTTTGATACTCTGCAACTTCTTCTTTCGTTCTATATTTTTGAGCATCACTCATTGAGTGTCCTCTATATCGATATGTTTTCAATTCTAAAAATGTTGGACCTCCTCCTGTTCTGGCTCGGGTAATAGCTTCGTCCATTGCTTCAGCAACTTTAACAGGATTCATAGCATCTACCGGGCCGCAAGGCATTTCATAACCCAATCCTAGTTTCCATATATCAGGGTGATTAGCCGTTCTTTCTACCGAAGTACCCATGGCATACCCATTGTTCTCTACACAAAATACCACCGGAAGATTCCAGAGCATGGCCAAATTAAAGGTTTCATGAAGTGATCCCTGGCGTGTTGCACCATCTCCCATAAAAGTCAAGGTAACCGCATCTCTTTTATAGTATTTGTCTGCAAAAGCAAGACCAGCTCCTAATGGGATTTGCCCACCTACAATACCATGACCACCATAGAATCTGTGTTCTTTAGAAAAAATATGCATCGATCCTCCTAATCCTTGAGAAGTACCGGTTCCTTTACCAAAGAGTTCTGCCATGACACGTTTGGGATCGACTCCCATACCTATTGGCTGTACATGATTTCTATAGGCTGTAATCATTTTATCCTTGGTAAGGTCCATTGCATGTAATGCTCCAGCTAATATAGCCTCTTGCCCGTTATATAAGTGTAAAAACCCTCTTACTTTCTGTTGAATATATACTTGAGCAAGTTTATCTTCAAACTTTCTCCAGAAAAGCATTTCTTCATACCAATTTAGGTAAACTTCTTTGGTTATTTTTTTCATTTATAATTGTGCTGATATTAGAATAACAAACTAGCATCAAAACTAGTAATTATTTAATTCCCCCTTATTTCTTAAGAGAACGAAAAACAAAAATAACATATTCGAAATTAAGGAAAAAGGAGTTTTCTAATTAAATCCACGAAAACGTTATAGGTATGAATTATCAAAAGTAAGTGGCAACAAGTTAACTAATGATTTGGATTTTACAACTTTTCCTGTTTCACCCATAAAATAAATCTCGATAGGTTTGTGCTGTTTTAACTCATATTCTCCTATAGCCTGCCTGCAAGCTCCACAAGGAGGTGTTGGTGTAAGTAATTGATACTTTAACGACTTGGCAGACAATGCCATTTTTAACACGGGAACGTCTGGAAAATTGGCCCCAGCATAATAAATTGCAGTACGTTCTGCACAAAGACCCGAAGGATAACACGCATTCTCCTGATTATTACCCAAAACTATCTCTCCGTTTTCTAGCAACAATGCTGCTCCCACCAAAAACTCAGAATACGGAGCATATGCCTTATCTCGGATTATTATTGATTGATGCATAAGCTTTTGAACATCTTCGGGTAACTCATCAAATGAATCAAATATTTCTAGTACCGACGTAATCTCAATTTCCTTCATGGCTCTTTGTTACTTAAAATAGCTTCACAATGTACTACAAACAAAAAAAGTATCAAACTCTAAAGCTTGATACTTTCCTTGTATATTGTAATGACTTCATTTAAACTCTAGTCAACATATTGGTCACCAAAATTGAAGGTAAGACCAAAACGAAGGGTTCCTTCAAGCGGGCTTCTAACTGACGAAGTCGAGAATAAATAAGAAACATCTAGATTAACAATGTTATATCTAAAACCAGAACCTAAGGATAAGAATTGACGAGCACCTTTTTCATCGCTTTCGTGGAAAAACCCAGTTCTAAAAGCAAATATGTCACGATACATATATTCTGCACCTAGTGACCAGGTAATTTCTTTTAACTCTTCACTAAAACCTCCATCGGCATCTCCCCATGAAGAAAATATAGCGCTAAAAGAATCAATATCCTGATATTCTAAGTTATCTTCAGCATCGATATCACCATCTCCATCAAAATCTTGTGGACTTGGCACTAATAACTTATTAAATTCTAAAGAAGGTGAAATTCTATTATCTTCATTCAGAATGAAATCGAAAGCACCACCAACTCTAAAATTTGTAGGTATAAAGTTCTCCTGACCTGCATCATCATAGCTAATTTTTGGTCCAATATTAGAAATATTAAACCCTCCTCTCCATCTACCATTAAAAGAATTGAAAGCAATTTCATTACTTCTAAAGAAACCTGCAATATCAACACCAAAACTTCCTGCAGCACTGGCATCATCAGCATTTTCAGTTTGCAATCGTAAGTCGGATCTTAAATAACGCCCTGCAACGGCCATTGAAAAATGATCACTAAGTTTCAAAGCATACGAAAGATCAATTGTAAACTCATTAGGTCGTTGCGTATTTACCGCACCATCTGCAGTTTGTCTAAACTCAATATCTCCCAAGCTAAAATATCTAAAACTCGCAGCAACCGCACTTCGTTCATTAATACGATTGTGATAGTTTAAACTACCCAAAAATATATCATTCACAAGATTGCTTAGATAGGGAGTATAAGTAACCCCTACTCCTTGTTTATCTTTTATAAATGCATATTTAGCTGGATTCCATTGTTGTGAAAACGCATCTGGTGAAGTAGCAACCCCTTGATCTGCTAGACCTGCTGCTCTGGCATCGGCAGCAATTAATAAAAATGGCGTGGCTGTGGTAATCGCTCTGTTATCTTGAGCCTTGGCGTTAAATTTCATTAATGTTAAAAATACAAGACCAAGAATAAGTGTTTTTTTCATACCTGCAAAAATTGAGTTTGACAAATATATAGTTATTTAGTGATTAAAAAATAATGAGCCATTTAATTTTTTTACAGCCCACTCTTTTGTTAACGTATAATTTACGAATATCTTATATCTACATTACATGTAATTGGTATTATACCCTATTTCTAAAAAGAAGTTGTTCCCATTTTTTGTAGTTTTCAAAAAGAAGGAACTATCATAAGTAATTTTACCAATCAGCTAATTAATTTTTAAAAATATTACTAAATGATAGTACTTTTTTGGTGATATATAAACCAAAATATACGGTAATCCCTTATCAAACCAACCATTAAACATGCAAATACGTTTAAAGAATCCTATTTTAATTACACTATCTTTTTTTTGCAGTTTTTATTTGGTGATAAATAATATTTTTAGAAATATTGCGTTAAACCAAAGTCGTTATAAATTCATATACAACTGTGAATTGATAATATTTTAAAAATTTTGGGGTAAATTTAACGTTTATTATTATATTGCAAGCCCTAATTCTACTTTAACGAACTTAAGATTATGAAAAAAGCGTTTATTTTTAGGTCGCTGATGGCACTTTCTGTTAGTGTATTACTGTTTAGTTGTTCTAAAAACGACTATGGGAGCAGTTCTAGAGCCACAGGTTGGAAGTATAATTCCAAAGATGGTGGCTTCCAAGTAGCAACAAATTATAAAGAGCAAGAAACAGGACCAGGTTTAGTATTTATCGAAGGTGGTACTTTTACTATGGGTCGTGTACAGGATGATGTAATGCATGACTGGAATAACACACCTACACAACAGCATGTTCAATCATTCTACATGGATGAAACCGAGGTTACCAATATTATGTATTTGGAATACCTTGATTGGTTAAAAGGTGTTTATCCTCCTACAGAACCTAAATATAGAAATATTTATTACGGAGCTCTTCCCGACACTCTTGTTTGGAGAAATCGTTTAGGATTTAATGAAATGATGACCAATAACTATTTGCGTCATCCAGCGTATGCAAATTATCCCGTTGTAGGTGTAAATTGGATCCAAGCAGTAGAATTTAGTAATTGGAGAACTAACCGTGTAAATGAAAGAATTCTTGAAGAAGAGCAAGTTATTAAACAAAATGCTCCTTTTGAAGATGTTTCTGCAGAAAGTACTTTTGATACCGAAACTTATTTAAATGCTCCTTCTCAAACCTATGGAGGAAATGATGAAGCCATCAGAGGTGGTAAAAAATCAGAGCAATACGAAAAACGCAACGATTCTACAGGATTATACATACAACGTAAAGATGGATTACTGTTACCTAAATACAGACTCCCAACTGAAGCAGAATGGGAATATGCAGCGCTAGGTCTTGTAGAAATTAGAAGTTACAATATTTATAGAGGTAGAAAAAAATATCCTTGGAGTGGTAAATACACACGATCTGGAAAAAGAAGAACTCGTGGTGATCAATTGGCTAACTTTAAGCAAGGAGATGGAGATTATGGTGGTATCGCTGGATGGAGTGATGATGGTGCAGATATTACAGCTCCTGTTAAGTCTTATGATCCAAATGATTATGGGTTATATGATATGGCTGGAAACGTAGCAGAATGGGTTGCAGATGTATATAGACCTATCGTTGATGATGAGTATAATGATTTTAATTACTACAGAGGTAATGTATATACCAAAAATGCTATCAACCCTGATGGTACTGTAAAAGTAGTAATGACAGATTCTATTGTATATGACACCTTAAGTAATGGTAAGATTATAGCACGTGTACTACCTGGTGGAATTTTACAAGTTCCTATTACAGATGAAGACACGTACATGAGAACTAACTTTACAGATAGTGATAATAGAAACTATAGAGATGGTGATAAAAGTTCTTCCAGATACTTTGAAGGGTATCAAGACGAAAATCTTCCAAACAGAAGAATGTATAATGCTCCTATACATTATGTAGGTCCTGATGCTGAAGACAGCACCAAATTAGACCGAAGATATGATGAATCTAGTAAAAGAACGACTATTGTAGATGATAACGTTCGTGTTTACAAAGGTGGATCTTGGAAAGATAGAGCGTATTGGTTAGATCCAGCACAAAGAAGATTCTTACCTCAGGATATGGCTACCGATTACATCGGTTTCAGAAACGCAATGTCTAGAGTTGGTACTAAAGCGAGAAAGAAGAAAACGCCAAGACACCAAAAACCAAGAGGTCAATAATTATAGAATATTAAAGTTCGTTATAAATAAAAAGCCCTGTACATATTATTGTTCAGGGTTTTTTTAATATACTTTTGCTACATGAATATTAAGCAGATACATCAATTATTTTTGGACAGTGCCGGGGCATGCACAGATACACGAAAAATTGAGAACAACACGTTATTTTTTGCTTTAAAGGGAGAAAATTTTAACGGGAACACTTATGCAGACAAAGCCATAGAGCTTGGCGCTTCATATGCCATAATTGATGAAGCTAGGTATAAAACATCCCCAAAGCATATTTTGGTGAATGATACACTTGAGACATTGCAAAATCTGGCAACGTATCATAGAGAATATCTTAAAGTCCCAATTATTGCTTTAACCGGCAGTAATGGAAAAACAACCACAAAAGAATTAATTAATACCGTACTTTCTTCCAAATTTAAGACTACCGCAACAATAGGTAACCTGAACAATCACATAGGAGTTCCTCTTACGCTTCTTTCTATGACCAAGGAAACTGAAATAGGAATTGTTGAAATGGGAGCTAATCACCAAAGGGAAATTGATTTTTTATGTTCGATTGCCAAACCGGATTTTGGCTACATAACCAATATTGGCAAAGCACACCTTGAGGGCTTTGGTGGTATAGACGGCGTATTAAAAGGCAAAACAGAGCTTTACAGGCACCTAAAACAAAATAATAAATTAGTATTTATTAATGCACATGATCCAAAACTTGTATCGGCCTCTAAAGGTTTAAATACCTATAACTTTTCGGAGGATAATTCGGGCAATGTTACTATTAGCTTTACCGGTACCAATCCAAATGTTATTGTTTCTTATCATGATCTTACTATTGAGAGTAACTTAATTGGGGCGTATAATTTCACAAATATTGCTGCCGCTATAGCAATCGGTAATTATTTTAAAATTGATGCTATTAAAATCAAAAAAGCTATAGAATCCTACATCCCTTCTAACAATCGATCTCAAATAATTGAGCAAGATAACTGTACAATAATCATGGATGCTTATAATGCCAATCCGTCGAGTATGGAAGCCGCAATTAAAAACTTTGCAATACTTGAAGATTATTCTTTTAAGATTGCTTTTCTTGGTGATATGTTCGAATTAGGAGAAGAAGCTAAAACCGAACATCAAAAAATAGCAGATTTTATAGCGAGTACCGAGGTTCATGAAATTCATCTAATCGGAAGTAATTTTTATAGTACAGAAAATAGTGATCCACGTATTAAAAAATATAAATCATTTGATGACCTTAAAGATACTTGGTCGTTAGCTTTAAAAAACAAAGAAAGTATACTACTCATTAAGGGATCCCGTGGAATGAAACTTGAACGTATATTAGATTTGCTTTAACGGGAGGTACTATCTTGTTTAATGAATGTCTCAAGATTATCTAAAGATGTTTTCAGAGATTTTCTAATTGCTCTTTTCATCAAAAGTGCCAATAATAACTTGGCGAATATTGATTTTGCCTTCGGATATATCTCCACTGTCAGTTGACAAGTATTTTCTGATTTAGGTTTTATTATAAAAAATTGATACAAAGCTTCTATTGGAACATCTCTAGTGAGTTCACCGTAGATAAGTGAATCAGGATCTACTTCTTTTGTCACTGTTGTAAAATTCAACCGCTTTCCATCGACAATACATACATGTTCAGTTCCTAACCTAGTAACTTCGTCAGGGTTATATTCAAATTTTTCGACTCCCTTTACCCAATAATGTCGATAACTATAGTTGGTAATATATTCTAACAACTGGTTAGCAGATATTTCAAGATCTCTAATAAAAATAATGCTTGGAGGACATTTAAAATCTACAACCTCGGGAACCGCAAATGGATTAAGTTTTAAGTTGTTCTTATCAATTTTAGAAAATAAATATCCAATTTCAGAACTATCATAACTATCAGCACCTTGATTGAAATGATATAATTTACTTTTATAATCAACGGGGAGACCTATTATTTTTGCAACGCTATCACTTACCAGGGCATAGTTATCACTTTGAATCGAATTCTTAAGCAATCGATGAGCTTCTATAACTATTTGTCCAAAGGGTTTTCGTTTTTCCTGAACCGTAATAAATTGCAACTCTCCGCAATGAACGATAATTTTTAATTGCAAATTAGGTGCAGTTGCACAGGCATTGCAAGGACATATACGATTTTTTTCCAAAAGCTTCAGATGACTATAGAATGCCGTAAACATGGTTTCGATTTGAGCAAGAAGCTTTTCTTGTGAAGGAATTTCATTTTCCTTATAAAAGAACAAAGCATCTCCCTCTACTTCGGCAAGTTTAAGATTTTGAGTATTCGCATTTATTAGGATTTCTAACAACTCCGAAATCACATGTTGACTATGCTCTATTTCTGTATTTTGAACAAAGTGCGTAAAGCCTGAAATGTCGGGAATAAAGAGTAATGAATCCACCATTTAATAAATGTAATGAATTAATTAGAATTTAAATATCAATCCGGTTTATCCGGCAGCGAAATTAGTGGCTTCTTTTGATTTTGAAAAGCATTAAGCTGTAAAAACCAAAGTCCCATACCTGCTGATCCTTGCATAAGACCCGTCTGAGCTGCAACTGCATTAGGTTTTTTTCTATTCTCGGCATGCATCCACTTAATATAGCCATCTTTCTCAGTCGATTGGTTGATAATTCTTTCAGTCATTTTTCCCGAGAATATGAGATATTCTTCATTTCCTGTTATTTCATATAACCAAAGGTAGTATTCTGCAACACCAGTAGCTCCACAGCATTTACCAACATTATTCCAGTATCCCGGAGTTTCTCCTTGATCAATACCTTCTAACATTACATAACTTGCCGAGTGTGTTATCTTATCCAACCATTTTTTATTTTCTGTAATTTCATATAAAACATAATACAATCTAGCTGTTCCCGCTGGTCCATGACACCAATTTAAATAATACAATTCTTCTTCATTTGGTAAATGGTGAGGTATATACCCTTTTTCATTGGATATTGAATCTAAAAATTCTGCGGACTTAAGTGCGGCATCCAGATACTTTTTCTCTTGAGTTCTTTTATATGTTTGAGCCAAAAAATACCCTATTCCAGAAGCTCCGTGTGAAAAATTATCTAAAAAAACCTTAGCATTAGGATAGGCTTTCCAACGTAAACCTTTACTTTCTTTTATAGCATTATCTAGTAATCCATTTGCCGCTAATATGGATAGGCTATCTGCTTTCTTGATACCTAATTCGTCTGCTACATGATATAAATAAAGACCTACTCCAGCGCTTCCATACACGATATCTGTGAGCGCATCCCAATGTATTCCTGTAGCCGATTTTTTAGAAGATACTTCTAAAATATCTATAGTTTTAAGCACTCCATTTTTGTACTTATTCTCTTGGGTAATTTTAAAAACCTCGGTTAAAGTAAAACCAACACCAGCCAGACCTGTATAAAGGCCAATTTCTTCAGAAGCATAAATAGTATCTTTGAGTGTGTTCACCAAATAATCAGCTCCATACTTGGCCTGGTTCAAGTACGTAGTATCCTTTGTGGCATTAAACAACTCAATATAAAACAAAATAATGCCAGAAGTACCTCTGTATAATGCTTTATTTGTATTAGAATTTAGGCTATCCGGCATTCCTCTCCATATCAAACCCTGATCAGACATAGATTTGCCTGTTTGAATATGTTTTTCTGACTTTACCGCTAGCGATAACCAATCTTCTTCTTCAAAGTGTTGTTTCCGATCGGTAGAACAAGTAATAAAACCCAAACAAATGATAAAGAGAAAAACTCTTAATACTAAACTGCTCTTAAGTAACATATTAAGTATGGTAATGAAATATTGGTTGGTTTGTATGCACAACAAATCTAACCGATTTTTATGAGCCTAGATACTTATTAACATAATTATAAATAACAAAAAAGTAAATACAACTATCAAAATATGAGGAATAAAAAAGAAAAAATCTTTAGGCACTTCAAAGCCAAATTCCTCATAAAAATATAAATGACTCTAGATTGATTTTTCTTATATATCTAACCATATAATTAGTTATACCTCTACTAATGTTTTTTTAAAATAAAACAAATCCTTCTTCTTTACTTTATCTTTTCTTATACATAAACAATCAAATCCCAAAATAAAAATGCTGTAATTATCTTTCAAAAACAAAAAACACTCCATTCTTTCCAGTCCTTCTAAATTATGATATTCAAACAAAATTAAAGATGGAGAATATTTTTTTAAGTTCAATTGAGAGAGTATTTTCCAATCATAACCTTCTGCATCGATATGAAGCAAGTCTAAGCTATTAATTTGGTTTCTTTCGAATAATTCTTTTAAGGTAATACCCTTAATTTTTGTTTTAACGATATAGGGTTTTAAAACTCCATTTAAGTGTTTCGTAATATTTTCTTTATAAAAAGATCCCAACCCCTGAATCCAAGTTGGAAGCGTTGGAATTTCGTTTTTGACTTCTTCCTTAACTGAGTAGAAAACTTGACTTGAACCGTCATTAATCGCAACATTTTCAAAAATAAACCTAGGGCTTACTTTATAATTATGTTTTAATTTTTCAAATAGATATGGCACTGGTTCAACAAATAAAACTTTCCATCTCTTGTTTTTGTTAACAAGTCGGAAAAGCGGATCACCCATCATACCATCATTTGATCCAATTTGAACAATGTTCAAATCATCATTTTTAAGATATTTATTTATCCAGTACGCTGAGGCATATAGATTGGGAATTATTTTCTGAAAGGTCCTTTTTTCAAAGTATAGAGGATGTTCCATAATGTATTTGACAAAATATTATTTTATTAAAAATGTATTTAAGTATTAAATTCTATATTAGAGCTGTTCTTTACCTATATTCTTATAACTGATGCATATTATATATTGTAAAAAAGATGATTAATAATTGCACTAATACTACTAAAAAGAGAGATTATAATTTTTTTCTGTTCCCCTTTGTTTACTAATTACTAATCAACATTTCAAAACTGTAAATCTATGGTATCTCCCAATAGCGGTTTATTAATTGTTATAATTCTTTTATTTTTTAAAGCTATATGACACTTGTATTTTGTATCCAAATATATTTCCTTCAGAAAAAAACAATCATCTCCAATTTTGGTTTGATTATTGAGTATTTCAAAAGATTTTAACGGTACATATAATCCCATCCCATGTGCTTTAATAACTGCTTCTTTCTGCGTCCAATAATTAAAGAAAGAAGTTTTGACACATTGTGACGACAAGACTCTTTTCCACTCATTATCTGTCATTTGAGATTTAAAATCTTCTATTTCAATGTCTTGCAAAATTTCAATATCAATTCCAATCTCAAAATTCTCTGTTATTACACAAACTACAATATCTCCTGAGTGTGAAATATTGAATTTTATGTTTTCACCTGCCAAATAGGGTTTGTTGTATTCATTGTAACGTAAATTTTCAGCTAAGAAACTTTTATTTAATTTCTTTAAACCTTTAATGACTAAAACCCTTCCCAATATTGATAATTGAGCATCTTGCCATCGCCTATAGCTGAATACTTTTTGTTGGAAATCATCCGAAAAAATTGGAACTATTCCCTTCATCATATGCTCATGATTTTCTTTCGATATGTACGAATATAATACTTGTATCATTTTACATTAAAAGCTATAAATGTACTATGAAATCGATATTTGTATTCAATAACAAACATTTAATTTTTAAAAAATCAATTGAAACCATCTTTAATTTGATTCTTATAATAGAATTCGGGAAAACGAATTACGAATAATCATTATTATAAAGAAGGTGAAAATTCAACTAACATCTTATTTATTTTTTCAAATTAGGTTTTTAAATTAACGTTTAATCTCACTTTATTTTAATGTAATATTTACATTGCTTTCCTATATTTGTGAAGGCCTAAAACGCCTTTGATTATTAATCGCCAACACAAAAAAACCAACTATTTCAAAATCAACACCTTAAAACCATCTTTACAAAACTACACCAAAAAAATACATTCATGTTTTTTATCTCTCATTCTTATACTATATATGGAATCATTAATATTTGAAGTATCTGCAGAAGTTTGTTATAAAATAGGCGGTATTAATACCGTGATTAAAACAAAAGCTTACAAGATGCAGGAAATTTGGGGTGACAATTACTTTTTAATAGGTCCTTATTTACCTATAGATTATGAAAATATTTTTGAAGAGATTGCCCCGGAAGAATTTAACGGTGACTTTGGTAACGTAATTAAGCAATTACAGGAATCCGGTTATGATATTCATTGCGGGAAATGGTTAATTCCTGGAAAACCAAATACGATATTGCTTAATCCTTATCACAAAATATCTGATTTTAATAATTTCAAAGCAACATATTCTTCTAATTTTGGTATTGATTTCCCTTCATCTTTGCCAATAGATATGTATTTAAACTTTGGCGCTCAAGTTAAAACCTTGGTAGAGTCAATTTATAATCACTTGGGTCAAAATCGAGCGATTATTACACATTTCCATGAATATAGTTCAGCGTATGCTATCCCGATGATTAAAAATGCTAATTCGGAAATTTCAACGGTATTTACTACCCATGCCACATTGATAGGGCGTCATATAGCATTCACCAATAATGATTTATACAAAATGCTACCTAATATTGATTACAATGAACAGGTGAATTTTTTGAAAAAAAATCCTATCATGTATACCAATGCATTAATGGAAAAACTTATTGTAGAAATGTGTGACATTTTTACGGTTGTTAGTGAAATTACTGGAGAAGAGTGTAGATATTTATTTGGTAGGGCTCCAGATGTTATTACACCCAATGGGTTTGATGGAGGTCACTTAAATAATTCTAAAATAAAGAAAGTAAAAAATAAAAAAAGAATCATTGATGCCGTTAATAAACACTTAAAAGGTTACACATCTATTGACAATAATACTCTTTTATTTTTTACAGCCGGAAGATTTGAATATTTCAATAAAGGATATGATATTATTATCAAATCATTAAGTAAACTTAATCAAGAATTAAAAACTATCGGCTCTGACAAAAAAATAGTAATGCTAATTATTGTTGATGCCCCATCACTAAGATATTCTAAAATAAGCCTATTCTTTGCCAAACTTTATCGAAGACTTAAGTACAATTTATTGAAGTTCATTGGATATACTGGAGCAAAAATAATCACTCATAGATCAATAGAAATTGCTAATTATGATCCTATATGGAAAGATGCAAGGAAATTAAAGCTTCGCAATAAAAATAATGATAACGTGTTCATCCTTTATCACCCTAATTTTATGACAAAATCTAGTCCCCTATTCCAAATGGGGTATTATGATTTTATAACAGGTTGTGATTTAGGTATTTTCCCTAGTTATTATGAACCGTGGGGTTATACTCCTGCCGAATGTAACTACTTAGATGTACCAACCATTTCAAGTGACACCTCTGGATTTATTCAATTTGTAAAATCTACAATAGACCAACCAGAACAAACGGGAATTAATATTGTCCATCGCAAAAATAACACCAAGGAAAAATCAGTTAATGAATTAAAAGAATTAATGTTAGATTTTATTAATAATTATAATGCCCCCAATACAAAATCATTGGATATCAAAGATTCATATCGATGGGATCATTTTATAGAATATTATAAAAAGGCATATGAATTATCGCTGTCAAAATCAGCTGTTATATCCAATTAGTAAAATTATCGGCGATACTCAATAAATGAATATAAAAAAACACAAAATCATAAAAATATAGTTATGGATGAACAATTGTTTGTGAAACCAAATGTAGTAATAGAGCCTCTTATCGATCATTGGTATGCATGGTCTCATTTAGTGTCTCCTGCTACCGCTGCAATGAATATTAAAGGAAGACATCTAAAAATTATGAATTCTTATATCCAAGCTCCTCAAATTCATGCGGCAGCTGTAAAGAATCCAAAAATGAAAGGAGGTCCTTTTATGGATTTAGAAGGACAAAAAATCGATGAAGTAAAAAAACTTAGGGATTTTACTTTAGAAAATCGAAGCGATATGATTGAGCTTGCAGATGCGATTAATGAATTAGATGCTATGCTTAAAGATAATGCAAATGGTTACTCTTTGGACCCTTTGTATGAAAAAGTTCCTGATATATTAAAAGGATATGTAGAATTGACATATGATCTCAACAACAATCCATCATTTAGATTTTTTGAATCATTGATGTATCGCAGTAAATTTTATGATGAAAAATCCCAAAGTATCGCTTTATGGATCACTGATAATGACGAAAGACCGTTTTGTCTAAGTACCCCCAGAGTTGATGATAAAGATGTTTTACATTTGGATATTCCATTCAACAGTGATGGAATTGATCAATTATCAAAGATGAAACGCAATGCAGGGAGTTATGAGGATATTAAGAAGAAATTAGGAGTCAAATCTGACGATGAAGAGTTTTTCCGTTCGCTATTTACCAAAGAAAAACCTTTACCGTATGAAAAATACAAAGGCGACAAAATAAGGATGAGATATTTTGGTCATGCATCTATTTTAATTGAAACACCTGAGACCAGTATTTTAATTGACCCTATAATTAGTTACTATGGATATCAAACTGATGTATCTAGATATTCTGATGTTGATTTACCAGATGAAATTGACTATGTTTTAATAACTCATAATCATCAAGATCATATTTTACTTGAAACATTACTTCCCCTGAGACATAAAATTAAAAATCTAGTTATCCCACGGTCAAATAATGGGTTCTTACAAGATCCAAGTTTACGATTAATGTTTAAACATATTGGTTTCAACAATATCATTGAAATTGAAGAAATGCAAAAAATTCAATTTGATGATTGTACAATTACAGGAATACCGTTTGTTGGTGAACATAGTGATTTAAATATTCAAGCCAAGATTTGTTTTCATGTAGAAACTGGAGGCAACACGATGTTATTTGTAGCGGATTCTTGTAACATAGAATCAAAACTATATGAACACATCTGGAAAGAAATAGGAAATGTTGACGTTTTTTTCTTGGGAATGGAGTGTGATGGCGCCCCACTTACTTGGTTATATGGCCCTTTATTATCTGAGGAATTATCTCGTGACAAAGATGGCTCAAGAAGACTTGCAGGTTCGAATTTTGAAAGAGGAAAAGCGCTCGTCAATATTTTTAACCCAAAGGAAGTATATGTCTATGCAATGGGACAAGAACCTTGGTTAGAGTTTATTAGCAGTATAAAATATACTCCTGAATCTAATCCTATTGTGGCGTCAAATAAACTAATTGATTACTGTAAAAATGAAAATTTGATAGCCGAAAGATTATTTGGAGAAAAAGAGTTGCTCTACGAAAAAACACTTCAAAATACTTAATTGTTTTTCTATAGATCTAAATATTAAAAACTCTTAAAAAAGTGCCAATTTAATATCCGCGTTGTTCTATTTTGTAAATACCAAATACAATACTAATGCATGATAAAATAAAATTATTTTGCTTCCCCTTCGCTGGAGGAAGCAAATATTCTTTCAACTCATATATCGATTATATACCAGAAACAATTGAATTTATTCCTTTAGAATATCCTGGTCGTGGGGCGAGAATAAATGAACCTCTGCTTACCGATATTTACAAAATAGTCGAGGATTTATTTATTGCTATCAAAGATCAATTAAATGGCAAATTCGCTTTTTATGGTCATAGTATGGGAACATTGGTTTCCTTTTTATTAGTAAAAAAACTGATCGATTATAAAATAGATTTACCAATTCATTTGTTTATGACTGGACGCGGAGGCCCTTCAGTAATGGATACAAAACAAAGATCTTCGTTGCCAAAAAATGAGTTCATAAAAGAGCTAAAGATTATTGGAGGTATGCCTAAATCTGCACTTAATAATGAACAACTAATGAACTTTTTTGAACCGATATTAAGAGCTGATTTCAAATGTATAGAGTTGTTTGAGTATAACGGGCCAAACAATACTTTTGAAATACCGATTTCGGTAATCATTGGAGATAAAGAAGAAATTAATATGCAGCAAGCTCAAGCATGGGAAAAAGAAACAACAGCACCTGTAAAAGTCAAGACTTTACCGGGCAACCATTTTTTTATTTTTGACCATCCTGAAGAAGTAATGAACTTAATTAAAAGTACTTTGTCTATTTCTATAAAGAGTGAGAGCAATGTCTGAAAATACTAAAATAATAATTGTATCTAACAGATTACCCTTACGATTTTTACCTTCAAAAAATGGAGATAATCCAATCCCAAGCGATGGGGGTATTTCAACAGGTGTAGGCGCAATTTATCCTAAAAATGAAACTCATTTGTGGATTGGGTGGCCCGGCATCGTGACCGATAATAAAAATCAAGACCAAAAAATTGAGACAATCCTACAAAGAGAAAGACAAATACCCATTTTCCTATCGATTACTGATTATGATAATTATTATAATGGTTATTGTAATCAAGTGTTATGGCCTGCATTTCATGGGTTCGATCGACTTATCTCAAATAACTCCTCCTTTTGGAAATCCTATGAAGAAATTAATAAAAAGTTTTGTGAGAATATAGTATCCGAGTTTAATCATGGAGACACCATTTGGATTCATGATTTTCATTTAATGCTTCTCCCCTCTTTGTTGAGAAAAAAATTGCCTAACGCTAAAATTGGTTTTTTTTTACATACCCCATTTCCTTTATTGGAAGAATTTAGAAAAATCCCCGAATATCAGAAATTAATTAAGGGGATCCTTGGTTCTAATCTCATTGGGTTCAGCACGTCTTCATATAAAACCAACTTCATAAATTTATTAAAATATGAAGGTTATACGGTTGACAATGCTGGTAATTGCATAATTGATAATAGGCCAATTAAGATTGGCTGCTTTCCAATAGGGATTAATGCCAAAAAATATCTGAATTTAGCTTTATCAGAAGAGGTAAATGAAGAGTTTAATAAACAACAGAAATTATTTAATAATGACAATTTAATCCTATCAATTGATCGATTGGATTATATTAAAGGAATTCCCAATAAATTAAAATCTTTTGGGCTCTTTTTGGAAAATAACATCTATCAAGTGGGAAAGGTACAGTTGCTTTTGATAGTTGTTCCCTCTAGAGAAAACATAGTTCACTATCAAAAAATAAAGTTAGAAATCGAAAGGCTGGTTAAAAAAATAAATGATGATTACGGCCAACCAAACTGGCAACCAATTATTTATAATTACAATTCCTATAATTTAATTGAAATCTCGGCATTTTATAAACTCGCTGATATAATGCTAGTAACTTCAATAAAAGATGGTATGAACTTAGTCTCTAAAGAATTTATAGCTAGTAAAACAGAAGATAATGGAGTTTTAATTTTGAGTGAAACCACTGGTGCGGCTAATGAGCTTAATGAAGCCATTATAGTAAATCCGAATTCGATTACTGAGATAGCAAAGGGAATTGAAGATGCAATAAAAATGACTAAAGAAGAGCAAAAAAGAATAATTAGCACCCTAAAGAAAAAAGTTCATATGAATGATATATTTAATTGGAATCAATCCTTTTTGAGTAATTTAAAAGAACAAAAGCAATAGATAATAAACCTTAAGTCTTCATTCTTGGCATATAGTTTTGAAGCCTAATCAATCCTTAGAGTAATGAACAAAACCTGTATTATAGTTTTTTATTTTGGAGATTTCCCTTGGTATCATGACTTTTTTGTACAGTCATGTATAAAAAACGAATCCTTTGATTTTCTTTTCTTGAGTGATGCCTACAAATCTTTTCGTAAGGAAAAGAATATTATAGAACAACCTTTTTCGATCACAGAATTTAATAAACTAGCTACTGAAAAGCTTGGGTTCGAAATTTCTGTTAATAACGGGCTTAAAATTTGTGATTTTCGACCGGCATTCGGAATTATATTTTCTGAGTATTTAGTGAATTATGACTTTTGGGGGTATTCTGACACTGATATTATTCTTGGAAAGCTAGATAAATTTATAACTAATGAATTACTCTCAAATCATGATTTTATTTCGGTTAGGGAGAAATATCCCTCCGGATTCTTCGCTCTTTATAGAAATACTGAATCTGTGAACAATTTGTTTAGAGCAAGTGAATCATACAAAGACCAATTTCTTGTCGAACGTAATACACTATTTGAAGAATGTGGGGGATACTATCACGATCTTATCGGAGAAGGCATTAATATTCTAGATACTAAATGCCCTAATGATACGATTCACCACTTATTGGAACGTCATAAAGATGAGATAAGGTCTTTCTATAAAGAATGGTCAATTGACTATACATCCAGCCTTATTAGTAAAATTAACGACAATCTATTTCATGAAAATAATGAATTACTGATGTATCATCTTTCAAATTTTAAAAAAAATTATTTTTTGAAAAAACCGAAGACATCAATTTCGGATCAGAACTTTTTTATTTTTCAATATAGTATTAAAAAGAAATCCCCCCTAAATTATCTTTTAGGGCGTTGGTATGATTATAAACGTAATTTATTTATAGGATTATCAAACTTCATAGATTCCAAACTAAAACTTTCTGCAAAAACTTTTGATATTGTTGGATCTTTTGAATACATGACCGCTATTATTGATTTCATAAATATTGATGGAAATCCTGTTATTAATTATTATGGCGATAAGATTCCCATATATAATTCACTGCTAAGTAATAATTTATTCTACATACACAATATTAATGCAAGACTGGAAATAACACAAGAAAATTTACTTACTGTAATTTTTCATAATGGTAACAAATTAGTACTTATAAGGGTATAAAAGAACAAATTAGTTTAGTTGTTTAAATTAACTCTGGATGAGGATACTATAAATCACTTAATATGCTCAATAATGCATTGAGCAGCCAGTTTCTTTTTGTTTTGTGCTATAAACGCATTTTTCATTTTTTCAATATTATCCTTATAGATAGGATTGAATAAAAGTTCTTCTAATTTTATTCTTAAATCATTTATTGATTCAGTTTTTGCATGGCTTGTAAGTCCAATTTTATGATAAATTACTCTTGCGGCATTACCATTTTGATCCATCTTTCCTCCCGAAATAATAAGCATTGGCACACCATGCATTATACTCTCATTTATAGAACCTATTCCGCCGTGATTTATCATCAGATCCGCTCTTTGCAAAGCGTCTATCTGAGGAGTATAATTATAAATGAACACATTTTGGGGAAAATTTTTAAATTGGCAAATTTTTAAATTTTTCCCTATACTCATAAGTAGCACCCAATCTTTTTTATCTCTGAAAACCCCAATTATTTTGTTGATGATATTTAAGAAATACTTTTCGTCAAAGGATGTTCCAAAAGCGCAATAAACTACAGGCTTTTTTTGTGATCTAACAGATTTCTTTTCGAATTCATTCTTAAAATCATTATACTCTTTATCATATTTACTTTCTTTTCTTAATAACTCGATTAAAGGACCTACAACAAATTGATTATTTTGAATTTTTCTAGGGAAGTCAAATTCATTTGGATATAATACAAGTTCGGGAATACCTTTGACACCAATACCATTCCAAGTATTAAAATCTAATTGCTCTATTGGAAAACCATTTTTTTGAGCAAGAAGCTTTAATGTAGAATGATAATCCAAGCCTCTATATATCAATTTAGAAGCATATGATTTAATTTTCGCCTTTATTAAATAGGTAATCCACTCAATTTTAATCTTAATATTATTAATTGGTTTTCCCGGACAAAGATTTGACGTTGGTAATGGAACAGCAGCAGACTTGTTAGGTGATGGGAAAAATTGCAACTGAACAATCGGAATTCCATAACCATATAAAGCTATGGTTGAATAAGTCATCTCGGATGGTAATATAAATATATCCGGTTTAACCTTCTTTAAAAGTTCACCAATTTTTTCCCCATCTAAAATATAATGCCTGAAAGCTTTAAATTCTTCATAATTGTATTTCCAATAATTATACAACCCCCAAGAACCTTTTTTAAATGGTTCTGAATCTATTTCACTATCAGACACATTAATAATCTCAACTGGAAAACCATTAATTCTTATTTGCTCTTCGTTAAAGTCATCTACACAAACAAAAAATACCTCAATTCCATTTGCCTTTAAATCATTACCCAACTTTAATAAAGAATTAATATAGCTAGTGATCCCAACGGTCACAAATACTGCTTTTGACATCTTATTTAACTAATATATTTTCATCTTTATTTATTTTACCAAATTCAAAATCTATATGCCGATCAGCTCGATCAAAATATTGACTATCATGCGTTATAGCTATTATTGTTTTTCCTTTTTTCTTCAATTGCGTTAAAATTGTTTGGTAAAAATATTTTTTAAAATCTGGATCTTGCTCTGCGGCCCACTCATCTAATATTATTAGAGGTTTTCTTTCCATAAGTGCATAAACAAGTGACATTCTCTTTCGTTGACCTCTGGATAGATTATGATCTAGTAATTTTTCTTGGTTGGATAGATCAATTATATCCTCAAGTTTAACCAATTTAATTAACTTGTTTAATTCCTGATTTTCATTAGTTAAGTTTAAATTATCATAGTTTTCACTAAACAAGTGATGATCTGTAAAAACGGAAGATATACAATTTGCCAAATATTCAGGAGATTTTACTTCTTTTCCGTTTAAAAGAATGGTTCCAGAAATCGGCTTATAAAGGCCTGCAAACAAATACATAAAAGTACTTTTACCACTTCCATTACCTCCAGTAATAAAAATTACTTCGCCTTTAATAATTTTTAAGTTTATAGGCCCTAGATTAAATTTCACATTATTCTTATCATCTACATGTTGATAGAATACATCTTTAAATTCTATACTTGTAAACTCTAATGACCTACTTTCACTTTTAGAAAGTTTATCAAAATCAAGTTTAGAACTTGTACTTTTTTGAAATTTACCAATCCTTTCAAAAGCTATTTTGGTTCTTGTAATATCGTCTATTGATCCTATAAGTGCTGACACAGGTCCCATTAAATAAAATATTACCATTACAAAAGTGGTAGACTTCTCATTACTAAATTCGAACATCGAAGGAAATACAAAAATTACAGCAAACAACACTAAATACCAGCTGTAACTCCCAGTTATTTCATTAAAAATATACTTAAGAAGCGTTTTTAGGTCTAATTCTTGAGTTTTTTTTCTGTTTTTTTCTATGTAATCATGAAAGACACTATCATTACGATCGCGATTAGTTTTTAGCTCTTTTACACCTACCAAAAAATCCCTAAGATACTTATGGAATTCATCATGAGAATCCCTTAATATGTTTAAGTCTTTTTGAATTTTAACATTCCTCTGCCAATAAAACAAAAATAAGATGCTAATCATGGCAAATACCATTAAAAATCCAAAAGAGAAGGTATAAAGTAAAAAGATCAACCCACAAAAAATAATTATCGTAGAATTTAAAAGTGTAAGAAGTAGACCAGGTATACCTCCTAAAACTTTAGAATCATCTAAAGCAGTGTATACCTTTTCTACTCCAATTTTTTCAAAATTATTATAGGCGCATTCCTTCAATCTTTCTATAATTGCTAACTCTTCTCGATATACTACTCGATTTGTTAACCTAGCAGAATAGTTTTGAAATAGCTTATTCCCTATAAATGATAAAATTATAAATGACAAAAATAACATGCCTTTATACTCATCTAAAACGAAAAGAGCGGTTTCATTTATCGAGCTTGTTATTATGTACAACATTCCTGAGTACAACAAACTATTAAAAACACTTAATACAAACAAATTAATGTAAAAAGACTTTGACTCTCTATGAAAAAAATTCAGAAAATACATACCTGATAATTATATCTTTTAAAGGGAATAAAACGCTTAATCTATGATAAAGTATCAAAAAAACACTCCAAAAAACAATAAGGTTTCGATTGTTAGATTGCTTTTGCTATCAATTCAACATTTACTTCTATGTCATCACTAATCATATTATCGCCTAGGTTATCAAAGAAGGACCCCGATCCAAATTTAACATCCCACTTGGAACGATCAAACACAATTGTTGCTTTCATTTCAAATAAATTATCTTTTACTAAAATGGTAGCAGGAAAACCGATTTTATGTGTAATTCCTCTAATGGTTAAATCTCCAGTGAGGATATAATTTCTATCTCCAGCATCGGGGTTATCAACAATTGGTTGAGCTCCGGTAATTTTTATACTTGAAAATGGATATTTTTCTACATAAAAGAAATCTTCACCCTTTAAGTGTTTAGTTAGATCTACATTATTTGGATCCTTCATTGCATTATCATCTAGCAGACTATTCATATCAATTTCAAAAAAACTTTTTTGAATGTTTAATCCATCAACTACCAATTCAGCTTTTGATAACTTCAGGGTACCAACATGGGCATATCCAACTAGTTTTTTTCCCTTCCAATTTAAAACACTTTTTTCTATATCTACCCGAAACTTGGTTTCATTGGACGCTTTATTTTGGCTAATTCCATTATAGCTCACAAAGGTCAAGAAAATGATTAATACTTGAATTGTTGATTTAATTTTCATTTTAGTTTTCATTTTTGGTTTATAAATTAATTTACTGTTGAAATATTTTGGCTATAACTCTGTTTTTTTTCTTTAATTAAATTGATTAATAATTTTAATCTAAAAAGATAATTCTTGCACAAAAGCTTCACTGTATCGTCTTTATACTGTCTTTTGCTATATGAAATAGCCATAAATAATTTTTTATCCATAACCGCTCCCGAAACATCTAAATTAAATACACTTTGAATTTTGGGACTCATATTATTACCTACTGGAAGGTTTTCAAATTTAAAGATGTCAGATTTTATGTCTGCATCTACCTGGCCTAAATAATTAAAACTAATTTGCGATTTAAGATTATAGGCAATATCGGTCTTATGTTCGTCCTTTGTTAAAAACTTTAAAATTCCAAAACCTACTCCTTTATTAGGAACTTCCCTTAGTATTTTTTTTGTGCTTTCAAGTTCGATTTGTATTTCATTATTCCTTAATAATTCAAAGATCACCGGATATGCACTTGTAAACCATCCAACAGTTCGGTTAACATTAACATTTTCAAGAATTTCTTCTCTACCATGTCCTTCCATAGTAACCGCAATTTTATTATTTCCAAATGTGTCCTTAACAGCACTAACTAGACTATAGACTAACACATCATTTATTTCAACATTCAATATCGAATTCATTTCATTTAATAGCAGGATAGTTTCTTCTTTGTCTAAACTAATCTCTTCCACCAAACGATCACCTAAATAATTATAAGCAAAAGCAAAATCTGTAGAAATAGGTTCTATCTTTTGTGAAACAATGCCCTTCCAGTA
The DNA here is from genome assembly GCA_947496555.1 of uncultured Aquimarina sp. GTDB lineage: Bacteria > Bacteroidota > Bacteroidia > Flavobacteriales > Flavobacteriaceae > Aquimarina. The sequence goes on along the minus strand of CANMDH010000005.1, from coordinate 16,466 downwards.
GTCCTTTTCTTTTAGTAAGAATTGTTCTTCATTTCCATAATTCAATAGTCTTTTTGCCCAATTTTTAAAACTACTGGTTTTGCTTGGTAAGATAAAGTCTTCTCCCCCAACAAATTGAGAATGAAGTAATTCCAAATCTTCCAAAATTATTCTCCATGAAACACCATCTGTTACCAAATGATGTGATACCATAAACAACAATTTACCTTTTTGAGTTTTAATCAATGTAACTTTAAAAAGTGGCCCTTTTTGAAGGGAAATACTTTTTTGTATCGATTCACATTTGTTGTTGAGATCATTAAGTAAATCCTGTGACTGCGTAAGGTCTATTTCGGTATAACCAAATGATCCGTTGATATCTTGATTGTATTGAATGATATTTCCATCTTCTTCTTTAAAAATAATTCTAAGTGCGTCATGATGTTCAGTTATTTTTTCAAATATTGGGATCAGTGCTTCTGTTTTAAATTCTTCTTTTAAACTTAAGACCATTGATTGATTATAATGATTGGAATCAATTGTATTTCTTAGCATTATTTCACTTTGTATGGGCGTAAACGGTATTTCCCCTTCAACTATACCATAATTATTTTCCAATAATTCGGCCGTGATTTTTGATGCCATAGAACCTAAAACAGGAAAATTGAAAACATCCTGTATTAGTAATTTATATCCTTTTACAGAAAGTTTGTTTGCAATGATAATCGCTTTTATAGAATCTCCTCCTAAGTGAAAAAAGTTATCTGCCAATGTTACGTTTTCGAGACCTAATACTTTTCGAATTATTAGTAAAAAAACTTCCTCTTTATTGGTTGTAATAACAGTATCCAATTGAGTATAATTATTTCTATTCAACGGCTTTCTTTTCAAATTCTTTAGCTCTTTTTTATCTACTTTTCCTGTTGCCGTGTATGGAATTTTATCAATTTGATACATTCTCGTTGGTATCATGTACTCTGAAAGTATCTCGCAAATTTCCATCAAAATTTCTTCGTAAGCGAGTACATCATCACTTAATAAAAATGCTTCCAATTCCTTTACTCCTTCAACATTATCTACAGATACAACTATTGCTTCTTTAACTCCTTTACAGTTCTTCAACGCATTTTCGACCTCACCAAGTTCAATTCTAAATCCTTTAACCTTTACCTGGTCATCGATTCTACCAACAAATTCAATATTACCGGATTCATCCCAAAAACCAACATCCCCTGTTTTGTATAATCTATGTTCTGCATTAAATGGATTAGGTATAAATTTGGTAGCAGTTAATTCATCTCGGTTTAGATATCCCTTTGCAACACCTACACCCCCTATATAAATTTCTCCAATTACTTTTTTTGCTATGGGTTTTAAATATTTATCCAGAATATAGATCTGACAATTATCAATTGGCTTGCCAATAGGGATAGATTCTAATCCTGATTGCGTTCGAAAAGAAGTAACATCTACCGTGGCCTCTGTAGGACCGTATAAATTAAACAAGGGAGTGTCACAAATATTCTTAAACGCGTTTACCGTAACTCTTGATAAAGATTCTCCACTTGTGATTACCCTATTTAAACTTTTAATTTTATATGCATTAGAATTATTTATAGCATTTATGAAAAAATTAAACATCGTCGGTACGAAATGAATTGTACTAATTTTATCTTTCTCAATTTGATTTAATAATCTTTCGGGATCATAAATTACTTCTTTATCACAGACTACCATTTTGGCACCATAACAAATCGGCAAAAATAATTCCCATACAGAAACATCAAAAACATAAGGTGTTTTTTGAAGGATAGCATCCTCTTGATCAAAGTCAAGTTCTCTCCACATCCAATTAATTCGATTAACCACAGATAGGTGTGAAACAAGAACACCTTTTGGAGTACCAGTTGATCCTGATGTATATATTACATATGCAATATCGCTTGGTTTAACTTGGGTTAATAATTCGTTGGTGTGAGTTTCTTCTTGCCCAATAACTTCTTTGCGATCAGATATAAATATTGGGGTTTTAAGTTTTTCTGCCTTGACGCTATTTAATTCATCTGTGATCAATAAACTTAAAGAAGCATCATCTGCTATAAAATCGATCCTTGATTGTGGAAACTCTGGATCAATTGGCACATAGGTTCCCCTAACTTTTAAGATTGCGAGTATAGAAATAATTATATTTTCTGATTTATTAAGTAATAACCCCACTCTGTCTCCCGGTTCAATTCCAAATTTGTTTTTTATATAAAATGCCAGGTTTGAACTTAAACTATCGATTTCTCCATAATTCCAAGATTTATTCTTATATACGACCGCTGTCTCCTGTGTAGATTTTTGTACCTGTTTTTGAAATAAAGTAACAATTGATCCATCAATAGGAAACGAATGTTCTGTGTCGTTAAATGTTTCTACAAGCTCTTTATACTCCTCATTGGATAAATAGGGAATATCTTTCAAACTTGTAGCAGGTTGGAGTAAAGTAAAATTGGTGATTCTTACAAAATGTTCAGCCATTCGTTTAATACGAATTTGGCTAAATAGATCAGTATTATATATAATACTGCAGGATATTCCATTTTCAGATTCAATAAACTGAAAAGTTAAGTCAAAATGACTTAATTTGGATTTACTACCATACTCTTCTACTTTAAAACTAGTTTGTATATTTTCTTGAAATTCATTTAACTTATTTTGACTTTGCAGTACAATCATTACATCAAAAAGTGGTGATCTCGAAACATCTCTTTCAAGTTTGAGATCACTTACCAATTGATCGAATGGATATGCTTGGTGATCGAAAGCTTCTAAAACGGTATTTTTTACCTGTGATAAAAGCTCATTAAAATCTTGATTTTCGTCAAAAAGTGTACGTAAGGGAAGCGTATTGATATAAAAACCTACCTGATTTTCGAGCAGTTCATGATTTCTACCGGCAACTGGAGATCCTAAAATTATGTCTACTTGATTTGTATATTTATATAATAATAGCTTAACAAATGCGGTAAGACATATAAACAAACTAGATTTGGTTTCATTCTTGACCTCATCGATTTTATTAAGAGTATCTCTGTTCAAATCAAACCTAAAAATATCACCATTGAATGATTTCATTTTCGGTCTTGGCTTATCGGTTATAATGTTCAGTACAGGTAAAGTACCTGAAAACTTTTGAAGCCAATATTCCTTGAGTGAAACAAAATTTTCTCCACTCAACAACTTGTTAATCCATGCCGAATAGTCTTTATATTGAATTTTGAGTTCTGGAAGAACTTTAGATTTGTTATTTACAAAACCTTCATAAAGCTTTACCAATTCATTCAAAATTATATTCATTGACCATCCATCAAAGACAATATGGTGAAAGGCCATACTTAACACCATTGATTCTTTATCTGCACATATTAATAGGCATCTTACTAATGGCCCAGTATTCAAATTGAAAATATAATTTGAATTGCCATGTAAAGCTTCTTCTAAACTAACATTGTCGAAAGCCGGGTCAATAATATTTACATCAAATTCTTTGTTATAGTCGATAATTTTTTGATAAGGTTTTCCTTCTACTAGTATAAAAATGGTTCTCAAACTTTCGTGTCTCTTAATCAAAGTTTTCCATGCCTTTTGAAAACAATTTATATCAATATTCCCTTCAATTTTATAGTTTGCAGTAATATTATAAGCTTGTTTTGTACTGTTTATCTCATTCAATAACCATAACCTTTGTTGGCTATGAGATATTTCATAATATTCTTCATTAGGAATTGGCGTTAAATCAGGGAGTTTTTTTGTAGAACTTTCTGAGTTGTCAATTAAACAAGCCATTTTTACAACATTAGCATTTTCAAAAACAAATGATATCTTAAAAGTTGTGTTAAATATTTTATTAATTCTCACTATTAACTTTATTGCAAGTAATGAATCTCCGCCACATTCAAAAAAGTCGTTTTCTGTTCCGATTGAGTCATTCTGTAACACTTCTTTCCAAATCTCAATAAGTGTTGCTTCTGTATCATTAATAGGCTTTTTATTTTCCTTGCCCCCTGTATTTGTGAGTTTCAAAAGTGATTTATGGTCTAATTTCCCATTAATAGTTAAAGGAAATTCCTTTACTAGTATAAACGAGCTAGGAACCATATAATTAGGTAAATTATTAGACAATTCCGACTTAAGTTGATTATGATTTAAGGTAATGTCGCTCTTATAATATGCTACTAGTTTATCTCCACCTATTTCATCTCTTTTTAGCAGAACTACTGCCGTATTTATTCCTTCTTGTTTATTAAGTGCTAACTCAATTTCATTGACCTCTATACGAAACCCTCTTAACTTTATCTGATTATCTTTTCGGCCTATGTAAATGAAATCACCATTAGATTTTAGTTTCCCAAGATCTCCTGTTTTGTAAAGTTTCTGTTTTGGATTAAATGGATTTGGAACAAATTTTTCCTCAGTAAGAGCTTTTCGATTCCAATATCCTCTAGCCAAACCATCCCCGGATATATATAATTCTCCTCTGACTCCAATTGAAAGTAGTTCTAATTTATCATTTAACACGTACATGTTTACATTGTCTATAGGCTTTCCTATATGAGTTTCATCATGAGGTTCTAATTTTCCGGCAGTAGTACATACTGAATTTTCGGTAGGGCCATATTCATTATACAATTGAACATCAGGTGCCAATTTATAATGCTGATATATTAAATTTTTATCACAAGCTTCACCAGCAACTGTAACAACCTTTAGTGTTGATATAGCAGTTGGAAGCTCTTCCAAAAATCGATGATAAAGTGATGGTGTAACTAATATATGACTAACCGATTTTTCTTTGATTACTTGCTCTAGATAAGACGGATCTATTTTTAGCTCTTCTTTTGGTATAACCAAAGTTCCTCCAGAGATCAAAATGCTAAAAATGTCTTCAACAGAGCTATCAAAGACATAAGAGGGTAATTGTAAGTTTACAACTTTTTCGTCAAGTTGATAAAAATCTTTTCTCCAAAGAAGTGTATTACATATACTTCGATGTTCAATAGCTACTCCTTTGGGGATACCCGTTGATCCAGAGGTATATATAATATATGCCAAATCATTACTTGTGCTTATATTAATAGGATTTCCTTGAGACTGATCTTTATAAGACTCATTCTGAACATCAATTGCAAATAATGGGCCTTGATAAAAATCGAAAGCATCAAACATAAAATGGGACTCGGTAATAAGCAGTTTTATTCCTGCATCTTTAATGATTTCTTGTTTTCTCAATTTTGGAGTGTTAATATCTATTGGTACATAGGTTCCTCCAGATTTAAGAACAGCCAAAATTGTCATAATCATCTGATCAGACTTTTGCAGAATTAGTCCAATACGATCTCCGGGATTAATTTTATACTCTGATCTAATGAACCCAGCAAGTTTATTAGCTTGAATATTTAAATCTTCATAAGTAATTTCAGAATCTTCATAAATCAGCGCTATTTTTTCAGGAAATTTGCTGGCCATAATCTGAAAAGAATCCTGAATTGTCGAATATTCGGGAAGCCATTCTTTAAATCCTCCAGCGCTAAGTTCTAGAATATTAGTACGTTCTTCCTTGGACATCAATTGTAAATCGTCTATAGGTACGTTGGGAGATTCTAAAACTTGGTCAATAACATTTTTAAAGTGGATGAAAAAACTTTCGATAATTTCGTCATTGTAAAGGTTTTGATCATATTCTAACCTAAGTGATAGAGTTTGATCAAGAATACAAATTAAAGTAAGCTCATAACTATTATATTCATTTATTTTATGCTTCTCTACTTCTAAAAAACCATTCTCTTCTGAGTCCTGATGTCTTTGTTCAATTTCCAAATAATCAATATCTGGATAGTTTTCAAATATGTATAACGTATTTATCAGATCTTGTTTTAAAATTGTTTGGTTTTGTAATTTTGCCAATGACTCATATTGATAATCTGTGATCTTTCTAGAATCCTCCCAAAGTGACGTCACCAATTGACTAAAGTTAGCTTCTGAAGCATACTTTACCCTTACAGGAACAGTATTAATAAATAAACCAATAGCCGTATCTATACCTTCAAGTTCTGATGGTCTGCCCGACATGACTGATCCAAATATTATATCATTTGAATCATTATACTTGTTTAACATAATACCCCATACAGCCTGAAGGACAGTATTAACAGTAACTTTAAGTTGAATTGAGAGTTCCTTAATCTTATTGGTGGTATTAGAATCAAAACTAAACTCTTTATATACCAAATTTCCTTCATGGGTCCGATTGCTTTCTATAACTATAGTTGATGGTATATCAACTTTTTGCTCATAACCTTCAAGATAACTCTTCCAAAAAAGCTTTGATTCTTCTTTATTTCTTTTTTTAAGCCATTGAATATAATTCTTATAGGGCATCGAAGGACTTAATGCTATCTCTTCATCGTTTACATAAGCAAAATATAAACGATAAAACTCATTTATAAGGGTGCTAACACACCACCCATCCATCAATATGTGGTGAAAGGTCCAGATTAAAACAAACTCTTGGCTGCTGGTTTGCAGAATTGTTAACCGAAGTAAATTATCTCTGGAAAGGTCAAAACCTTGATTTTTATAATCTTCTTTATGCTTATTTATTTCATCTTCCTGATTATTTATAGTTTTTGTAAGATCTTTGAAATTTATATCAACTTTTCGTTCCTTTAAAACAACTTGTAGAGGTTCTTTGCCTATCTCGTATATGAATGACGTTCTTAGTATGGAATGTCGAGCGATTAATTCATTAATACTATTTTCAACAGCACCTATATCCAAATTTCCTTTTATGCTGTAAGAGGATTGGCATATATATGAATTTGGTTCTCGCAAATTATGAAATAACATTCCTTTTTGCATTGGGGTAAGCTGGTAGATATCGGCAATTTGTTTTTTTGAAATCATTGATCTGGAAATATTAAGATTAATTTAATAATGAAGAGATTTCATCTAAGTCGTCCATTGAAAGATCTTCCTCAGTAATATCACTTGGGGTAATTAAATTTTCTGATTGAATACAATGGTCTACAATTTGAATTAGTCGTTTTTTGAATGCATCCGCAAGATTTTGTATTTCGTGACTTTCAAACTGCTGATAATTATATTCTATAGTTATTGATAAACTTCCTTCTGCAATCAATCCATTAATCGACATATCATGAAATCTTTCACTATCCGGACTTATATCCTGACCTTTATCATATGAGGAAACCGTAAATAATAAGTCATTTATATCAGAATCAAATTGACCTAAATAATTAAAAGCTATCTGAGGTCTTAATCCACCTTCAATTCTTGAGTAATTTTTATTTGGTCCCAAAAATTTATTAATACCATAACCAATTCCTTTGTTCGGTATTCGTCTAAGCGTTTCTTTGACTTCTATTATATGTTTTGAAAATTCATTATTAAATTTTGTTGTGACAATAACAGGATAGTGCGCGGTAAACCATCCTATAGTACGACTCACATCTATATCATTAGAAATTTGCTGTCTTCCATGGGTTTCTAAATTAATAAGCACATTATCCATTTCAAATGTATCATAGAAAGAAAGGCTTAATGCTGAGATTAAAATATCTGTTATTTCGGTATTATATGCATCATTACTTTTAATAAGCAATTTCTCGGTATAAGACTTATCTAATAAAAATTCTGCAAACCTAGTATCTGAAATCCTATTACTCTCCGCTATTTTAACTGGTAACTCACGTGGGCTTTGTTTTTCCATGTTTTGCCAATAGTCTGCTTCATCTTTAAATTTCCCTTTTTCTGCATATTCATACAAGAATTCAGCCCATTCTTTGAAAGAACTAGTTTTTAGCGGTAAATTAAGTTTTTCATTCTGTAAACTTTGTTTAATGAGTATATTGATATCACTTAATAAAATTCTCCAAGAAACCGTATCAATAATCATATGATGTACTATTATCAATAGAAAATCTCCTTCATTTGTATTAAAGAGACCTAAGTGCATCAAGGGACCCTTTTCGAGATCTATCGTTTCTTGTAATACACTAGATATTTTCGCAATCTCACTTTTATAGTTATCGGAATCAATTAAATCATATGTCTTTAAGTACATCGGAAAATCTGTACCATGATTGTACATATTCCAATTATCATTCTTTTTATTGATAGTAGCTCTAAAAATATCATGATGTATTTGTATGTACTTAAATACAGCTTCTAAAATATCTTTTGACAACGCTTCGTTAAAAAATAATAATACTGATTGGTTAAAGTGGTTAGCATATTTTCTATTAGCATTAAACAACTCCAGTTGTATGGGTGTAAGAGGAATTTCTCCTGTAATAGCTGATTGACTAATTTCCTCTTTCTTAAATATTATATGTTTTGATAGTGAAGCAATTGTTGGGAACTCAAATATTTTGTTGATATCTATCTTGTACCCTAAGGTGTGCAATTTACTTGCAATTTGTATTGCTTTTATAGAATCCCCTCCTAGCGAGAAAAAGTCTTCGAATATACTTTTAGGTTTCTTGGCAAGTATTTGCCCCCATATATCAAAAAGAATTTGTTCGCTTTCATTTCTAGGTTGTTCTACAGAAATAGACTTTTCTTGTTTGCTTAATAATTTTTCTAAAGAAGACTCATCCACTTTCCCATTATTATTTAACGGAATAGCATGGACTATCTCAATTTTGGAAGGAATCATATAATGAGGTAACTTATCTTCACATGTTTCCTTTATTTCTCTTTCAAGTTGATCAAAACTAGTATACAAAAGCTTTAATTTGTCATCATTTAAAGATTCTGAAATAGCAGTTTTGTCTTTACGATAAGCCTGAATAGTATAAATTTCTGTTCCTAATAGATCTTTATCTTGAACCTTATTTAGGTAATACCCTTGGTCAACTAGCAATTTTTCAATGCGATTGAGTCGCCCATTTGAATCATGAACTTCAATTACCATCTGACGAATCATAGGCCAATGTTCTAGTTTAATACCCATTAGAACATCCTCTTCACTTTTTTCTACATCTATTTTTAGTAAATCGATTCTTGAAACTCCTTCTTTTTCAATAATCTCTGACAGGCTTACCAATTGACACTCTACAGATTCACTATTCATTTTCCTGGAAACAAGATCACCAATGGAACTTTCTGTTTCTTGCAAACCCTTGTTATCCAGTTTGTTTTGCATGTATTGCTTTACCGTGTCAATCTCAGAATCATTATCTGCATACATCCCTGATATGGCTGTATTCTGAGGATAATATTGGAAAATAGCCTCTTTAGTTTCATTGGATATACCAAGATTAAATTTTTTGACATTAAGTGAATATAACGACATATTTTTTTCCAGAATATCGTATATCGGTTTCACAGGTTCGAAAGCGTACACTTTCACATCTTTATATTTGAGTCCAGTGTAAAGACTAAATAATCCTATATTAGCACCTATATCAAAAATAATATCACCTTGTTTTATTTGGATATTATCGGTATCGTAAATTTTTTGTTCAAAAATTTCCTCATAGATCATCTTAGTTTCCGATTCGTTTGAATGATAAATGGTCAAATCGTTAGGGAGTACGTACCTATTATTTTTAAGATCAGGATTTAAATTTTCTAACTTAAATATTTTGTCTAATGTTGATGCATGATTTGGGTCAATTGTAATAACAGAAGTTAAAGTATTATCATCTTCAAAAGTTCCTTTGCCGAATACATAGGCATTTTGAATAGCGGAATGAAATTTTATAACCGATTCAATTTCTTCAAGTTCTACCCTAAACCCTCTTAATTTTATTTGCCGATCATTCCTGCCGCAAAATAGTAATTGACCATTTGACCATTTGACCATGTCTCCGGTTTTGTACCATCTGGTATCAGAAGAATATAAATCAGTTACGAATTTGGCATTGGTTAAATTATTATTCCCAATATATCCCTTGGCTAAACCTTTACCTGAAACATAAAGTTCTCCTTCTACCCCTTCGGGAACCAATTCTCTATTGTTATTTAAAACCAGAACTTGAGTATTTGACAACGGTCTTCCGATAGGAATATTCTCCTCATAATTAGTGTTAGCCTTATATTCGAACATACTAACACATACAGAACATTCTGAAGGACCGTATGCATTAAAATAATTAACTAGATTTTTAAGTTTGTTGGCAATATCTACTTTTATAACTTCTCCAGCAGTAAGTAATACCTTTAAAAAATCAAGACTATCTATATCTAAAGAGTATAAATATGCGGGCGGAAGCGTTAAGACATTTATTCCTGCTGTTCTTAGGTAATCTATAAAATATTTAGTGTTTTCGATAACATTCTTATCAATCATCGTAATACAAGCACCTGTTCCTAGGGCCATAAATATTTCGCTTACTGAAGCATCAAATGATAATGAAGCGAATTGTAGTACCCTATCAATATTAGTAATCCCAAGGATTTTACTTTGATTTATAGTCATATTAACGGCACCCTCATGTCTCACCGTCACACCTTTTGGCTTTCCTGAAGTTCCTGAAGTATAAATGACATATACCAAATCTCCCGGTTCTGCTTCATGTTCTAGATTGTCTTCACTTTCATCTAGCAACTCTAATTGCATATCCAGTGCGAATAAGGCAATTTGATCATTTTGTATATTGTAAATTTGATTCGAGTCTATTAATACTAGGCTTATTTTGGCATCTGAAATGATGAAATTTTTTCTTTCTTCAGGTAGACTTGGATCAATAGGCACGTATGCAGCTCCCGCCTTCATAATTCCGAGTAATGCTACAATTAGATTTTCTGATCTTTCAGCCATCAATCCAATAAGTTGGTTTGGCTTGACTTTATAAACTTGTTTTAGATGATTTGCTAACTTATTTGAAAGAGCATTTAGCTCTTTATAAGTAAGTTGAGTGTCATTGTAACGTACTGCAACGTTAGAAGGGAATTTCTCAACTTGAGCCTCGAATAAGCCATGCAAATTATTATAATTCATGTATAACTCTAAGCCTATTCCTTGCGAAATTGTGGTTCGTTTTTGCTCTTCTGTAAAGATGTCGATATCCTTGATAACAGTATTCAAGTCTTTATAATAACTAACAGTTTTATCAAGGTGAATTGTAAATTCTGAAATTTGTCTTTCATGAAAGTATCTCTCATTATATCTAAGCTCAATCGAGAAAGCATCATCCTCCAAATAAATTCCAAATATCAAATCGAATTTGTCACTATCTATGATATGATCATTGTGCAACTCATGGAAATTAACCAATATATTTGAAGAGACTGTATCTTGGTTTGACCAAACCCGTTGATTAGAGACTTCCTTATTCTTTGCATATACTTTGTTTATCTCCTCTGCAGTAGAATTAAGTAATTCTCTGAAGGTACCCAACTCATTAAGGGTTAATTTAACTGGTACAGATAGGCCATTGTGATTATCATTTTGTAGTTCAGGTATGGATATAATAATTTCTGAGTTCTCCATATATTTTTTTAGAACTATTCCGATAGAAGATAGTAGATATATAAAAACACCTTTAGGATTACCATTAACCAAATCAATAATTCTGGTAGACGAATTTTTGTTTAGGTTGTATTTCTTAGCTATATAATTGTTATTTACTCCGTATCCTTTATTCAACGTAAAGGAAAAATTGTTATTAGATAAATCCTTTTGCATACTCACTGTATTATCCATAATGATTACTCTATTTCTATAATTTTATATTTTGGCAGTACTATCTTTTTAAAAAATTAAGTACTTACTTTTTTCGTTAGTTATTTATCGCTAAAACTTCTGACTATAAAAATCATTAGTTTCATTATCAGAATTCAATTCTTTCATTATGTTTTGATTTACATTTTTTACTGGTTCAAACGGATTTGTAATCACATCTTCTATTGTTTCCAGAAAATGTTCTTTAAGCTTCAACATGTTGTTTTCTGTAAATAAATCGGAATTGTAATAGAGTGTTACATACAGCTCTTTTTCGATTTCTCTAACATCAAAAATTACATCAAATACACTTTGAACAAAGCCCGTATCGAAATATTTAGTTTCGACATTTGAAAGCGAATCATTCATGGCATACTCATGCGGATCTGCATTTTGAACAGATAAAACCACATCAAATAATGGAAATCGATTAAGGTTTCTAGGCAGCCTAAGATTCTCGATGACCTTGTCAAAAGGATACTTTTTATACTTAAATACATCCAGAGTATTACTTATTGTATTTGACAAAATTTGATCAAAAGTTGAGTCTCCACTTACCTTATTCCTAAGTACTAAGTTGTTTATATAAAAACCAACCTGATTCTCAAGATCTGGATGATTTCTTCCTGCATCTACACTACCTATTATTATATCTTCGATACCCAAAAGACGATAAAACATAACATTCAAGGTGGCCAAAAGTACCATAAATAAACTTCCTCCTTTTGATTGGGCTATATCTTTTAGTTTAGCTGTTTGTATCTTGGAAATATCAAATTCTAAATATTCACCTTTATAAGATTTAATCGGTTTTCTGGGATAATCTGTAGGAATAGCAAGCCTGGAGAGTTCTCCTTCTAGATAATTATTCCAAAAATTTTTATGTTCTTTGGCACTTTCCGAGTTGAGCCAATTATTAAGCCAAGAAGCATAATCTTTATAATGTACATCTAATGATTTTAACGGATTTTTCTGTCCTTCAGAAAACGCATTATATAAACGCATCATCTCATTAGAAATAATCTCGATAGACCAACCATCTACCACAATGTGATGTATTGTAAATAGAAAAAGATACTTAGATTCGCTATATTTAATAAGCTTAGCCCTAATTAACGAATCTTTTGATAAATCGAAAGGCTCATAAATTTCCTCTTTTTTTAATTCTTCAATTCGCTCTAAATAATTACTTCCCTGAACATCTATGAGGTGATAATTGGGTTTGATAGATTTATTGATTTTCTGCTTCGGTTCATTGTTAACCATTACAATGTTGGTTCTTAAGCTTTCATGGCGCATAATAAGTTCAGTAAAAGCTTTTTCGAAGGCTTCTGTATCGAGGTTTTCAAAATAATATCCCGAAGGACGATTATATGCAATTTTACTCTCCTTAAATTGATCAAGAACCCATAATCTTTTCTGGTTATTTGACAAATCATAATACTCTTGTTCTGGTAGAGCTGGGATAGAAATAAACTTTGACTTTGATAGTATTTTTACATGGTATGCTAACTCCTGAATTGTAGCATAAGTAAAAATATCTTTTAATTCAACTTGTACTTGAAGTTGTTTTGAAATTCTAGACAAAACTTGTACAGCCTTTAGAGAATGTCCACCGATTTCCATAAAGTTATCATTTGTACTTATTTCATCTAACCCCAGTACTTCCTTCCATATGTGTAAAAGAGTATTTTCTATATGATTTTTAGGTTTAATATTGGCAGTTTTGGTAGGGATTGCATTAATCTTAAGTAATTCTTTCCTATTAATCTTACCGTTTTGTGTAATCGGAAATTTATCGATAACTATAACTTGATCAGGTATCATATACCCCGGTATTTCTTTTTTTAGAGCTCTTTTAATCTCTTCTCCCCCGATTATATAATTATTTTTAAGAGTTATAAAAGCGACTAAATAATTATTATTATTTTTAGCATCTTGTTTTATTAAAACCACATTTTCTGATACTTCAATAAAAGTGGATAGTTTTTGTTCAATTTCTCCGAGCTCTATTCTATGCCCTCTAACTTTAACTTGTGAATCCTTTCTTCCAAAAAACTCTATATTTCCATTTGGAAGATATCTCGCCAAGTCCCCAGTTTTATACATCCTTACATGTCCCTCAAGAATAAAGGGATCTCTAATAAAACTTTGTTTCGTTTTACTTTCGTCATTCAAGTAACCTCTCCCTACTCCCAAACCTGAAACACATAACTCGCCTTTGGCTCCGATAGGGCAATGTTGCATTTGTTCGTTAAGTATATATATATTAAAATTTTGAATAGCTTTTCCTATGGGAACTACGCCATTAATTGGCGAGTGATCCATAATGTGATGAGTAATATCATCTGAAGCTTCTGTTGGGCCATAAGCATTAACAACTTTTATTTCTGGATATAAGTCAAACCATCGTTGCGTCAAGTTTGCTTTAAGAGTTTCTCCGGTTACTAATAAATATTTTAAAGATGGTAACTCTGTAATTCCATTTTCCTCAAGTTCCTCTAAAAGCAATGAAAGATATGAAGGAACAACTTCGAAAATTGAAATGTTATCCCGAACCAAACTTTTAATCAATCTAGAAGGGCTCAGAACCAAATTTTGATCATATATAACCGTTCTCCCTCCTACCATTAATGCCGACAAAAATTGCCATATACTTATATCAAAGGTTTGTGATGCATTTTGAACAATTATACTTTTTTGTTCAAGATATAAATCATTAATTTTGGACAATAGATGGTTCAACATTCCTTTATGTTCGACCATTACTCCTTTAGGAATTCCTGTAGAGCCTGACGTATAAATTATATACGCAAGATCATTCGAATTGATTTTTATTGAAGGGTTTTTCTTAGAGATATTTGCTAGTGATGTTTTATCAAAAACTTCCTTTGATACATAATCATCTGTCTTGTTTTTTACATAATCTAGTTTTTCTAGATCACTGTCTGAAAAATCAAGTGTATCAATTACTTGATTTACATATATTGTGTTTATTTCTTTATTCGAAGAAACAAACTCGATAAAAGGTTTTTTTAACAGGTCTGAATCACATATTAATATGTTTGATTTGCAATCATTAATTATAGTGGCAACTCTATCTACCGGATAATCTTTAGACAATGGAACATATACTCCATTAGCTTTCATAATTGCAATCATAGTTATCAATAAATCAATACTTCTATCCATGATAACGATTACGGGATCTTCTCTTTTTAACCCTTTCTCAATTAAAAAGTTGGCAAGTTTATTTGTTTCAATGGTTAAGTCCTCATAAGTCATTGAAATACCATTATATTCTACCGCGATATGATCTTTATAGGTATTAGAGATATTCTCTATCACTTCCAATGCGTTATTATTAGAAATATGCAACTTATTCTGATTAAACTTTTGGATTAAGGATAACTCATCATCACTTATAATGGTATACTCCTTTAACTTTAGTTGATCATTATCCAGAACCTGTTTTAAAACTAATTCAATACCTTTCAAAAGGTTTTTGGCCTGCCAAGAAGAATAAATATCATTGTTATAAAGCAATTCTACAAACAGGTTATCTTTATCTTTAATAAATGTTATATTAAGATCTAATTGGCTTGTTAACTGCTTAGTCTTATATGGTTCGACTTTGATTTCAGGGAGATTGAATTCATTTTGATCATCTCTTATCCCTTCAAAATTCTGAAGTTCGACTAAAACATCAAATAGCGCGGATCTACTTAGGTCTATTGGCAGTTCTAATTCATCGACTAACCAATCAAATGGATATGAGTCATGGGTTTGCGCTTCAATTGTATTTATTTCAATCTGTTTTATAAAATCATCGAATTTTTTGTTGATATCAATTCTATTTCTTAATGCAAGCGTATTTAAGTAAAAACCTATTTGGTTTTCGATATCAACATGATTCCGGATTGAAGATGAAGTACCAATAATGATATCATCTTGTCCGGTATGTTTATGGAGGACCAAATAAACAACACTTAATAACATACTAAATAAGGGGAGCTGTTGATCGATGCTATATTGATATAGTTTATTGAAGGTCTCACTAGAAAACTCATATTGTTCAATCTCTCCATTATATGTCTTAACAGGAGGCCTAGGGTTCTCACCGGTTAATCCTAATACAGGTAATGGACTTTGTAAAATATTATGCCAATATTTTTGATGAGCATTGAGCAGTTCTCCCTCTAATTGTTGTAATTGCCAGTTGGCAAAATCTTTATATTGTATTTTGAGTTCTGGTAATTTTAGCTCCTCATTGTTAACGGCAGCATCGTAGAATTTCATCAACTCATCAATAATTATGTTCATTGACCAAGCGTCAGATATTATGTGATGTATTTGTAACAGTAATACACTATGGTTATCTTCTAATTCTAAGAGTACTAATTTTATAAGTAAATCTCTTTCAAGGTTAAAGGGCGTATTTCTTTGTTCGTTCAGAATATTTGTAACCTCTGATTCAACTTTTGTTTGGCCTTTTAGGTTATAATATATAAGATCGATATCATAATTATCGAATTGATTAACTACCTGTCTTAATTCCCCATTATATAGAACAAAATTGGTGTCTAGTATTTCATGCCGATCTACCAACTTGTTATAGGCATCTTTTAAAGCTTTTTTGTTTAAAGGGCCTGTAATTTTATAAATCGAATTCATTATATACGCCTGGTTAGCTCCTTCAAACTGGCTTAACACCCAAATCCTTTCCTGGCCTGGGGATAGCTTATACATATGT
>CANMDH010000004.1 GCA_947496555.1 uncultured Aquimarina sp. | reverse complement strand
TTGTGTGCGTTTCATATCTAAAAATACAAACAACACAAATCGTATCAAAAAAAAAAGCTGCCTTTTTAGACAGCCTCCTTTTTTGTTGGTCTACTAGGGCTCGAACCTAGACTCTTCTGGACCAAAACCAGACGTGTTGCCAGTTACACCATAGACCAATGCATCATTGCGGGTGCAAATTTAAAACTTTCTTTTTGGTCTGCAAACATTTTTTTTGAAAATTTATCTTTCAAAAATCATTTCGTACAAAAAAGTACTCATTCTATAGGCCAAAAATATAAACATGTGTTAAGCGTTTGCTAAAAAAACAAGGTGAAAGTATTTTTTATTACTAAATTCGCCACACGTTATATAACAGAACAGATTTTATGAGCACATTCAACTTTACCAAGTGGAATAAAATATTAGGATGGACTGTATTTGCAATCGCCCTTTGTGTCTACTCCATGACCGTAGAACCAACAGCTAGTTTTTGGGATGCAGGCGAATATATTGCAACATCATCAAAATTACAAGTAGGTCACCCACCAGGAGCACCTTTGTTTCAAATGATAGGGGCATTTGCATCTACTTTTGCTTCAGACTCTACCCAAATTGCACTTATGGTTAATATGACCTCTGCTTTTGCCAGTGCTTTTTCTATATTATTTATGTTTTGGTCTATTACAATTCTTGTTAAAAAGCTAATTATCAAAGATGAAGAATTCACACAAAGTAAAGCTTTGGCAGTTCTTGGTAGCGGTTTGGTGGGCTCATTGGCATTTACATTTACAGACAGCTTCTGGTTCAACGCAGTCGAGGCTGAAGTATACGCCATGGCGATTTGTATTTTATCGGTGCTTTTTTACCTAGGTTTACTATGGGAACGAGATATGCATAAACCAAGAGGAAATAAATGGCTTATTTTAATTTCATTTATAGTTGGGTTATCTTTTGGTGTGCATTTTATGGGGCTCTTGTCAATACCGGCCATAGGTCTGTTATATTATTTCAAAAATTATAAAGAAATAACAGTAAAGAATTTCATCATTGCCAATGTAGTTGTGGTGGCTATACTGTTGTTTATTTTCAAACTTCTGCTACCTTCAACACTTAAATTTTTTGGTGCTGCCGAAGTATTTTTTGTAAACTCTATAGGCCTTCCATTTAATTCGGGAACCATCATCTCCGGGCTAATTATTATCGCAGCATTCTATTATCTAATAAGATATACACGTAAAAAAGATTATGTACAGCTAAACACATTATTGCTCTGTGTTGTATTTATCTTGGTTGGATTCTCGAGTTGGGTAATGTTGCCTATTCGTGCAAATGCAGGAACGGTAATTAATGAAAATAATCCTAACAATGCCCGAGAGTTATTGGCGTATTATAACCTTGAACAGTATCCCGAAACTCATCTTTTCTATGGACCGCAATTTACTGAAATCTACGCCGGTCTTGATCAGGACAACCCGTATGAGGATGACAAGCCCAAATATGAGAAAGATCTTAAGACCGGGAAGTATGTTATCGTAAATGATTGGAAAAATGCCAGGCAAAATCTTGATGATGCCCATAAAGCAATTTTACCAAGAATGTGGAGCACCGAACATATTGCTAACTATATGGAGTTTACCGGCCCGTTGAAGTTTACTATAAAACCTGATTATCAAGGTGAAGAAGAATTACTTAGTGCCGTTACCCAATTTAGAAGAGATTATGCAAGCGGAAAATTGGATAATGACGATTACAATAAGTTTTTACAATCATTTGGCAACTATATTGACGTAGAAAAACCTTCCTTTTCAGATAATGTCTATTATCTGTTTGATTATCAAATGGGCTATATGTATTGGCGTTATTTTATGTGGAATTTTGTTGGAAGACAAGATGACAATCAGGGTAATCTTACCGATCTAGAAGGAAACTGGCTAAGCGGCATCAAATTTATTGATGAAATGCGACTTGGGTCACAAGATAACTTACCGAGCGATGCTCTTAAAAACAAAGCCCGTAACACCTACTATTTCTTACCATTATTATTAGGACTTATAGGGTTTGTATTTATGCTTCAGCGAGACAAGAAAAACTTTTGGGTATTATTCATCTTTTTTCTTTTTACTGGACTTGCCCTAAAAATATATCTAAACGAAAGACCTTTTGAACCTAGAGAAAGAGATTATGCATTGGTAGGATCATTTTATGTTTTTGCCATTTGGATCGGTTTTGGGGTTTATGCATTATTTGATTTATTAAAAGGGTATGTAAAACCAAAAATCTTGGCCCCTGCTATTACAGCGGCTTGTTTCTTGGCAGTTCCCGTATTATTAGCTTCAGAAAATTGGGATGATCATGATCGCTCAGACAGATATACCGCACAAGCCATGGCAAAAATGTACTTGCAATCTTGCCAGAAAGATGCTATACTCTTCACCATTGGTGATAATGATACTTTTGCTCTATGGTATGCCCAGGAAATAGAGGAGTATAGAACCGATGTACGTACGGTAAACACAAGTCTTTTTGCAACAGATTGGTATATCGACCAAATGAAAAGAGCCGCTTATGACGGCAAACCGATACCTTCGCAATTAACTCATGACTTCTATAAATGGGGTAACAATGATGCCATTTACCATAAACCGGTTACCAACGACACTATGCTCATCAAAAATTGGATGCGGTGGATAGAAACAGATGACCCAAGAACCAAAGGAGATTTGCAAAGTGGCAAAAAGGTGAATACCTTTCCTACAAAGCATATTAGAATACCAGTAAATAAAGAAGCCGTTCTTAAAAACGGGATTGTAAATCAAAAAGATGCAGATCTAATAGTACCCTATATCGATATTCATCTAAAAGGAGATTTATTATTTAAAAATCGACTTTTAATGTTGGATATTATTGCCAATAATAATTGGGAACGACCTATCTATTTTACAGGAGGAAGTTATGGCGACGATGATTTCTTATGGATGAAAGACTACCTGCAATTAGATGGAGTAACCTATAAATTAGTCCCTATCCGCACTAAAATGAACCCCCGAAATCCTTTCGAAATGGGCAGAATCGATACGGATCTTATGTACAAAAATGTTACTAGCTGGGATTGGGGTAATAGTAATGATCCAGGCATTTATCACGATCCAGAAACCAGAAAGAATGCAATTACATACCGAAGTAATCTTGCCAGATTAGTAGAAGCCCTTATTGCCGAGGACAAAAAAGACAAAGCCGAAGAAATTATTGATTTGGCCATGGATAAGATGCCAATAGAATATTATGAGTATTACACCTTACTCGAACCCTATGTTTCTGGATATTATCAAGTGGGCGAAAAACAAAAAGCACGTGACCTATGGAATAAGATTGTTAAAAAATATCAGGAAAAACTCAATTATTTTGGAAGTTTAGAGCTCAAAGAACAATATCGCTATGCCGAAGAGATTGTAACCAATGTAGAACGCTATCGAAGTGTGGTAGATTTATTGCTTATCAACCAGGATCGGGAGCTAATTGATGAAAAAGCGGACGAGTTTAACAGGTATATTGGATTGTTTACACGACTATACTCTGCTGATGAAGGTTATGATGATGATGAAATACGAAAACAAGAAGAGGATCTGATCAAAGAACTTCAAAATGAAGGGAACTCTCTTGAAGACTCTTTAGACTTAGCTCCGGGAGACGACAGTATATCTCAATAACGATAAAGTGAGTCTCTATAGACTCACTTTTTTATTTTTTGCAAGTGGCCAAATTGATTCCTTATAAAACCCCCAAGATTTTAAAACAGTTTTTTACAACCTATCTATGGGATCTTGATATAGAAAACAAACTATACCTCACTTTTGACGATGGACCCATACCCGAGGTTACCGAATTTGTTTTAGAACAACTGGCAAAATACAATGCTAAAGCAACCTTTTTTTGTATCGGAAACAATATCAAAAAGCATCCCGATATCTTTAAAAAAATAATATCGGAAGGCCACGCTATTGGAAATCATACCATGCATCATCTTAAAGCCTGGAAAAGCAATGGCGAAATTTACCTTAATAATATACATGAATGTGATAAGACCATTCAACAGCATTACAAAACTGAAATAAAAAACAAACTATTCAGGCCTCCCTACGGGCAAATAAGCTACTCAAAGTTTAAATTACTGGAAAGGCAAGGATACCAGATTGTGCTTTGGGATGTATTGTCAAAAGACTGGGATCGTACCATTTCAAGAGAAGTTTGTTTACAAAATGTCTTACAACATACAGAACAGGGTAGTATTATAGTTTTTCATGATAGCATTAAAGCCTCAAAAAACCTTACATACGTTCTACCTAGAGTCCTGAATCATTTTTCAGAAAAAGGATTTGTTTTTGATAAGATTGAACTCTAAAGGTATTCTTTCATAAGTCCGATCAATGTATTGGCATCTTGTTCTCCACTTTGTCTCCAAACCATTTCACCTTCCTTATAAATCATTAATGTGGGAAGCCCCTTGATTCGTAAAGCAGTTGCCAATTCCTCATTTTTATCTATATCGATCTTTATTACTTTACCTTTATCACCAATAGCCGCAGCAACATCCTTCAAAACAGGATGCATCGCCACAGATGGTTCATTCCATTCGGTATAAAAATCCAACAAAACCGGAACATTAATACCTATTATATCTCCAAACTTTGACATTGTTCAAAAACTTTTATGTTTCAGGTCTTTTAATCATCAATAGACCTTTTAAACCTTTGTAAATATAACACTTTCTAAGAATTAAGCAGGTTTTTCACCTTTTCTCAATTCTATTACAGTAATCTCTGGCCATATTCCTACTCTACCAGGAAACGCATGAAAACCGAATCCACGATTTACATTTAAGTAACGTCCCATTTCAGAATACATTCCGGCCCACTGTTTATACACATATTGTACAGGACTCCATCTTACAAATCCTGGGATTTCAATTCCGAACTGAAAGCCATGGGTATGTCCACTTAGCGTAAGATGAAAGTGATCATTATGCTTTTTAACTTCATGCTCCCAATGCGAAGGATCATGGCTAAGCAAAATCTTAAAATCCTCTTTGGTTACTTTTTCTGAAGCTTTGGTTAAATCCCCTGCTTTCTTAAAATTATGACCCCAATTCTCTACCCCAATAACCGCAATCCTTTCTCCATCTTTTTCGACAAATGCGCTATCATTAAGTAACAGATTAAAATCAATTTTATTATGAATGTCTTTTATTGCCTGAAAATTAGCCTCTTTGGCCTCCTGACTTTCCCAGGTGACATATTCTCCATAATCATGATTCCCTAAAACCGAATATTTACCATACTGTGGAGTTTTAATACGCTTAAAGGTATCTATCCAATCGTCCATTTCTTTAGCCATGGTGTTTACAATATCACCAGTAAAGAGCAACACATCTGATTCTTGTTCATTGATAAGATCCACTGCATATTCTACTTTTTTAGAATCATCAAAGCTCCCAGAATGAATATCTGAAATCTGCATAATACGAAAACCATCAAATGCATTAGGAAGATCATTAAAATGTAACACATGGTGAATTACCTTAAAATTATATTTTCCCCTAAAAATTCCGTGAAGTAATCCAGCAAAAGGAATAGCCGCTATACCCAACGCCATTTGACTTATAAATCTTCTTCTATCCGGCAGATATTGTGTAGCAGTCCCTTCGAAAAAAGTATTGGTAAGATACGTGTAGCCAGCGATACATACTCTAATAATATCTTCGCCAAACATAAACAAAACCAAAATCAATTTTGGGACTAACGTGAGTAATAACATCCCACTAGCCCTAAGTGTATATTTATTTGGCCCCACACTTCTGTCATAATTAGCAAAAATGTAAATAACATACGCCAAAATCAATATAGAAGTAAGCAGGTACACTACTTGGATAATTTGATTCTTGGAAATTGTTTTTATTGCCTGAAACGCATAAATTTCAAGCAATAGGTATAAAATTATCGGTATCAACCAGCGCATAATTCTTTCTAATTCGTTAACATAACAAAACTATCTCTCCTTTTTAATTTGTCATTATTTTTAAGTAAAAATTAACGATATAATAATTTAAAGCACAAAAAGCGTTAAAAACACCTCTTTATAAAATCATAAATCTTAACGATTTTTTTTAGAAGTATGATTTTTATTTGTACCTTCGGACAATAATTTAGTGTGATTTTAAGTTTCTTAAGAGAAACATTCAATAATATAGATAAACAATTACAATAATATTTATAGCAGTTGATACATTGTTATCAATTTTATTTTGGGGCGAAATGCCGTCAGGTCTTGACGGCATTTCTTTTTTGTATTAATTATATGTTTTTCGCATTTAATTCATCAATCTTCTTTTTATATTGCATTTCTAAAATTTAGCACACACCATGTCACAAAAACGTCTTTTTCTTCTGGATGCATTCGCTCTAATTTTTCGAGGATACTATGCGCTTATCAAAAATCCACGAATTAATTCAAAAGGACAAGATACATCGGCCATCATGGGTTTTGTAAACTCTTTGTTTGACGTTATCAAAAGAGAAAAACCAGATCATTTGGCTGTTGCTTTTGATAAAGAAGGAAGTAAAGATCGTTTAGAAATATTTCCCGAATACAAAGCAAATCGTGATGAAACACCCGAAGCAATAAAAATAGCAGTTCCTATCATTCAGGAAATTCTGAAAGCTATGCATATCCCAATTATTGAACGAGCGGGTGTAGAGGCAGATGATTTAATAGGAACCATCGCCAAGCAAGCTGAAAAAGAAGGTTATAAAACCTATATGGTTACTCCCGATAAAGATTATGCCCAGTTAGTTTCAGAAAATATATTTATGTATCGCCCGGCTCGAATGGGGAACGGTATCGAGATATGGGGAATCCCTGAAGTGCAGAAGAGATTCGAAGTAGAAAGACCAGAACAAGTGATCGATTACCTAGGAATGATGGGAGATGCCGTAGATAACATTCCTGGTCTACCAGGTGTAGGTGACAAAACTGCCAAAAAATTTCTGGCAGAATATGGTTCTATGGAAGAGCTTTTGGCTAATACTGATAAGCTTAAAGGTAAAATGAAAGAAAAGGTTGAGGCCAATGCCGAATTAGGACTTCTTTCAAAAAAACTTGCTACCATCATTACAGATTGCGATGTTATCTTTAATGCAAATGATTATGAACTTTCTGAACCTGACGCCAAAAAAGTACAGGAAATATTCGAAGAATTAGAATTTAGAAGACTAAAGGATCAGTTTGTAAAAATATTTTCTGGAGAGGAAACAACTACTTCAACTTCTGAAAATACTGCCAAACCAAAGAGAAAAGCGTCTCAAGCAGGTGCAGGGCAATTTTCATTATTTGGTGATGCCGCAGAAACTCCTGGAGAAACAAACTCCTACTCTGGCAGAAAAACAATCGCAAATACAGAACATTTTTATCAGAGCATAGCTCCCGGAATGGCCACGAAGCTATTTCTTCAAAATCTATTAAAGCAGGAAAATGTATGTTTTGATACCGAAACGACAGGATTAAACCCACTTACGGCAGAACTGGTTGGGATTGCTTTCTCCTGGGAAGCGACCAAAGGGTTTTATATTCCATTTCCCGAGGACAGAGCAGAAGCACAAGAACTGATAGAGCAACTACGACCGTTTTTTGAAGCAGAGCATATCTCAAAAATTGGTCAAAACCTTAAATACGATATCAAGGTACTGGCAAAATATAGTATCGAAGTAAAGGGTACGCTATTTGACACGATGCTGGCACATTATCTTATCAATCCCGATATGCGTCATAATATGGATGTCCTTTCAGAAACCTACCTCAACTACGCCCCTGTTTCTATTACCGAACTCATTGGTAAAAAAGGGAAAAATCAATTATCCTTCAGGCAAGTACCTATGGATCAACAAACAGAATATGCTGTAGAGGATGCCGATATTACTTTTCAGTTAAAAGAACATTTTGCACCAGAACTTACCGAGGCTAAAACAGTTTCTTTATTTAATGATATTGAAATTCCATTATTACGTGTGTTAGCAGATATGGAAATTGAGGGAATCAATCTAGACAAAAGTTTCCTTGAAACACTTTCCGAAGAACTCGATGAAGACATCAAAACCTTAGAAAGTAAGATCTATAAAACTGCGGGAGAAGAGTTTAATATTGCTTCACCAAAACAACTAGGAGTCATTCTTTTTGAAAAAATGAAACTGGTTGATAAGCCAAAAAAGACTAAAACAGGTCAATACTCAACAGCAGAAGATGTACTATCATATCTTGCCAAGGATCATGAGATTATTAGAAACATCTTGGAATACAGAGGGTTAGCAAAACTAAAAAGCACCAATGTCGACGCACTACCAACCCAAGTTAATGAGACTACGGGAAGAGTACATACCGATTATATGCAAACGGTAGCGGCTACCGGGCGATTAAGTTCAAATAATCCCAACTTACAAAATATTCCTATTAGAACTGAAAGAGGTCGCCAGGTAAGAAAAGCATTTATACCAAGAAACAAAGAATACATTCTACTCGCTGCGGATTACTCACAGATAGAACTGCGAATCATTGCTGCATTAAGCAAAGAAGAAACGATGATAGAAGCTTTTAAGAATGGAGAAGATATTCACGCCTCAACCGCGGCCAAAGTTTTTAATGTACCCATTGACGAAGTAAGTCGAGAACAACGTAGTAATGCAAAAACGGTTAATTTTGGAATTATTTATGGGGTTTCGGCCTTTGGACTAAGTAACCAGACTAGTTTATCACGTAGCGAAGCCAAAGAATTAATAGAGACTTATTATAAAACCTATCCAAAACTACGCAACTATATGAGTGAGCAAGTTGATTTTGCTCGTGAGAATGGCTATGTTCAAACTGTTTTGGGTAGACGTCGATACCTAAAAGATATCAATTCGGCCAATGCGGTAGTTCGTGGTGCGGCAGAACGTAATGCCGTTAACGCTCCTATCCAAGGAAGTGCTGCTGATATCATCAAAATTGCAATGATCAACATTCATAAAAAGTTGAAAGAAGGCAATTATAAAACTAAAATGCTACTACAGGTGCATGATGAATTGGTATTTGATGTGTACAAACCCGAATTAGATGCAATCAAAGCCCTAATCAAATCTGAAATGGAAAATGCCTACGAACTGGCAGTACCTCTAGACGTAGATCTTGGATTAGGCGATAATTGGTTAGAAGCGCATTAGTAAATTCATTCTATGCTAATTTAAAACTTTCTTTTTATCCATCATATCCTTATAAAAGTCATAGTAATTCAAAAAAGTAGGGATTACTGGTCCGTTGAAAGGGTTTGGACCATTAAATAGTACACAGATGGCAATACCATTTTCTGGATCTACCGCTAATTGTGTCTTATATTGATTTACATTCCCTCCGTGATAGATAACTCTTCTACCTCGATAATCTAGTACTCGCCATCCCAACGCATAATACGAATCGGTAACGCCATCCCATAAGTTCACGTAGGTATCCTTGGTACTTGTGCATATAACCGGATTAAAAATATCTCCTAAACTCTTTTGAGAAATTATATCAGGTCGATGGCCCAATAACACCTTTAAGTACTCGCCCATATCCGTGATCGAAGCATTTACGCCTCCTGCAGCGGCAACGTTATAGTAGTTTTTATGAAGTTTATCAAGTTTGTATTTTTTTGAATAATGGTTATACGAATGCGGTAATGCTACATTATCATGATTTTTTATTGCTTCAAAAGTACAGGATGCTGTTTGCATTCCTGAAGGCTCAAAAACCCGCTCTTGAATAAGTGTTTCAAAAGATTTTCCTGTTTGATTCTGTATCACCTTTTCGATTACAGAAAACATGGCATTTTGATATTCATAATCCAATCCTTCTCTTGCAACTACCCCTTTTCTCCTAAAATTTCTAATAATTTGATCTAAGGACAACCCTTGCTGTATAAGTCTGGTGTAGGTATATGGATAAAGCCCAGTAGTATGAGATAGTAAATGATTTACTCTAAGCCTGGCCGCTTGCTCACGATCTCTTAAGTCAAATGACGTTACAGATTCTTTTATATTTTGATCCCAATGCAATTCTTTATGATCAACCATATTGCCAGCCAGAACTGCTGTCACACCTTTCGATAAACTCGCAATTCTAAAAACCGTATGTACGTTAACTGAATCTTGTGTATTAATTTCTTTAACACCAAAGCCCTTTTTATAAATTACGGTCGAATCTTTAACGATTACAATAGCCGCTCCCGGACATTCAGAAACATTAAAATTGGTAGCAAAAAACTTTTCATAATGATCCAAAAAGAAAGATAACGAGTCTAATTCTGAAACTCTTGGTTTTTCTTCGGCTACATTTACTTTTTCTTTAGGTTTTGAAGTATTGCACGATAGTAATATAATACCAATAAAGGCAAGATAGATATATTTCATATGACCACAAATCTAGGTGATCGCAAAATACGTTTTAAATTAAAAAGTCAACATATTTTTTAAAAAACTTACAATACAAATCTGTAGGTAGCCTTAATCAAAAAGGTATTGTCTGGTTGCTGATCCAAAATTTGATTATTCAAACTTCTAAACAAATGGTCTCCTGGATCTCCATCTCCATTAATACCTTGAGACCATACCAGGAATATCTCAGAACCAGGAATATATTCCCAACGTAACACAAGATTAGAGCGAAACTGCACAAAAGCAAAGTCTGGATTATCGATTGTGTAATCTACCGTTCCGTTCCTGTCCTCATCCACAGAATATACATCATCTGCAAACGAAATTTGATTTTGATCATACAAAGTTACTCGTTCACCCAAATCCTCTGCTATTGAATTATTTACATAGTTAAAATCGGTATACGTACCTCTGGAAATAAACGGTTGCCCATAATATTGTATAGTAAGATTAGGATTGATATTATAATTTAACCGGATACTGGCACTCAAAGTTTGTTGATCAATTTTAGCAGTGATATATCTTGGAATGTCTCCAAAATCAACCTCGGTCACATATTGTGTTTTATTAGGATTAAGAACAAATTCTGGATTTATAGACATACTAAATGCATCAAAAGGCTGATATCTAAGTCGTACAACAAATCTTTTGAATGCAAAGTTATTTTGTCTGGCCCAACCTTGTACATGACCCAATGTAAAATTAAATTTCTTTCTCTGATCCGAACCTGTAAATACGAAAACAAAATTCTCGTCAGAGAAACGCCATCTGGGACCGCCACGTAAAAAGGTATTGGTAAAAATACGTGGCTTATGCCCATATCCTACCTCTGTCCACCAGTTATTTTTATAATTTATAAATCCGTTAAATTCATACTGAATACGATTATAATTCCCTTCAAAATCGAAGGAAGTAAATTGCTCTACCCAAATATTGGCTCTTCGATATAGCTTAGTTGGTTTTAAGAACAAATATCGTGCATTAACAAATTGTCTGATCTCATCTGCCTGACGCAAGAATCCAATATCATTTAACTCTAGTTCTGGAGATCTCCAAAAAACACCGGCATTATATCGCCAATTCCCTCCTCCTGATCTTCCTCCTACAAGCTTACCTCCGGTACCGGTAAGGGAAGTTCTATTAGGATCAACCTCAACATGATCTGCATCTACACGTTGAAAAAGATGGGTAAGTTCATTTTGTGTTTCTTCAATTGCCTCTTTGGAGCCTTCAACATGACTGGCAACAATATTTCCTTCTATATAATATTTTCTTTCTTTCCAGTTATGTCTAAAATCCAAACCTCCAGAGTATGCAGACTTCCTTAAACTGTTCAAATTGTTTTCACGAGTACCTACAAGCTCTGATGTTTCGTCGGTATCTGGATTCTCGTCATCAATTTCAAAAGCATCTCCCAAATTACGATTGGTTGCTGTAAAGATTCCCCCTATATACGTATTACGTTTATTGAAGTCTTTTTGAGCTCTTGCGACAAAATAGTTTGTTAGCGGTTCTACAATGGCCTCTCTCTCATTTCCATTTTCATCTTCTATTTTAGCAATCTCTCTTTCAGTTACACTTTCAAGAACACCAATAGACCATCCATCTTTAGTTTTTCCACTAAATTTTGCTGCCCCCAATATCGTTGTATTATTGGGGCGGTCTACAAAGTCTCCGTCTAACTCGTTTATAGAACCTTGAGGACTCCTACCTATTCTGCGCGAATAAAAAACGTTATCAAATCCGTTGGCAAAGCGATAATCAAATATATTTTTGTTTTCTACGAAAAAGGGTCGCTGTTCTCTAAAGAAAATCTGAAAACCATCAAGAGCAATCGCTGCAGGATCTGCTTCAACCTGACCAAAATCAGGATTCACCGTTAGATCGAGAGTCAAATCATTGGTAATTCCAATTTTCGCATCCAATCCTCCATTCAATTTAAATTCTTCTCCATCTCTAAAAGGATTTCCTTCTTCTTCTGGAAACGTATCAAATTGGGTAACCGCAAAAGGCTGAATTTCTAGTTGCTTTTGAGGTTCGATATCGATTAACCCATGTAATTCTCCAAATTCACTTACCCAACCAGGAGCATCTTGGGGGATACGCTGCCAAACCGAACGTTCTTCTTTTCTAAATATTCTACGATTTACTTGAAGCCCCCATATTTGCTCTTTACTCTTTCCAAACTTAACTTGGCTTAAAGGAATTTTTACCTCGGCAGTCCATCCTTCATCATCGATATTAGTTGCAGTATACCATATAGGGTTCCAGCTACTATCCCAATTATTACCATTTCTAGAAATAAATTCATCTCCTTTCACTCCTGCTGCAGTTATTGAAAAAGAGAAACCCGTTCTTTTATCATGGTACGTATCCAAATTAATCTCAACCCAATCCCCTGCAAAGCCATCCCGCCTGGATAATCTTTTCTCTATTTTATCAGGCTCATTATCATAGCAACGATATGCAACATATAGATATTTTTGATCGTATATTATTTTAAATTTGGTTTGGTGTGTAGGTGGTGTATTTTCATCGGGTTCGTTTTCTATAAAATCCCCTGTCCATTCTACTAGATCCCAACCAGACTCATCAATGATCCCATCTATTGTTGGAGCCTCGGCACCATTAAGTGGTTTTGTAGTATAAATTCTTTTTTTTACTAAAGTTGCAGTTTTTGTAGAATCTTGTGCATGAATTAAAAAAGGGACTAGTAAAAGTACCAGAAAATAACATGAACACTTCATGATGATTAGATGTTTAATGATTGATATATCTAAGATGACCCAAATTATTATTGTTTGTCACACTTTTTATGGTTTTTTAGTAAAAAATTAACAGGAAATACATATTAAAAGTTGAAAAATAAACAAATTAATATCGTGTTTGGTAATCTATCTGAAAACCAATGAATCATACATACAAAATAATATGTATTTGCGGTTTGCTATATAAATATATAATTGTACATTTGCACCCCTATTTTATATAGGAAAAGGAATGTTTAATAAGTAAAATTAATTAGTGTGGACACATTAAGTTACAAAACAGTATCTGCCAACAAAGCTACCGTTACAAAGGAATGGTTGCATGTAGATGCTGAGGGACAGACTTTAGGACGTCTATCTTCTGTAGTAGCTATACTACTTAGAGGTAAGCACAAACCTAACTTTACCCCACACGTTGATTGCGGTGATAATGTTATCATTACCAATGCTGAAAAAATCAACTTAACAGGAAAAAAGTGGACCGATAAATCGTATATCCGTCACACTGGATACCCTGGAGGGCAAAGAAGTCTTACTGCTCAGGAATTGTTTGACAAAAACCCAGAGCGTTTAATTGAAAAAGCGGTAAAAGGAATGTTGCCTAAAAACAAATTAGGAGCAGCTTTATTCCGTAATTTAAAGGTTTATGCAGGACCAGCACATGGTCAAGATGCTCAAAAGCCAAAAACTATTAACTTAAACGAATTTAAGTAATGGAAGTTATTCACAAAATTGGTCGTAGAAAAACGGCTGTAGCCAGAGTTTATCTTAAGGATGGTTCTGGGAAAATTACGGTTAACAAAAAAGGCCTTAATGAGTATTTCACTACTGCTACGTTACAATACAAAGTTAATCAACCTCTTACTTTGACTAGTAATGAAGATAAATACGATGTAAATGTAAATGTATATGGTGGAGGAATCACTGGTCAGGCTGAAGCTGTTCGTTTGGCAATATCAAGAGCGGTATGTGAACTAGACGAAGAAAACAGATCAATCCTTAAACCAGAAGGTTTGTTAACCAGAGACCCAAGAATGGTAGAGCGTAAAAAATTCGGTCAGAAGAAAGCTCGTAAGAAATTCCAGTTCTCTAAACGTTAATTTATTAAAACAGTATTTGTTGTTATCTCGCATTCGAGAGTTAGTTTAGCATCTAAATGCACAAGGCCATACAATATGTAACCACTTGAGCATTGCTAATTCAACAGAACGTAAACTATTACAAAAATGGCAAACAATATCGAAGTAAAAGAATTACTTGATGCAGGTGTACACTTTGGACACCTTACAAGAAGATGGGATCCAAACATGGCCCCATATATTTATATGGAGCGTAATGGTATTCACATCATTAACTTATATAAAACTGCTGCTAAAATTGAAGAATCTAGCGAAGCTTTAAAAAAAATAGCAGCGTCCGGCAGAAAAATCCTTTTTGTTGCGACCAAGAAACAAGCTAAAGAAATCGTAGCTGAAAAAGCAGCTAAAGCTAACCAACCATACATCACAGAAAGATGGCCTGGTGGAATGCTTACAAACTTTGTTACTATCCGTAAAGCCGTTAAGAAAATGGCTGCTATCGATAGAATGAAGAAAGACGGTACTTTCAACACTTTATCTAAAAAAGAACGTTTACAAGTAGACCGATTAAGAGCAAAATTAGAAAAGAACCTTGGTTCTATTTCTGATATGACTCGTCTACCTGGTGCATTATTTGTTGTAGATATCACTCGCGAGCACATCGCAGTAAAAGAAGCTCAAAAATTAAACATTCCTATTTTTGCAATGGTAGATACCAACTCTGATCCACGTCAGGTTGATTATTTAATCCCTGCAAATGATGATGCTTCAAAATCTATTGACAAGGTAATGACCTATGTTAGTGACGCAATTATAGAAGGTCTTAGCGAAAGAAAAGCTTCAAAAGACACGCCAAAGAAAGATGCTCCTGCAAAGACTGAAGCAAAAGCCACCGAAGCAAAGCCAGCTGAAGCGAAAGCAGAGGCTCCGGCAAAGACTGAAGCAAAACCAGCTGAAGCAAAAGTAGAGGCTCCGGCAGTGGCAGAAGTTGAAGCTCCAGTAGTAACTGAAGATGCTAAGCAAGAAGAAGAATAAACATTCATTGATTGACAGTTAGACAATCATTATAGTTTAAAAATTGATGAGTCGTTTGGTTCTTTACTCTTGTAGTACAAACTAAGCGACTCGTTTTTATTCAAAAACACATTTACACATTAAATATTTAAACGATATGGCAAAGATTACCGCCGCAGAAGTAAATAAATTAAGAAAAGCAACAGGTGCCGGAATGATGGATTGTAAAAAAGCACTTGTAGAAGCTGAAGGAGATTTTGATAAAGCAATCGAAATCTTAAGAAAAAAAGGTCAGAAAGTAGCTGCAAACAGAGCTGACAGAGAATCTACTGAAGGTGCTGTTATTGCAAAAGTAAATGATGCCAAAAACAAGGGTATTATTGTTTCTCTTAACTGTGAGACTGATTTTGTAGGGAAAAATGAATCTTTTGTTTCATTAGCTAATGAATTGGCTGATTTAGCACTTACTGCTTCTTCAAAAGAAGATTTACTTACAAAAGATTTTAATGGTCTTTCTGTTCAAGAAAAATTAACAGAACAAACTGGTGTAATTGGAGAAAAAATTGAAATCGGAGATTTTAGAGTTCTTGAGGCTCCATTTGTAGGTTCTTATATCCATGCTGGTAATAAAATTGGTGTTTTAACAGGTCTTTCGGGAGCTACTGACGGTGCAGAAGTAGTTGCAAAAGATGTAGCTATGCAAGCAGCCGCAATGAATCCTGTAGCATTAAACGAAGATGGTGTTGATCAATCTATAATCGAAAAAGAAATCGAAATTGCAAAAGATCAATTACGCCAAGAAGGTAAACCAGAAGCAATGCTAGACAATATCGCTAAAGGAAAAATCAAACGTTTCTTTAAAGATAACACATTGGTAAATCAGGCTTTTATCAAAGACAACAAACAAAGTGTTGCTGATTACGTAAAAACACTTGGTGATGTATCTGTAGTTGCTTTTGAAAGAGTAGCTTTAGGATAAATCCTTAATATAATTTTTTTCTTCAAATTGGAGAAAAATTAAAAACCGCTCTTAAATTAAGAGCGGTTTTTTCTTCCTCATTTTTCAGAATATTTCGTTGATAATGCTTTCAACAATACAAAACCTTGAACCTCCTCAAGGCTTTGCCCCCAAAATAAAGACTAACTCCCCAATCAGTCTGTACAAACGTCTAAGCATTATTTCAAAAATATTCATCATCCCCCTCATTTTTTTGTTTTCCCTGTGGCAAACGTATAACATAATTCAACACCAATCAATACCTGGTATAGGGGAAAAGAACCCATTTTTAAAGGGGTTTTTTAATTTTCGAATTATTTCAAAAATGAAAAACCCCAGCTTTATATTTCATAACTATTTTCTAAATTAAGAATATCGTTATATTTGCATCACAGTTAAACCAAGCAATGAAATACAAAAGAATATTATTAAAATTATCTGGCGAAGCTCTTATGGGTGAGCGTCAATACGGTATTGATCCTAAAAGATTAGCAGAGTATGCACATGAAATCAAAAAGATTACAGATAAAGGAGTTGAAGTAGCTATTGTTATCGGAGGAGGTAATATATTTAGAGGAGTTGCTGGTGCCAGTAAAGGAATGGATCGCGTACAGGCAGATCATATGGGAATGCTGGCAACTGTTATAAACGGATTGGCATTGCAAAGCGCTCTTGAAGATGCTGAAATTCCTACACGATTGCAATCCGCTATAAAAATTAACGAGGTTGCCGAACCCTTTATTAAAAGAAGAGCATTAAGGCATCTTGAAAAAGGAAGAGTTGTAATTTTTGGAGGAGGAACAGGAAATCCATATTTTACTACAGATTCTGCTGCCGTACTTAGAGCAATTGAAATTAATGCAGATGTTATACTTAAAGGAACAAGAGTGGATGGAATTTACACTTCCGACCCAGAGAAAAATGCCGATGCAACAAAATTTGATTTTATCTCATTTGATGATGTATTACGCAAAGGGTTAAAGGTAATGGATACCACTGCATTTACATTAAGTCAGGAAAATGAGTTGCCAATTATTGTTTTCGACATGAACAAAACTGGTAATCTTTTCAAAGTTGTTTCTGGAGAATCAGTTGGTACTCAAGTAAACCTTTAGCTTTAATTACAAATACATTACAAAAACAGCGTATAAGTTTTTTGATCAGTCAAAAGTAAAGAAATAAAAAATGAAAGACGAAATAGATTTTATTTTAGATTCTACTAAAGAAGCGATGCAAGCTGCAATTGTGCATTTAGAAAAAAAATTGCTTAACATTAGAGCAGGAAAAGCATCACCAGCAATGCTTGGTGGTGTGATGGTTGAATACTATGGATCTCCTACCCCACTTAATCAGGTAGGAAACGTAACTACACCAGATGCTCGAACAATTACTATTCAGCCTTTTGAAAAATCTCTTATTCCTGAAATAGAAAAGGGAATCCAAATAGCTAATCTTGGATTTAATCCAATGAATAATGGAGAAAGCGTAATCATCAATGTACCTCCTTTAACTGAGGAACGCCGTAAAGAACTTGTAAAACAAGCTAAATCTGAAGCTGAAGATTCTAAAGTAGGGGTACGTAATGATCGTAAAAATGCCAATAGTGACATAAAAAAACTGGAGAAAGATGGTTTGTCTGAAGATATGGCAAAAAATGCAGAATTAGATATTCAGGAACTTACAGATACCTTTATCAAAAAAATTGATGACATGTTAAGTCTTAAAGAAAAAGAGATAATGACGGTTTAACATTTTTTTGCATACGTTAATAATAAATAAAAGCGTTTACCTTATGGAAACGCTTTTTTGTATATTCGTTTTTTGAACTTTGTCAGTATAATGCGGAACAAATTATTTTGTTTATTATTTTTTACCCACTTCGTCTTAATATCCCAGATTAACATTAATGGTATTGTGGTTGACGGAAGTTCTAACCAACCCCTACCATTTGCTACTGTAAAAACAGGTGACTCTTCTTATGCACTAAGCACCTCTGATGGTGAATTCATGATTCGATGCAAAGACTACCCTACTACCCTTACAGTAAGTTATATAGGATACAAGACTAACAATGTTATTATCGCTTCAGAAACCACAGAAAAAATTGAAATAAAACTTTTTCCAAAAGAAGAGAACTTATCCCCGGTAAATCTTGATGCTACCGAAAACATTGCAGCCAAAATTATCAAAGAAGCCATTCAAAAGAAAAACAAAAATAATCCGCAAAAAACCTTGAATAGTTATAGCTATAAAAGCTATAATAAATTTACCATTACAGAAGATAACAGAGCAATATTAGATACCCCAGACAGCACCAATGTAGATATAAAACAGCTTATAAACAAAGCTCATTCCTTTTTAAGCGAAAAAATAAGCATACACCAATTCAGTAAAAAAGCAGGAGAAAAAGAAACAGTTTTGGCTACTAGGATGACAGGTTTTAAAGACCCCATTTATAATGTTTTGGGCATCAAAGTACAATCCAATTCATTGTACAACGAAGACTATACCATTTTTGAAGATAAATATATAGGCCCCTTATCAAACCGAGCGTTAAGAAATTACTATTATAAAATTCTTGATACTACACAAGATAAAAATCCGGCTTTCGTAATACTTTTTCAACCACGTAAGTCAAAAAAATATGCTAGTCTTGAAGGGGTATTGTATATCGATATGAAAACTCTTGCCATCCAAAAAGCTATTATCGAACTGCGTGGAGAGCTTAATGTAATGGCTACTCACAACTTTAAATATTTTCCGGAGCACACAAGTTGGTTTCCTAGCAATCAGGAGATATCAATAAGACCAGGTATTGGAAGACAAAAAGTGAGTCTTTTTGGCGGACAAATATCTGTGGGAAGGTTGGCCAGTGACAAAAGAAGTTTTACCGGAAATAATGATTTTTTAGTCTCTAAAACCGATTTATTGGATATTAAAATAAACGAAAAACAAAAGATCAAGCAAAACCAAGCTTCTATAAAAATTGATCCCGAAGCAAACAATAGGCCAGATGAGTATTGGAATCAATATCGCACCAGTGCCATTACCAAAAAAGACCTCAATTCGTTTCCCATTGTTGATAGCATTGTAAAAGCTCAAAATATAAAACGTAGAATTGATGTCATACAGAGTTTTAATTTGGGATACTACCCTGTAGGATTCTTTGATTTTGATCTTACTTACCCCATAAAATATAATAATTATGAAGGGCTAAGATTAGGAATTGGTGGTTTGACCAACAAGAAGTTTTCAAAACGCTTCAGATTAGAGGGTTACTTGGTATATGGCTTTAGAGACTCGAGGTCAAAATTTGGAGTTGGTGGCGGTGTATTAGTTAATAAAAATTCTAGTTCGTGGTTTAACTTCAACTATACCGACGATATTAAGGAAGTAGGTAGTTTTTTATATTTAACCGATAGAAGAGTCTATTCTCTATTTGAACCACGATTGGTAAACATTGATTTTTATTATAAACATAGAACCTGGAGTTCGAGTTTGCAACATCAAATTTTTCCAAAGCTTTTATCAGAGACACAACTTTCTGTAAGTAATATAAATCAAACAGGCGGGTATAGATTTCTTAATAACGGAACTCTTTTTTCGGCCTATAAAACTGCCGAAGCAACCATTGCCTTACGTTGGAGTCCATTCAGTAAATTTCTAAAAACTCCAACCGGGATTAAAGAAATAAAAGATGGGTACCCAAAGATTACCACACAATATACACAAGGGTTTAAAGGAATTTTTGACAGTAATTTTAGTTATAGTAAGGTTGGAATCAAAGCAGAATATAGTATTAATCGAATTAATCAATCTAGCACAAGCATTCTTTTGGAAGCTGATATTGCGAGTGGAGATGTACCTCTTACACATTTATATCATGCCTATCCAAATGCTCCAACCAAAGAGACTGTTCTTCAACGATTTTCTGTAGCAGGACGAAGAACTTTTGAAACCATGTTCTTTGGTGAATTCTTTAGCGATCGACTTGCTACCTTACAGATAAAACATAAAATCAGGCCCATACAAGTTGCAAATTGGCTTAAACCAGAAATCGTTTTTATAACCAGATACGCCGTTGGGGATGTAAGCAATCGCAATGATCACCAAGGAGTCGAATTTACCTCCTTACAACAAGTATATCAAGAATCTGGTTTTGAGATCAATAAACTATTTGCAGGCTTCGGACTAAGTTTTGCATATCGATATGGGGGATATCATCTACCTAGATTTGAAGATAATATTTCATTTAAGTTTACTTTTTACCTGAAATTATAATCATTCAGATATAAATAATTTTCTTACCAAATTTCGTGAGTAATAACTCTTCAAATCCTTACATTTGCAACTGGAAAATAAAGGAATGACAAAATTATTCACTTTTGGATTTTGGAATGCATTAGCGGGTATTATACTTCGTAACAGAGCTATAATATTTCTCGCAATAATAGGAGCAACAGTTTTTATGGGTTTCCAGTGGAAAAATATGAGATTTTCACACTCAGAAGCCAATCTACTTCCCGATGATCACGAAATAAATATACAGTATCAGAATTTTTTAGACAAATTTGGTGAAGAAGGAAACCTAATTGTAATGGCTGTTAAAGACAGTACTCTTTTTACTCCCGAAAAATTAAAAGCCTGGAATGATTTTAATAATTCTTTTAAAAAATATGAAGAGATAGATTTAGTAATTTCTATTGCAGATCTTAAAAAATTAGAAAAAAAAGACAATCCTGCCAGATTCGAATTAGTACCTTTTATAAAAGATTCAATTTATACCAAAAAACAAGTTTCTGATTACAAAAATGAACTCTTTAACAACCTACCATTTTATGAAGGGTTGATATACAGCAAAAAATCCAAGACAGTACAAAGTGCATTATATCTAAAAAAAGACATTGTAAATACCAAATTTAGAAAACGTTTTATACAAGATGTTTTGCAACCTGCTGTAGAAGCATTTGAGGTCAAAAACAATCTGGATGTGAAAGTTTCTGGTATGCCTTATATCAGGACATTGAACTCTCAGAACATTATGGACGAGATTTCAGTTTTCATCTTGGCAGCCTTATTAGTTACCTCTTTAATTTTCTTTTTCTTTTTCAGATCATTCAGGGCTACTTTTATATCAATGACAGCCGTAATTATAGGGGTAATGTGGGCTTTTGGGCTTTTAGGACTTCTAGAATATGAAATTACTGTTCTTACGGCTATTATTCCCCCACTTGTGATTGTAATTGGGATTCCTAATTGTATTTTCCTTATCAATAAATATCAACAGGAAATAAAGAAACACGGCAATAAGGCCAAGTCATTACAACGTGTTATTACCAAAGTAGGAAACGCTACATTAATGACCAATGTAACTACCGCTTCTGGATTTGCAACTTTTGCATTAACCGAGAGTAAACTCCTTAAAGAATTTGGTATTGTTGCATCAATAAATATCATTGCTTTATTTATACTTTGTCTATTGGTCATCACTATTATATATAGTTATATGCCCCAGCCCAAAGAACGCCACTTAGAACATTTGGGCAAAAAGTGGATGGAGAAGCTAGTTGACTGGATGGAAAACATGGTAAAGACCAGACGTGTCACTATTTATTTTTCTTCTGTGATTATACTAATAGTAAGTATCATAGGTATTTACACTATTAAGGTTTCGGGAAGCTTGCTAGAAGATATGCCCAAAACTGCTGGTTTCTATAAAGACATTACTTTTTTTGAAGAAGAATTTGACGGCATTATGCCGTTAGAGATATTAATTGATACCAAACGAAAGCAAGGTGTATTAAAGTTACCTACACTTAAACGAATGGAACAACTTCAGGAGCTTCTTGAAGAAACACCCCAACTATCAAAGCCCATTTCTATAGTTAGTTTGGTTAAATACTCTAAACAAGCTTTTTACAACGGAAACCCGAAATACTATCAAATACCAACGAGCCAAGAACGAAACTTCATTTTACCTTACGCAAAAAGTTTTGAATCTGAAGCTGGTGTTATGCAAAGTTATGTAGATTCTACTGGTAGATATGCACGGATAACCACGTTTATGAAAGATATAGGAACCGATGAAATGGATCGTATTGAAGCCGCACTGGCACCAAGGTTAGAGAAAATATTTCCAAAAGATCGTTATGATGTTTCTTTTACAGGTAAGGCCCTAATTTTTCAAAAAGGAACACAATATCTTGTGTGGAATCTTACCTTCTCCCTCGGACTGGCAGTTATATTAATTGCTTTATTCATGGCCTGGATGTTCAGGTCCTGGAAAATGATTGTTATTTCATTAATTCCTAATTTATTACCCTTACTTATGACAGCAGGATTAATGGGATATCTTGGGGTACCCATAAAACCTTCAACCATCCTTGTTTTTAGTATCGCATTCGGAATCTCGGTGGATGACACTATACATTTCCTGGCAAAATACAGGCAAGAACTCAAGTCCAATCATTGGAGAATTAGAAAATCGGTACTTTCCTCTTTAAGAGAAACGGGGGTAAGTATGTTCTATACATCAACGGTATTGTTCTTTGGTTTTTCTGTGTTTATGATATCCAGTTTTGGTGGTACAAAAGCCCTAGGTGGTTTAGTATCTACTACTTTATTATTTGCTATGCTCGCCAATTTATTACTCTTACCATCTTTGTTACTTTCGTTAGAACGTAGTATTGCCAACAAGAAAACATTAAAGGAGCCTACCCTAAAGATTATTCCAAACGAAGAGGAATTAGAAGATTCTGAAGAATAACAAGTCGTTAATCTCTTATTTATACAAAATAAAAGTCCCGTTAAATTTCTTTAACGGGACTTGTGTAAGATAGATTACCCCAAAACCTATCGAACTAAACTTAACGTAAACACAATCGTCATAATTGCATAAGCAAGATACTACCCCTTTTTCTATTTTGAAATAGCCCAAGGGGGGGAAAAATCCCCTTTTTTTTAATTTAACTTAAAAATTAACATTATTTAAACATGTACTTTTCACCAAATTATCATTCAATCATTTGATAATCAATTATTTAACTTCAGTAAATTATTTAAACGATTTGTAATTTTATCCTAAAAAAACTGTAAAAAAAACACTGTTTTACCGCAAAAAAACATTGTTTTACGGGTTTCCTCATAGAATCGCCTTTTCAAAAAACGTCAACTTTTCAAACTTCGGCTTTATAAAACTTACAATTAACAAAAAGAATACCAAACTATCTGAATGTATTCTCCTTTTTTGAATTCATTAGATTATGTGTCAATCGGATTAAAAAATTATCTTTGCAACCTCAAATTTTATTATTAACTGTATTTAGGCAATTGAGATTTAATACTATTAGAAAAAATAATACATAATGAAGCATACCAAAGTAATAGAAGTACTACAAAGTGATAAGCTATTACAACCCGTTACTATAAAGGGATGGGTTCGTTCTTTTCGAAATGACCGCTTTATTGCAGTAAACGATGGATCTACTATAAATAACATTCAATGTGTTTTGGAAGATGGCACCGTAGATCTAGCTATCAAAAATAGAATAAATATAGGAGCAGCATTAACGGTAGAAGGTACTTTGGTAGAAAGCCAGGGAAAAGGACAACGTGTAGAAATACAGGTGTCTAATGTTAGAATTGAAGGCGATTCAGACCCTGAAGAGCTTAAATTAACCATTCTTTCTCCCAAACGTCATACCCTAGAGAAATTACGTGAGCAAGCACATCTTAGAGTTCGTACCAATACTTTTGGTGCTATTATGAGAGTACGTTCAAAACTGTCTTTTGCAATACATGAGTATTTTCAAAAAAATGATTTCTATTATGTACATACTCCTGTAATCACAAAGAGTGATGCCGAAGGTGCTGGAGAAGCTTTTAAAGTTACCAACTTTGATTTAAATAACATTCCCAAAGATGAGAATGGTCAAGTAAATTATAAAGAAGATTTTTTTGGTGCTGAAACCAATCTTACTGTTTCTGGTCAATTAGAAGCAGAGACTTTTGCAATGGGCCTGGGCCAGGTATATACCTTTGGGCCTACTTTTAGAGCCGAAAATTCAAATACTTCAAGACATTTGGCTGAGTTTTGGATGATTGAACCCGAAATGGCATTTTGCGATCTGGACGGAAACATGGATCTAGCTGAAGATTTTATAAAGTATGTCATTCAATATGCGCTGGATAATTGCCAGGATGATCTGGAATTTCTAGAAAATCGATTGGTACAGGAGGACAAACAAAAACCACAGGCAGAACGAGCAGAAATGCTTCTTAGAGATAAGTTAAGGTTTGTTTTAGAGAATAACTTTAAGCGTGTAAGTTATACCGAGGCGATTGAAATTCTTAAAAATTCTAAACCTAACAAGAAAAAGAAGTTCAAATTTCCGATTGATGGTTGGGGTGCAGATTTGCAAAGTGAACATGAACGGTTTTTGGTAGAAAAGCATTTTAAATGCCCGGTAATCCTATTTGATTATCCTGCCGAGATCAAATCATTTTATATGCGTTTAAATGAAGACGAAAAAACTGTGAGAGCTATGGATATCCTTTTCCCGGGAATAGGAGAAATCGTAGGAGGATCCCAACGTGAGGAACGCCTAGACGTATTAAAAGAAAAAATGGCTGCACTCGATATTCCAGAAGAAGAGTTATGGTGGTATCTTGATACACGACGCTTTGGTACCTGCGTGCATAGTGGTTTTGGACTTGGATTTGAACGCCTAGTATTATTTGTAACTGGTATGGGTAATATAAGGGATGTAATACCTTATCCAAGAACACCACTTAATGCTGAATTCTAACTTTTTAACGCCAAAAATAGAACTATTTAACTTCCCAGAATTGAATTCAATTCTGGGAAGTTTTGTATTACATTATTCCTCTAATTTCCTTCGAACCACTGCTTAAAATCGGTAACTTTCTCTCGGCTTACAATTACCTCTTTATCTATGTTTTGATTCAGTGTTAGTTTTAAACGCCTGTTAGCATAAACTAATACATCTTCTATGGCATTTATATTAACAATAAAAGTTCGATTCACTCTAAAAAAAATCTTGGGTTCTAATACTTTTTCTAAGCTCTCCAGCTTATATTCGATCATATATTTTTTCCTGTTATTTGAAACAAGGTAAGCATCACGACCTTCTGCAAAGAAAAAGGAAATATCCTCACTTTTAACAGAATGAATATGATTTCCCAAACGCACTAAAAATCTATTCTTAAATACCGTGTCGTTTATCTGCTTGACCACCT
The DNA here is from genome assembly GCA_947496555.1 of uncultured Aquimarina sp. GTDB lineage: Bacteria > Bacteroidota > Bacteroidia > Flavobacteriales > Flavobacteriaceae > Aquimarina. The sequence goes on along the minus strand of CANMDH010000004.1, from coordinate 142,889 downwards.
GATTAACATTATTTTTACCCGCAAGCTGAGAGCGAAGTGCTTCAAGCTTTTTTAATGCTTTTGAAAGATCTGTAAATAATATTGGTTTTAGAAGATAGTCTATACTATTCACTTTAAAAGCATCAATTGCAAACTCATCAAAGGCAGTCGTGAAGATTACAGGTTTATTTATGCTAACCTTATCAAAAATCTCAAAGCTGAGACCATCTGCAAGCTGAATATCCATAAAAAAAAGATCTGCTTCTTTCTGATGTGTACCTATCCAGCCCACCGCTTCTTCAATCGAAGCCAGTTTAGCAATCACTAAAATTTCTGAATCATACTTTAGCAAATACCGTTCTAACTTCTCTGCAGCCAAAGGCTCATCTTCAACTATTACTACTTTCATCAATAGTGAGTTTTGGTATATGAATTATTTTATACACATCATCTTTGGATACTAAAATCTCACGATTCGTATAGAATCGATAAGTATCCAAGATATCTTTGATATTGTTTTGGTCCAACGTATAACTAATCTTTTCCTGGTGTGGATATTTCAGCAAAATATATTCTGAATCCTGAAATATGGTTACCACAAGTTCTAACTCCTTAGAAACAATTGTACTTCTTATTATCTGTTCAATACAGGATAAGATACTTCCGGGAACTACCATCGTGTTTATAGAATCTTCTTTTATATATCGTGTTTTTCTATAAGGTAAATCCCCAAACAAAAGTAATAATTGATCTAAAATAGCCAGTTCTTTTTCAATAGGAACCAATTCTTTTTTAGTTTCAGAAAGAATATATCGATATAGAGCCGAAAAATGATCTACCAAAAGCTCCGCTTTTTCGGTATCTTTTTTCATCAATAAGATTAATGACTCCAGGGTTTCGAACATTAAAGTTGGATTTATTCCTTTTTTGAATTGAAGAAAATCTTGCTCAACACCTTCTTTTAAAGATAATTCTTTAGTCATTATTTCTGTATTAACCTTATGCAGAAACTGATGACTTAGATATAGCGAAAGATAAATAATTGTAATTATAGAAAAGATACTATTAAAAATGGTCAACTCTGAAATATTAGGAGTAAACCCCAATACTAAATCAAAATACAGAAACATAGATCCTGAAACTAAAAGTATTGAAATCACTACTGAAATAAGAATCTGAAGTATAATCTTTCCTATTAAAGATTTCGGACTTTTAAGTTTTTCGAAAAAAAATAAAGAAAACCTCGAATATTCCTGAATAAGGTATGCTAATCCAATACATACATATAATTCCTGGCCTAAAAATTCCTCATGCAATTGAACCACATTATTATTCACTAATAAAATAAGCAAATATACCAGCATTCCGCTACAGAGAGGGCTTATGATTCTAAATATAGGATGGTGGATAAATAACGTATTCATACAACAATGGGAAGTTTTACGGTAAACTGTTCACCATCCATAACCTCGATATTTTTATCGAATAATAGTTCATATCTTGACTTTATATTACTCAGTCCTATTTTAAAAGAGTCAACTCTTTTAGGCTTGGTTGTTTTGTTATTAGATACAATGATATTATTCTGATCACTTCTAATACTTATTTCTACTTTTTGGGAAGAAGTCATTTGATTATGTTTCACAGCATTCTCAACAAGCATTTGAAGCGCTAGGGGAGCAATTTTTGTTTTCAATACTTGATCTGGTAAGGTAACCTCTAACCGGATACAATCATTAAACCGTGTTTTAAGTAGAAAGTAATAAGAATTAACAAATTTCAACTCCTCCTCTACCGTTAACCATCTGCTCTCATACTTGTTTAGAATATATTGATAGGATTTTGCCAGTTCTCTAATAAAGAGTTCTGCTTTTTTTATATCACTAAATAATAATGAAGATATCGTATTAATACTATTAAATAAAAAGTGCGGATTCAATTGTGATTTCAGTGCTGTTAATTGTAACTCTGTCTGTTTTCGTTCTAATTGTAATGCAACTATTTGACCTTTTGAGTACTGATAATAAGAATGTAATGCAAAGTATATTACATTATACACAAGAGAAACAAAAAATATCAGAATGACTAGCTTTAAAAGGATTTCGTTGTACTCTTCTACAAAAGAAACTTGAGAATCTCCTATAAAAACGTACCCATACAAAGCAGCACACACTATAAGAAAAGCAATAATAGCATTAAATAACACACCTGTTAAAAGACGAAGTCCAGTATATTTTCTCCAGGAAACATACCTGTTAAATATTTCATTAAAGATGCTTACCACATAGGCAATAATAATCCCTAAAACCCCAGATATCCATAGCAGTTTTGTGTTTTCATTTTGCTGAGTGAACCCCAAAAAACTGTAGGTAAGTATTCCTAGAATAAATCCTACTAAGGTAATAGCGAAATACTTTTTCACGATAGGTGATGGTTGATATAAATAATGATTCAAATCAAACTTCATCCTACCAAAATAATCAATACTATTGATATATAAAATGATCGTTGGTAGGATGAAGTGCTATATTCTTATTTTAGTGCACGAAGCGCTCTTCCATAATATGTCTCAGACGAAATTGCCTTACAAGCATTACGGTAGGCTTCTTTAACATTATCTGGTGATGTATTCACAGAAGGTGCAAAAGCCATTAAAGACTGTGACAGATGATGATCCGAACTAATTTGAGTCATACTTTGAAGTACGGATATTAACTGTGTATTATTAAGGTTTTTTCTTGCCAATTTTTTAAGAACAACCGCAGTATAATGATCTGAATCAATACTAGATAGTGACTGAATGAAAACATCCAGATTATCCCCATTCAGGCCTTGTTGATTGATCGCTTTCGTTAAAACTTCTGTCATATAATGATCAGATCCAACAGACTCTCCTGCAAGTTTAAGTAGTTCTCTAAGTGCACTACCATCTAAATTCTTATCCAATAATTTAGCAAAAACAGTAGTGACATGGTGATCAGATTGAATATCTCTGAGTGTGCCTAAAAAAGCATTGTAATTTCCTTTAGAAAGTCCTGGTAGTTTTAATGCCTCTAATAATACTTTTGATTTATAATGATCAGACCCTATTTGCTTAGAATTTTCGATCAACAATGTCAGATTAGCATTGTTTAACTTTCGTTTTTTCATTACTTTAATAAGCACCTGCGACATATAATGATCCGAATCTATACCAGTAGTTATCTTAAATAATTTACTTATTTGGTCATCAGAAAGATTTCCGTCCTCGATAGCTTTATTTAAGACTACTGTAGTATAGTGATCCGACCCAATACTTTTTGTCGCCTCAATATATGCCGACATCAACGCATTGGTTGCAAAAAAACTTTTCTGTTTATATTTCAATAAATCAGACAGATAATGATCAGACTCAATTTCTTCTCCTGCAAGTTTAAGGAGTGATTCCAGTTCATTTTCAGATAGATTTTTTTCTAATAATAGTTTAAAATATTTCGTTTTTACATGATCACTTTTTATGTGTTGAATTTCATCAAATACCCTATTGGCACCTCCCTGACTATACAATCGGTTCACTCTGCTCTTGGCACCTAAAGTGGTTGTTCTCACTACTTCTGGCAAAATCTCGCCCAGCCATTTTTTACCTTCGGACTCGAAGTCTTTTCTGGAAGAACCTACAAAATATTTTTTATTAAGCTTTCCATTAGATTCGGATTCGATTACTATCCGACGTCTACTCCCAAAAGCAGATTTCTTAATTTCAAGGTAACCACCATCTGAAATAGCAATAATATCTTTATCATCGTCTGATAGTGTAATTTCTCCTTCATAATTAACAGAAAAATTATCAAAAACGCCATGCTGCACTTTGATAGAGGTTTTTCCTTTATTATAATTTATTGCATATGATGTATTCTGAGCACTAACCCCAGATGCAAAGAGCAAAGAAGAAATAAATAGCACAACCTTGAATATGGCTACTATAAGAATTCTGGATACTACATTCATAACTGTTCGTTTTTTGATTAATTGATTTAATTAATACAAAGATGGAACGTTATATTATATCTAAAAAAATAAATGAATTGAACTGTACTAGTAATGTATTGAATTGTACAAAGCACTCTTTTTTTTGGTTTCAAACGTCTATTACATAGAAGAGACAGTGAATCGCAAACAAAATTTTAATAATAGATAAAGTTTCTAAAATAGATCCCACATTACAGCTAGATAAGTTCAGCTTATTTTTTTGAAGGTGCTTTGTTACTTTTCAAATACAAAAAAGAGTTTCACTTAATTATAATGTTTTTTCATCAAGATCTCTGAGATCAAATCTTGAATTATTAATTTTTCAGGGTCTGGTTTCTTGGGTTTATTCCTTTCTCTTTTTACTTTTTCATAATGAGGCATTTTATTGGTTTCAGTAAGTACCTTCAGTACTTCTTCAAAAAAACCACTTAGAATAGGAATCAGATGTTTACTTGATTCATTTCTTCTCTTAATATGAATAAATTTTTTAGTATAAGCTAAGAATATCTGAGGGTATTGGGCAAAGGTCATCAATGCTTCACAAAAACTTTGATATACCTCTTCTTCACTTAAATTATTTCTAAACCTCAACTTAGAGCCATCAACTTGCTTTAGCGTATATAGCAGGGCACTTTCTTTAATAAAAGTACTACAATCATTTTTAGAATAGTAATATACTTCCATTCCAATATTGGTGTTTACTACCAACACCTCATTGCCAATATTCTCTTTCAAAAAGGATTCAAAAACAGTAACCATAGACGATGACATCAAAAGCCTCTTCTTGATGTCTATCGATCTAATATTTACCGATTTTATACCCATAGTACTATATAATTATTTTATGAAGTAAGATTAATTAATTCTGAAATATCAATACCTTGGTTTTCTGCATGCATTGCAGCGGTATATCCTTTATTGTCTTTTGCAGTTAAGTCCGCTCCGTTTTCGACTAATAGTTTAATAATCTCTTTTTGTCCAAAGGTTGCTGCATAAATTAAAGCGGTAGCTTCATTAAAACTTTTCGCATTTACATCTGCTCCATATTCAATTAATAATTTTGCGATATCATAATATCCTTTAAAACATACTCCCATTAAAGCTGTATTACCTGAACTATCTTTAACATTTAGATCTGGCTTAAAACTTAGGATAACTTTAGTTATATCCTCATGCCCATAATATGACGCCAACAATAATGGCGTAGAACCTCTAGAATCTTTTGTATTAACCAATTCTGGACTTATATTTAGGACTGCTTCTACTTCTTGTAGTTCTCCTGATCTAATGGCGTTAAAAATAGCTTCCATTGAGTGAAATATCTTTATTAATAATGATTTAAAAATACAATTGATTCAAATTTAAAATATCAAAAAAATCTAGAATACACCAGAATAATCAAAACTTAATATGCTTTGTTATCCATTATTTTTACGACTAGGGTGGTTTGTTAACAAACCACCCGTTAAAGTTTTTGATATAAGCTGTAATAACTATTAAGCCTTATCAAAACGGTCAAGATCCATGACCTTGCTCCATGCTGCAGCAAAATGATTTACAAACCGCTCTTGAGAGTCTTCACAACCGTATACTTCTGCCAGAGCTCTTAGTTCTGAGTTTGATCCAAATATAAGATCAACCCGAGTTCCGGTCCATTTAAGTTCACCTGTGGTACGATCACGCCCCTCAAATATCTGTTCACTTTCTGAGGTTGCTTTCCAAGTGGTACTCAAATCAAGTAAATTTACAAAGAAATCATTGGTTAATGCATTGGTGTGTTTTGTAAAAACACCGTGTTTTGAATGATCAGAATTTGTATCAAGAACTCGCATACCACCAATAAGAACTGTCATTTCGGGTGCTGTAAGTGTAAGTAGTTGAGCTTGATCCACTAACATTTCTTCTGTAGAAATCTCGTATTTGCCTTTTACATAGTTACGAAATCCATCTGCCTTTGGTTCAAGAATAGAAAAGGATTCAATATCTGTTTGTTCTTGTGTAGCATCTCCACGTCCAGGTGTAAAAGCAACACTAACATTATAACCAGCTTTTTTTGCCGCCTGCTCTATCGCTGCATTTCCTCCAAGAACAATTAAATCTGCAAGAGAAACATTTTTGCTACCAGATTGAGCATTAAAATCCTGCTTAATGTTTTCAAGAATTCTCAAAACTTCTGAGAGCTGCTTAGGGTTATTAACTTCCCAATCCTTTTGTGGCGAAAGCCTTATACGCCCACCATTAGCACCACCTCGCTTATCAGAGCCCCTGAATGTGGATGCCGAAGCCCAGGCGGTAGATACTAATTGAGAAACAGATAATCCCGAAGAAAGTATCTTGCTTTTCAACTCTGTACTATCACTATCATCAATTAATTGATGTGTAACTGCCGGGATAGGATCTTGCCAAATCAGTTCTTCTTTTGGCACTTCTGGTCCCAGATAACGCGCAACGGGGCCCATGTCCCGATGTGTTAATTTAAACCATGCACGTGCAAACGCATCTTCAAACTCGGCTGGATTTTCTTGGAAACGTTTTGATATTTTTAAATATTCAGGATCCATTTTTAATCCCATATCTGCGGTAGTCATCATAAGATCCTGTGTCTTTGATGAATCATGAGCTTGCGGAGCCATTTTGGCCGCAGATGCGGCTGTGGGTTTCCACTGGTGAGCTCCCGCCGGACTCTTAGTAAGTTCCCACTCATATCCCAATAACACATCGAAATAATCATGATCCCATGTTGTTGGATTAGGCGTCCATGCACCTTCTATACCACTAGTAATGGTATCATCACCATGACCACTTCCAAAGGTGTTTTTCCAACCTAAACCTTGTTCTTCTATACTTGCTCCAGCCGGTTCTCTACCTACATATTTGTCTGGATCTGCGGCACCATGTGCTTTTCCAAAGGTATGACCTCCTGCTACAAGTGCTACTGTTTCTTCATCGTTCATGGCCATTCGTCCAAACGTTTCACGAATATCTTTGGCCGATGCCACAGGGTCTGGATTTCCATTGGGTCCTTCGGGATTTACGTAGATTAATCCCATCTGTACGGCACCTAGCGGATTCTCAAGCTCTCGGTCACCTTCATAACGCTTATCTCCTAACCATTCGGTTTCAGCACCCCAATAAATGTCTTCTTCGGGTTCCCAGATATCTTCGCGACCTCCACCAAAACCAAAAGTTTTGAAACCCATAGATTCCAGCGCACAATTACCTGCAAGGATCATGAGATCTGCCCAAGAAATTTTCTTCCCATATTTCTGTTTAATTGGCCAAAGCAGTAAGCGTGCTTTATCCAGATTTCCGTTATCGGGCCAACTATTCAGTGGAGCAAAACGCTGGTTTCCGGTACCACCACCGCCACGACCATCTGAAATCCGATACGTACCGGCACTATGCCAAGCCATACGAATAAAGAAAGGCCCATAGTGACCATAATCTGCTGGCCACCAATCTTGAGAATCTGTCATAAGGTCGTAAAGCTCTTTCTTCACCGCTTTGAGGTCAAGAGTTTTAAATTCTTCGGCGTAATTGAATGTTGAACCCATCGGATTGGATAGAGAAGAGTGTTGTCTAAGGATATTCAGTTTTAACTGATTGGGCCACCAATCACGGTTTGAGGTACCACCACCTGCTCCTTGTTTTAAAGAACCATTTAAAAAAGGACACAGTTCTTGCCCATTACTACTATAACCAGAGCCATGAGGGTTTGTGGTTTTAAGATTGTTAGTTTCCATTGCTGCTAAATTAAGATTAAACAATTGTGTGTTGCAATTACTTCAAATTTACAATAACATTTTCTTATTATTTTTATATTTTCAATATATAAGATTTATTTAACCATTTGACATACTTATATACCAATAAGTTACAAAGGTTTATCCTATTTTTATTAATCAAATGCCATAAGTTTTCGCTAAAAAACAAGAGTAAAATCTTTATTTCAGTTACGGATTCTTTTTTATCAAAAAAGTTACTGCTCTATCCATTTTCTAAAATCTGAAGTATTGGAAGAGCTGGTCATTACCTTTTCTTCAACTCCTTTTAATTTTATCAATAATCTATTTTTGAAGTGATTTTCGATAGTCTCTATATATTCTATATGTATTATTTGGCTTCTGTTGATTCTGAAGAACTTTTTTGGATTTATTTGTTCGGTAAGTACTCCTATTTTTTGTAGAATTGGATGCTTTTTACCATTAGAGTCGGTAGCAACACAAAAATCTCCTGAAGCTTCAACAATACTAATGTCACTAACATTCAATAGTTGAATTCCTTTGGTTCTTTTGATTACAAATCTTTTCTTATAGCTCACTTGTTCTTCCTGTAAAGCCAATTTTAAGGCATCAATTGTGGTATTATCTAAGGTATTATATTGACCATTTCTAAAAAGGGATTCATATTTTTCTACCGCCTTTTTGAAATCATCTTGAGAATACGGTTTCAAGATATAGGCGATCCCATTGGTATTAAAGGCCTGAAATAAATATTCATCATATGCAGAACAAAAGATAATAGGACAATCAATTGTTGTTTTATTAAATAAATCAAATGAAGTGCCATCTAATAATTGAATATCAGATAATATTAAATCATATGTCTGGCTTTCTAACAACTCTCTCCCATCGGCAACAGAACGTGACCAATCATGAGCCACAGCCGCATCAAAATATTCGTTTAGATACTTAACAAGCTTTTGATATGCCGGAATTTCGTCTTCTAAAATTAAAATACGCATTGTTCTATAATTCACTACTTAATTTAATAATTGGAATTGAAACCTTAAACTTTGATTCAGTATTAATGATTTGTAGTTCTTGATCCGATAGTAATTTATACCTACTTCTTAAATTTTCTAAACCCGTACCAAATGATTCTTCAGCTGACAGAATTTTGGACTTATTATTTATTACGGTTAACCAATCCTCATCAACTTCAATAGAGACATCAATACTATTTTGTCCTCCTGCTTTATTATGTTTCACGACATTCTCTAGCAATGCCTGTAAAGATCCCGTAGGAATAAATTTATCTTCAAAAGAAGTATTATCTTTTATCTCGAAATGATAGTCTTTTCCGAATCGGGTCTGAATTAGAAATATATAATTTTCGGCAAGTTCAATTTCTTCGGAAAGCTCCATCACCTCGGCATCTTTGGTTCGAATTAAATAGCGATAAATCAATGAAAGGCGATTAATGTATTCTTTGGCCTTTATTGCATTACTATCAATTAATGCATCCAGCGTATTAAGATTGTTAAACAAAAAGTGCGGATCTATTTGGGAACGCAATAGTTTTAGTTCATTTTCTTTTTGTTGTTTCTGAACATTAAAAAGTTGTGCCTGTCCTTCATAAAACTTTTTGGCTAATAAAATACCCAAGGCAAAGCCCACTTCTTCCGTTATTTCAAAAATACTTATGGATATTAATTGATACCATTTCGGAAAATTGTTCCAATCGTGACCTCCGGTCCAAAATCCTGCGATAAATGTTATAAATCCACCAATCCCTAAAACTATGAGGCCCCAAAATGTTAGATGAAAATACTTTTTTTTCTTAATTAGAAAATTTGGAATAATCCAATAAACAAACAACAACACAACACCTAGAGAACTTAAAATTGCTGCCGGAATATCAACAAGATATTCAATAAGATCATTATCACTTTCATAATAGTCAATACAATTCAACAGTGTAGTTACTGCATATACTATAGCAATTACGATATAATCTGACTTGTTTAATTTCGTATTCATACCTTCTAAATCATCCTACTTTTAGGTTTTCTTATGCGTTTTATCATCCATCTAATTAAAAATGTTATTGCAAGAATAAGAAAAATAGAAATTATCCCTAAAACAACATATAATTTTGTTCTACCAGGATCGGCTAACATATAAAAAAATACATCTTGCCCCAGCTGTTCTCCATATTCAGAATTGGTGAATAATACATAACCCCAATCTTTTTCGGGATCTAAAAGAATCCAACTGGTAAATCCTATATTATTCCCGCCATGGCTGTAAATATTTGTGAAGGGTATTTTTATATTGAAAAAACCAAGCGTATACCTAACATCAAAACCGTCATAAGGGACTTTGGAATGAGGCTTTAATAATTCTAAGTAGCTTTTTTGGGTTAAAATCTCTTCATTCATAACCGCAATCATCCATTTAGAAAAATCTATAGGTTCTGAATGTATAGAGGCTGGGGCAGAAAATATATTATTTTCTTTTTTAAACCAATACTCATTTTTCCAATCTACCCATTTATTGTTTTCATCATATGGTTCTGCTTTGTGTTTTCGGGTATAATCATTCTGAATATAAACTGTATGCTCTAACCCAATGGGTTTTCCAATTCTTTTTTGAAACTCGGCCTCGAGTCCAGCATCATCTGTTTTTAAAATATGTTTTAATACCTGGGTCAAATATTGATACCCTTCACCCGAGTAGAAATAATCGGTTCCTGGGTCGAATTGAATTTTTAGTGTATTGTCCTCATCATCTTCTCGCCAATTTTGAAAACCAGATCGATGACTCAATACCATTCTGGCAGTAATTTTTTTGTATCGCTCATCATGAGCAATATCGGGATATTCCATATACTGATACATAGGTTTGTCTAGGTCAAGAATCCCTTCTTCAACAAAGGTCATTACAAAAAAACCAAAAACCGGTTTCGATATTGAGGCTCCTTCAAAAATGGTATTTTGGGTAACTGGTAATTTTTCATCAATATTGGCAAAGCCGCTGGTTTGATGATACACCACTTCCCCATCATTGATCACTGCCATCGACAAGCCAGGAATATTATATTCCTTCATTTTTGAACTAATAAATTCATCCAAAGCCTCTTTGGGGATATCAAAACCAAGATAACTATCTATCGCTTTGTCGTTCTTAGTAGTACAACTACTGATTATAAAGCTAAATATTATAGATAAGCCGATTTGTTTTATATATGTATTCATAAAAATTGTTTTGAATAGTGTAATTAATGAACTCATCTTGAGTAGAGATTTTCAATTCATAAAACTATCTCGCAAAATAATAGGCTGCTTTTTTCCATATCCACTCGATAGGTCCTTGCTTGAATTTTTTTAACCATAAAATGCTAAAAAGTACTTGCAGACCAAAAAATAAAACTGCTACAAGATACGATTCTCCATGAGTCAATTTTCCATAAAAGCTTAATCCATTAAGGCAATGGTAAAAAACCAATATGTAAAAAACAGATTGCATGATATAATTTGTGAGTGCCATTCTTCCTATCGGGTTAAAAATTGACAATACCTTTTTAAAGGTTTTTGTTTTGAACAATCTCAAAAAAATAGAAATATAGGCCAGACAAAGCAAAATCATTCCTGCAGCAAGTACAAAAGGGAGCCATATTAACGAAATTGATAAAACGATTTGACCGCTAATCATTAAATAAAAGACATAATTAAGTGCAAGCCCTAATAATAAACCCAGGCTTATCATGTAACGGTTGATCCTCTTCAACCTTTCCGGCAAACGGAAAAAATCAAGTTTGGCCAATGCAAAACCAATTAACATGTTACCAAATGTATAAAACAAAGTAAGCGGCATATCTTGTAGAAAATTCACCCATTGATCAACTCGCCAGTTGATTCGTAAATAATCCATATACGAAGTGGTTAATCGATGTTGCTCATACAATTCGGGAGAATAATCATAGGTCTGCCATTCAAATCCTTCGATAACAATATACATGATACCCGTAAGCAGTACATTAAATGTTACAGCCAGCATTAATAAACTCTTGACCGACCAATTTCTTATGAGTAATAATACTATTCCGCCAAAGGCGTAGGCTCTAATTATATCACCAGTCCATAGTAAATACCCATGCAAACATCCAATCAAAAATAACAACGCCATTCTGATTAAAAAATACCGAGTAAAGTAAACACCTTTGGAAGTAAATCGCTGAAACTGAATGTAAAAACCAAACCCAAATAATATCGAAAACATAGCGATAAACTTGTGAGCAATAATTACATTATGGAAGAAATCAAAAGTTTGATTAAGCGGACTTTCAACAACGTGTTCTCCAGAAAATGGAATGTTTGCAAGAATAATCCCAAACAAAGCAAATCCTCGCAAAGCATCTACTGCATGTATTCGTTCTTGTTTAGTTGACTGTTGTAGCATTTGATTGTGGTTTTTTAATTATTATCGTCAATTCTATCCTGCTCATCTTTAGAGACATTGTTTCTTTTCTTGTTTTTACCGTATTTAGATCCAAAACTATAATGCAACTGCACATAAACATTTTGTCTTGCCCAATCGTTTTCAATGGTTGCATTTACGTTGTCATAATTAATAGCTCCAAAGAATTTTCTGTTCAGGATTTCTTCAAATTCAACACTTACTTTTAGTTGATCATTTAAAAATTTCTTACTTAAGGCAACATCTACTCCTGCTATCCATTTGTATTCTATTTGCCCTTCTAAGCCCCCGGTGGTATAGTATCCTGATATTTCAGAATTTATGCCCCAGGGCAATTGATATTCTGCACTGGTATACCATGTCAAGCTCCATTGAGAAAGATCTAATGCAGGAGTTAACATCTCTGATTTGTATTCGTTATAATTCACAATAACTCCCGTAAAACCATCAAGTCCTTTTATAAAATCCAAGGGTCCAAAAAGACTTGCACTAAAATTGTTATTCTCGGCAAGGTTAATAACGGATCTAGATGTTTCTGCAGACGTATCATTTTGTGTAATGATCTCGAATAATGCATCAGTCGTTTGCTTATAACCAATATTAAAAAAGGGCTGATCATCATAGGTAAGATTAAATTGATAGCTATTGGTAAAAGCAGGTTTTAAGTTTGGATTCCCTTCTTCAAACGTAAAGGGATCATAGTAATATACAAATGAATTTAAGGAGCTATAAGAAGGGCGCTGTATGCGATAACTATAGGCTACATTGGCACCAATCTCATCGGTAATTTTTCTTCCAAGAGTAAAACTGGGAAAAAATTTAGAAATGTTTCTTGTTCGGGTTTCATTTTCTGTTACTGAAGTCCCTTCGGTATCACTTTCTTCCCATCGCAAGCCGCCAGAAAAAGTCCATTTATCAAGTGTTGCGTTAAACTTTGAATAAAGAGCCAGGACACTCTCGTCTATCAAAAATCGATTGGTTTGGTCTGTATTATTTATGAATTCGCCTTGGTCGTTTTGAGTAAATGACTGTAAATCGCTATCAGAATTCACATGTGAATATTTTGCTCCCATTGCCCAGCTAAAATTATCGTTCACCGTTCGCTTATAATCTCCCTGGTAGGTAAAAATTTCGTAGGTAGCCTCTTGAAAATAACGTTGATTATCATAATCTACGAGGCTCTCTTCAACTTTAAACAAATTATTCTCGTTGTTGTACTCATAATCGATGTAATTAAAATCCAGGGTGACTTTATTCTTTGTATCATCATACTCATAATACGGATTTACAGTGTATGTTATTCGATCTCTATCAAAGCTATTATCGGTTATTAGATCGGTTTCAGATGTTTCATCAATGATTGTGGTTTTATTGTTTGTAATGCGATCCGATTGCGATTCAATTCTGTTCGCATTTATCCCAAAAGTGTTTTTATCATTGATATAATAGTCAAAACCACCACTTACTCTAAAAGTCTCCGGATCGTATGGCGAAATTGAAGTTTGATTATAGGTTTCGCTCAAAACCTGGCGCGAGATTATTAAATCTTCTCTCCATGACGATCTGTTATAGCCAGCGCTTGCTTGCCAATTCAATTTGTTTTTGTAACTGGCGATCGATGCACTACCTCCGTATAAATAATCATCTACATAACCCACGGTGCTTTTTACGCTACCATGAGTTCCTAATTTTACATTTTTCTTTAGGATAACATCAATAATAGGACCTGATCCTTCTGCATCATATTCTGCTCCTGGTTGTTGAATAAGTTCGACCCGAGCAATATTATCTGCCGGCATCTCACGCAATAATGCATCTACATCAATATAATCGGTTGTTTTTCCGTTTATTAAAATTCGAATATTACCTTGTCCACCATAGTTTATTCTTCCATTGGTCACAATCACGCCTGGGATTTTTTTCATGACATCTTGTAGATTGGTATTAATCATTTCTGATTTTTCGATGTCTACAATTAATTTTTCGGCAGTTTGTTTTATAACCGGTTTTTTATAGGTAACCACCACCTCATCTAATTCTTCAGATTTTAAAGAAAAATCTAGTGTAAAATCTACAGTCTTATCTGTGAGGGTGAATTTTTCAGACATTTTCGTTTCATATCCAAGCATTGAAACTTCAATACGATACGTGCCTGCGATAACATTTTCAAAAAGGTATACCCCGGTTTCACCGGTTGCCATTGCAGAAATGGCTTTATCAGTTTCGTTTTCATATAAAATGATGTTGGCAAAAACCAAGGGTGAGTTATCACTATCTGAAATACGCCCAGTTATCGAATTTTGCCCATTTACTGTGTTTACCCCAATACACAATAAGAGAAAGAAAAATATTTTTTTGAATTCCATGCTTACTTTGTTTCGTTTTAATTATTGAAACAAAACTAGAAGCTAGGGTACTTTATATAAAGGTGATTCTGATGAAGTAGGTTAAAAATCCGTTAAACCAGGGTCATTTTTCCTTTTAAATAAATTTAGGATAGTATCAAGGTAATCTGTTTTTCATCTTCATAAGCTCCCGTTCGATGAGAAGTAATTTGTCCTCAACATCATCCCCAAACTCAGGAATTCGTCTACAAAAGACATAACGTACCCTCCACAACTCTTTAATATCTGAAATTGCGTATTCTTCGTCTTCAATATTTTTATGATCAGCTCTTAACACAATATTGCTTTTGGTGGTATAAAGTCGCCTAAAGATTAGTTTATTATCGGCCAAAGCAAAAACCAAGGTCCCATTATTAAGTTTTTTAATTACCGAAGCAGGCACCCTCTCGCCAATGACTACATCTTTGGGATAAAAACCTTTATCATGCGAGGTCATTTCGAGATTTGACACGGTATACCCGCGAAACTCTTTGGTAGGATTAAGTGGTAAATGTAATACCGGAAGTTCTTTTACAAAGCCTTCTTTATCAAAAAAAGTGATATAGTCGCTAGAAGAGTTTTCGGTAATACATGGGATTGTTGCAAACTGTTCTCGTTTTACATCTTCGGCATATGTGGTAAGATCTCCTTTAAATTTAAGGAGTTGATTAACGGTCAATTCATGAGTAAGTAAATCATCAATTTGTATGCTAAAATGATTAGCAATTTTGATGATAGTTTCTATTTTTGGTTCGCTTCTGCCCTCTTCATAAGCACCCAAAGTACCCCTTTTAAGGTCAAAAAGCTCTGCAAAAGCTTGCTGACTCAAACCTTTTATCCCACGTATCTTTTTAATATTTTTTCCAAAAAATGACATTTTTGCTAATTTTATTTGCAATTATCAAAAATAATTGTACTTTTACACTAACAATATTAGCTAATACTATTTAAAAAAGCTAATTTTAGTAGAAATACTTTGTTATTTTATTCTTTCATTAAGAATTAGGGGGAACTATACTAAAATTTTTAGCACAAAACTATTTACTAACTTAAATCATTCATACCCATGATTACTCTTGTATTTTATTTGGCTAATTTAGCCAAGCATATTATTCATAATATTTGTTACTTTTTGTAATATTAATAGACCTATTATAGTGGGAAGTCACATTATTTATCAATCAAAAACGCTCATCCAATGCAAAATCATTTTAAAGTAGTAAAAGATTATTTACTGAAACTTCATTATGATATTATTCATGAAAACAACAGAGAAGGAGTTTTTATGATTAGCAAGCAATCTGAAGGAATTAAAAATATGATCCTGGGAGTTGCACCGCCTATTTTGATCATGGAGCAACACATTTGTAATATCAAAAACAAAAATGAGGCTGTGTATCGCAATCTTTTGCAAAAAAACAGGGACATCCTGCATGGCGCCTTTGTGTTAGATGAAACGGGGGAAAAAGTAATTTTTAGAGACACTTTACAGATCGCAAATCTGGATCTTAATGAATTAGAAGGTTCCTTAAACTCGATCGGAATTTTGTTGGGAGAATATTCTGAGCAGATCATTAATTTCTCGAGGTACTAGTAGTACATATTCTCAAGGAACACTCGAGAAAGTAGAAGGGAATTTATCATTATCTCTTTACCACATACCAAAACATTTTATAAGCCAGTAAAGCTTTCAGAATTTGAAAGCCGGGATGGAAATTGTCTAACTTAAACCTAATTTATTATGGGATTTGGAGGAGCAACTGCAGCAATGATCGCATCACTCAAAAACAATAGCAGGCGTAATAAACGTGAAGCTTTTGATGGGTGGACCACATCGGATAAAGAAAGTCAAGGAGTCAAAATAGAACTCGTTTCAGAAGATGCTCTTGCCAAAATAAGAGAAAAACTCAAGAAACAAAGAAAAACAGTCATTCATAAAAACTTAATAGCTCTTGGTTTGATGATACTATTAGTATTTGGATGCATTCTATACTTACTGAATTAACAGTGAATACAGCCCTATTTTATATCCCAAGATGTTTATTCTTGGGGTTTTTTCTATCCTCTATTTAAATAATTTGAAAAAAAAAATGTATTTTTACATAAGTACTTATATAAATACTTATGCAAGATAAACTTCAGGAATATGGCGAATTAGGTTTGGGCTCTCGTCTAAAACGCTTAAGCGAGCTTATGATGAAAGAGATTCAGGTGGTTTATACCACCCATAACATAGACTTTGACCCCTATTTGTTTCCGATTTTTAAGATAATCATTGATCAAGAATCAGCAACCACAACAGATATCCAGGAAGCGTTACAATATACCCAACCTGCCATAACCCAAGCATTAAAAAAACTAACCGACAAAAAATTGGTACACTATAAAATTGACCCCATAGATAGGCGAAAAAAGTTTTTTCGCCTATCCCAAAAAGGGAAAGAGATACATCAACAACTTCAACCTTTGTGGAAGGTAATCGATGAACAGGTAAAATGGCTTACCGAAGGAAGTGCAACCAGTTTAACGCGCCACTTAACGTATCTCGAAAATCAATTGAAGCAAAAATCCCTAAGTGAAAGAATACTTGAAAAATACCACGAAAATGCATAACATAAGACCAGTCATAGCATCAGATACACCAAGTGTCCTTGAACTTTACAAAAAAGTAAGTCAACAACCAGGTGGTATTATAAGGATCCCAGAAGAAATCTCCCATAGCTATATCCAAGAATTCGTTGATAAAAGCATTAAAGACGGACTTATTCTGGCAGTTCCTCATCCTGAGAATCAGCATCAAATCATTGCCGAAATTCATGCCTACAGAGTACCTCTATCCGCCTTTAGACATATTCTTACAGATCTCACTATTGTGGTGGATCCAGATTTTAGAGGTCAAAAAACAGGAAAATCCCTTTTTACGGCATTTTTAGAAATAATAAAAAAAGATCTTACACATATTCTTAGAGTCGAATTATTTGTACGTGAAAACAATACAAATGCCATTCAGTTTTATTCAAACTTAGGATTTGTTAATGAAGGAAAACAACATCAAAAAATTAAAAACCTCGACCAAAGTCTGGAAACGCCCATACATATGGCTTGGTTTAACCCAAATTATAATGCAAGACTATGAAAAAATTTAAAATCCAGGAAGCCAGGATTATTCCGTTTGATCCAAAATACGCAAAAGACTTTGCACGCCTTAATGTAACATGGCTAGAGAAATATTTTGTAGTAGAACCTTTGGACAAAGAGTTATTAGAGCAATGTGAAAAGACCATTATCAAGAAAGGCGGTTATATTTTCTTTGCCAAAGTGGAAGAAGAAATTGCAGGAACCTTTTCTTTGATCAAAATTGAAGACAACGTATATGAGTTAGGAAAAATGGCAGTTTCTCCAAAATTTCAAGGGCAAAAAATCGGGCAGCAATTACTTAATTTCTGTATAGATTTTGCCAGAGAACAAGATTGGAAAAAACTAGTTTTATATTCGAATCGAATCTTGGAAAGCGCTATTTATATTTATCAAAAATTTGGTTTCAACGAAATCCCTATCGAAGAAAACCCTTTGTATAAGCGCAGTAATATCAAAATGGAACTTTCATTATAAAAAAAAGTCCGCTTTGCCTATCAAAACAAAGCGGACGTCTTAGTTAATTACCCCTTTTTAACTAATTATAAAACTATTTCGATACTGCATAATTTTTCCCATAATTGTTATCCCAGTATTCTTGACCGTTTACTTTATACACTATAGCATACTCTACCGTATTTGCAGATTTATCAATTCTAGTATTCCCCGACCAACGTTCGATCCCAAATCGATTAGGGCTCTGAATATAAAATGAAGGTCCGTTGTACCAATTTCTTCTAAAATTAAGCTGAAAATACCCTTGAGTTCGCCATCCATCGGTAGTATACACAACTCCAACCTCTTTGTTTGGTGCCAGGTTTCTTACATCTACCGTTACGTTAAACGAATTTTGATCGTAATAAGGTGTATAAAATAGACTGTCATAATCTGAATCTACACTTACATTGGCATTAGGATCCGCAAGAAAATATCCTTCATTGCTTGACATTGCATAGTTATCCCCATTGTTATTGTCCCAATAAGTGTTTCCATTTACTTGGTATTTTACTACAAATTCGTCTGCATAAATTCGAGATACTCCATATCCCCCGTGGTTATACTCCCCAGTCCATATTTCGTTTTGATCATCGATATCAAAACTGTAAGATAACGGAATTTCTTCCCAACTACCATCTAATTTTTCATGAAAGATACTCACGCTTTTGTCAAAAGAAAGGTTCGTAACTTTTACCGTAAATTTTCTTGAATACGATGTATATCCTCGATAAGAACCAGATGCCGTCCAAGCCTTCACTAGATTTACAGGGTTTGAGCTCTTTGTGGTAATTTCATCTTTAGAAACTACACTTTCCTGGTTTTCAATAAAATCATCTTCTGTAGCACAAGAAAAGATGACCAAACTCATTAATAAATAAACAAATTTTTTCATTAGTTGTTGGTTTTAAAAGTTACTATTTAGTTTGAAGAATTTATGATATAATTTCTACCATAGTTATTGTCCCAGTATTCCTGACCATTTACTTTATAAACTATAGCATATTGAATGGAATTCACATTGGAGCCTACTTGAACAGAAGTTTCCCATTTATCTATATCAAATTGGTTAGGACTTTGAATATAGTGTGCATATCCCACTCTAAAATACCTTTGATAACTTAATGAGGTTCTTTGTGTGGTTGCCCAGCTATCTGTCGTATAAATCACCTCCACTGTTCCCGGCGAACCATAGTTCCTTCTGGCGTCTACATTGATAGCAAAATAACTACCGTATAATCTTGTATAGTGAGTATCTACGGAAACTTCGACCTCTGGAGCAAGGTATGCTCCTATATTAACCGGCATGCTGTAATTAGAACCATTGTTGTTATCCCAGTAGGTTTTTCCGTTTACGATATACTTTACAGCAAAGCTATCACCATAATACTGGGTATCGGGCGTTACTTCTCCTACCCAGATTTCTTCATCCTTTCCGGTACTTTGTTGATAATTTAATGGGATATCAACCCAATTACCGCTATTGGTAGCATGGTGTATAACTACCTCTTTTTGATACGCCAGATTCTTTACTTTCACAGTAAAACGTCTTACGTATTGCTGTTGCACAGGACTACTACTATTAGAAGTCCATGCTCTAAGAAGTTTCACATTGGTTGAACTGTTTTTTGCGGCTACTTCGATCGCTTCATTTGTGGGATCTAAATAATCTGTGTCGTTTGTACATGAGTATAGTCCCAGAATGGTGACTAATACCAAATAAATTTTTCTCATAATTAATGTTTGTTAGATGTTACTATGGTTTACTTTTTTTCGAAAAGTTTAGTAGTTGTTAAAAGGTTTTACTTGAAGGTATAGCAGACGGTGCAACCGGGCAATAAACCCAGATATATTTAACAATTATTTTACTAAAAACGTTTTCGGAAACTCTGATTTTTAACTAAAAATTAAATCACAAAAATTGGATTTATCGACTAGCAAATAGTAATCGATTGCACAATGAAAGAATCGTATTTAATTCGAAAATTTATCGGAATCTGAAACGAAAATTATAGCTGCAATTTTGGGTTATGAAAAGCTTTTCATTGGCTTTAAGAAAACTTTGAATTCTTTTTTCGTTGTTATCAAAAAAATTCAGCTTTTATTTTTTTGTCAGCAAGGAAAGAGTCATTCCCCTTAATTCAACAGGGGTTTTTCCCCCTTTTTGTAGCTCCTGTTTTTTCCTTCCTACCGCAAAAATTCTTACAAAAACCCTTCATTAACAAAGGATTACCTTTTGCTTTCTTTAACAAATTTTGAGATACTTTTTTTAAAACAACAGAATAATAGTATTTTTAAGAATCACTAACATCTTAAAAAACCTAAACCATGGCAGACGAATTAAACAATGAACAAAGAAAAGGAGGCTTCCTCGAAAACATCAAAAAAAACATTGTTGGTTATACCGTTACAGCAGCTTTAGCCGTAGGAGCTACACTTTTGCTATCGGATAGATCATCACAAGAACCGTATCCCGCTAATGGAAACCCTAGAGATATTCTGAATTTCAAGGAAATATCTCAATTATATTATGGGTATGATTCGAGAGCAGAAATTATTGAAGACACTGTGAGACAATCAATTCCAGATTTTGATGCTGCCAGGTCGGTATCATTTGACTACCAAGATTTTAAGAATTACTTGGTATTTATTGAAAATAATTCAGTAGAAGCCAATATCAGAATATCTGAATTGAGATTTTATTTTGGAAAATATCCAAATGATACTACCTTAGAAACTAAGGGTAGGCAAATGTTATTTTTTAATCCAACGGTCGACACTTTAATTGATGATAAAAGGCTTAACCTTGCATACGCCATTGATAGGCAAGGAAGTAAAGTTGGTATAAAATTATTGAAAGATCTAGTGCAAAGGCCAAAATCTAATGTATCGAATCCACCAAAAGCCACGGGAGAAAAAGCATATATTATAAATGAGGCTTCCGCCCTATCCTTTTTAAATTTTTCTACCGATGATCAACTTGAAAGTCAAGGGAAGAATGGTGGACAACAAAGTCCGCCTCCATATGATTTTCAATAAAACTGTATCAATATAAAATGAGTGAAGGCATTTACGTATTTCTAAGAGATTTTTCCACATTATTCATGGGACTTATATCTGCTATAGTTGGATCAATTTACTATTATAAATATAAGGGCACTATACTTAAATATTTCTTAATATACCTATGGGCTACTATTTTATGCGAATATTTAGGTTACGTTCTAAGAGACTATTTTGATGTTCGAAATAATGGAATTATTTTTAATATATATTTCATTTTAAGCTACATTTATCTTTCTTCATTATATCTTAGAATAGTTCAACATCCCCTAAGAAAAAAAGCTATTTACTCATTTTATATTATCTATTTGATTTCTATAATAATAGGCTCCTTTTATGAAAATTATCTCACTGACTTCTTATCTATTCCATTTGTAACTGCTTCCTTTTTATTGGTTATACAAGTTGGGTTTTATTTTGCTGAAGTATTAAACAGTGAACGTGTTTTACATATAAAGAAGAATCTTTTTTTTTGGATTAGTATTGGACTTCTGATATTTTATGTAGGAAATATCCCTTTTAGAATAGCCATCAAATATTATGTCAAAGAAGAGGCAATAACCATTCTTTTTTCTTTGTTCTTTCTTTTAATAATATTACTTAACACTTGCTATATCATTGGCTTTATATGGAGCGACAAGAAACAGCAATACTGATAACTGGAATTGCGATTGTAGTAATTATTGTAATAATGATTTTTCTTTTTTTAATTTTTCAAAAAAGGAAAAACTACTTACTAATGCAACAACAAGAAGCCCAGAAAAAGTTTGAAACGGCCATTGCAGAAACCCAGATCGAGATTAGAGAAGAGACCCTGCGCAATATAAGCTGGGAGCTTCATGATAATATTGGCCAACTGCTTACGTTGGCCAAAATACAGGTAAATATCGCACAAGATGATCCTGATAAGTTGCAAGAAGTAACCGATACGATTACCAAAAGCTTAACTGAATTGCGGTCGTTATCAAAATTAATTAACCCTGATGCCATCAAGAGCCTTAACCTTACCGAAGCTATTAATCTCGAAATAGAACGGTTTAATAGAATGCAATTTATTAATGCATCCATAACCAGTAACCAAGAAATACAACCGCTAGATGATAAAATCGAAATTATAATTTTTAGAATATTACAAGAGTTTTTTACCAACACAATCAAACATTCTAAAGCTTCGAATCTAAATGTGAATGTACATTATGATGAAGAAAAAATAGTAATACATGCTAGTGATGATGGTGTTGGTTTTAACAATGCCAACGATTCTAATGCAAAACGTGGAATAGGCCTAAGTAATATTGAAAACAGATGTAAATTAATCGGTGCAACGGTCACCATTGATTCTGAAGAAGGTAAAGGAACTGCTATGACCCTGACTTATTATTATAATAAGAAAAGTTTAACATCATTAGACAATGAAGTTGACTAGTTTTGGGATTATAATAGCCTCCTAGATGAACAAACCTGTTTTTTAAGTCCTTGATAAAGGATGAAAGATTTGGTTTTGAGGGATATAATCAATACAAGTTGATTAATTTTATAAAATATATTTAAGGGAACGCACATAAATCACAAATCATGAAATGAGTCATTGCAGATTATACCTAAAATTAAAACTGCAAAATGACAAATTTCATCTGATGATTTTAAAAAGCATTAAAAATTAAACAGATGAAATATTCAGTAGTAATCGTAGAAGACCATATTTTATTATCACAGGCATTATCTGGGTTAGTAAATGGATTTGATAAATTCAAAATATTATATATCTGTAAAAACGGAAAAGAACTTCTTACCCGATTTAAAGATCCAAAAAATATTCCTGACATCGTGCTCATGGATATTAACATGCCTATCATGAATGGTATCGAAACCACTGCCGCACTTAAAGAAGAATACCCCCAGGTAAAGGTATTGGCATTATCTGTGGAAGAAGATGAAAACACTATATTAAAAATGCTGAGAGCTGGTGCCAAAGGATATCTATTAAAAGATACCGAAAAAAGTATCCTCGAAAATGCTCTTATACAAGTACAGGAAACCGGTTTTTATCACACCAAAGATGTCACAAATCTCTTACTTGGTTCGTTAAATCCAAAGGAAGACAAAGAGGTAATACTCAAAGATCGAGAAGTAGAATTTATAAAACACGCCTGTACCGAAAAAACATATAAAGAGATTGCCAGCGATATGTGTTTGAGCCCCAAGACAATTGAAGGATATAGAGATTCAATTTTTGAAAAACTAAATCTTAAAAACAGAACAGGTTTGGTTATTTATGCAATCAAAAGTAAAATATTTACTCCTTAATAAATCATCATCTCAAAAGCAAACACCAAAGTTATATTAGAGTTTCATAAATTAATATTAAATAATACTTGTTAATATTAAATAATACTTGGTTGATTTAAGGTTTTTTCATACCAAAAAAATTATCTTCATCACATATTGTAATTACATTTGGCCCGTTTATTGATTAATAAATTGTAAGAAAATCATAGTTGCGATATCGTAGTTATGATTTTCCTGCATTTTTAAATAAACTAACCATCCGATACTTCCATAAAAACAGTGTTTTTGTTTATTTTTGTGAGTAGAAGAACATTGATTTTTTTTATGCTAAAACAACAATTAAATTTTAAACTTTCTCAGAAGCTATCCCCACAGCAGATTCAACTCATGAAGTTGATTCAACTTCCTACGCAAGCCTTTGAACAAAGGCTTAAACAGGAAATGGAAGAAAACCCTGCATTGGATAGCGGTAAAGAAAAAGCAGACGAATATGAGGATACCTTTAGCAATGAAAATACAAGCGAGGATGATTATGGAAACGAAAAGATAGAAACTGAAATCAATGTTGATGAATACCTAAGTGATGACGAAATCCCTAGTTATCGATTAAGCTCGAACAATTACAGCTCTGATGATGAGGACAAAAGTGTGCCTTATGCATCAGGAACATCGTTTCACCAGCACCTTGTTAATCAATTAAATACATATAGACTAGACGAAGAAGAACGTGAAATAGCAGAATTTTTGGTTGGAAGCGTTGATGAAAGCGGTTATATACGAAGATCATTGTCTGATATTATGGATGATCTTGCCTTTACTCAAAACGTATATACTACTGAAGAAAAGATCGAAAATGTTCTACAAATCGTACATCAACTAGATCCAGCAGGAGTAGGTGCACGTAGTTTGCAAGAGTGTCTTTGGCTTCAGCTCGACAGAAAAGAGACCACTATTCCTATAAAATTAGCTTCAGGAATATTAAAAAAAGCCTTTGACCATTTCAGTAAAAAACATTATGATAAGCTTTTGGTAAAATTTGATGTGACCGAAGAGCAATTAAGAGAAGCGATTGACGAAATAGAACATCTTAATCCTAAACCAGGAGGAGCTTATGAAGGAAATAATCGTATTATCGAGCACGTTGTTCCCGACTTCACGATTAGAATTATAGATGGCGAATTAGAATTAACCTTAAATGGGCGTAATGCTCCAGAACTTCATGTGTCCAGAGAGTACAATAATATGCTTCAGGGATATAAAGCCAGTAAAGAGAAATCCAAGTCTCAAAAAGACGCAGTTATGTTTATAAAACAAAAACTAGATGCTGCAAAATGGTTTATTGAAGCTGTAAAACAACGTCAACAAACACTTTTTATCACCATGAGTGCAATAATGCACTATCAAAAAAGTTATTTCCTTAGCGGAGACGAGCGTAACCTAAGACCTATGATCCTCAAGGATATTGCCGACCAGATCGATATGGACGTAAGTACCGTATCCAGAGTGGCCAATAGCAAGTATGTAGATACTCCTTACGGAACAAAGTTGATCAAAGAATTCTTTTCTGAATCTATGACTAATGTTGAAGGAGAAGAAGTTTCGACCCGTGAAATAAAAAAGATATTAGAAATAACGATTGGCGAAGAAGACAAGAAAAAACCGTTAACAGACGAAAAACTTGCTAAAATCCTAAAAGAAAAGGGGTATCCAATCGCTAGAAGAACAGTAGCCAAATACCGTGAACAACTAGAGGTTCCGGTTGCCAGGTTACGAAAAAAAATTTAATGAATTTTTTTCTTAAAAGCGTTTCATACATTTTACACCCTCTTTTGATGCCAATGATGGGTGCTATCATTTATTTTATGGCCGCTCCCAGGTTTATCCCCAATGATATTATAAAAGCAAAAATTGTAGGGTTAACTGTATTAACCATACTTATCCCTATAGTGTTGTTTTTCTTTCTTAAAAATATGGGAACTATTACCTCTATACACTTAGAAAATGTAAAGCAACGTAAAATCCCTTTATTACTTCAATCTATCCTATTGATAGTTGTTATAAAAATGATTATAGACATATACCACTATCCCGAATTATATTTTTTCTTTTTAGGGATTTTGTTTTCTTTGCTAAGTTCAATTTTTATGGTCTTTTTTAATATAAAAGCAAGCTTACATATGATCGGAATAAGCGGTGTAACGATGTTTACAATTGCATTAAGCATCCATTTTGGCATGAATTTAATATTGCTCATTGCCGCCCTAATGATCGCAAACGGTCTTGTAGCTACTTCTCGCTTGCATTGTAAAGCTCATAGTAATCTTGAATTAATATTAGGTTTTTTGATCGGAGTCATCCCCCAGTTAACACTGGTAAACTTTTGGTTATAGGATATAAAATATTAAACCCACTTTGGCAGGATTAAACCCTATTGTATCTCCTTCTATGACAGCCGTATCATCAAATAAAGAGTTTATGCTATAATAAAAATGGAAATTAAATGTGTTCCATCCAAAAGTAAATGTTGCACCAAACCTCCAGCGATTTAATTCATTTACTTTGGTTTGTTTTATCTGTAAATCAGATCGTTTAAAATTAGAACTAAAATGATACAAATATCCTACTCTTAAACCAGTATAAATTCTATAAAACTTATGAGTGTCGGGAACAGATGTACGCCATCTAAACTCCAATGGAGCTTCGACCAAATGAGTAGTAATTTGATTTCTATCAAAATCTTCGCCTTGCAAACTAGTAAATACGCTCTCTTCGGTACCCTCTTCTTCTCCTATAAACAAGTTGTGATTATATACATTTACAGAATAGCCAATACCTAATCCAATGGCTATATTTCGTCTCTTGTTAACAGGCATGTCCCTTGTGAATCCCAAATGCACCCCTCCCGAAAAACCAGATTGAGTAATGTTTGTTGGTCGATTAAGAAGCAAATTATAAGTTACCCCCACATAAAACTGATCTTCTCTATAAAGAGAGTCCAAAGTTTTGTCTTCTTGTACACTTGATCCAGTTTCTTGCGAAACACAAAGAAACAGGCAAAAAAAGCACATAATGGATAACAAAAATTTCTTCATACAAACCCTTAAAATAAATCTATTTCTTGAGAACTCACAAAAAGCACCTGCAGCAAATACAAGAAATTAAAAAAAACCCGCCAAGTATTAAGGCGGGTTGTATATCTATTTGCAAAAGATTTTTTCTTCTAATTAAACCTTATTTAAGGTTATTTTTTGCCTCTCCTTGTCTAGTGGTATAATTAATTTTTAAGGCTTGTACCTCTCTTAATTCATTTTTAATATCACCAACAAGTCCCATATTGGTATCACCATCTACTTTAAGCGCTGTCGTTAAGAAAGGTATCAACTCCTCTCTTTTTGCAGCTCTCTCTGCAAGAATAAATGGTTTAATATCCTCTACAGCTGCAAATTTATCATTAAGCTGAATTCTAGCAGTATTACCTGCACTTGCACGATATCTAGAACTAGGCTTACCTGCATAAATATACATTACCAAATCTTTTTTATCAAGCTTCTCGATCTGATCTGCAAATGGTAATTTATTTTCTATCATCAATGTATTTTGACGCATTACCGTTGCTACCATAAAGAAGAATAATAACATAAATACAATATCCGGTAATGATGCCGTAGAAATAGCAGGCAATTCACCACTTTTTTTCTTTTTAAACTTAGACATAAGAATTTTGTTTTATGTTATTACTATTTCTTTGGTTCTGCTTCAGAGAGCTTCTCTGGAAACAAAAACTGAATCTGCTTAATATCCTCTTTAAGAGCTTCCTTATTACCAGGATAATTTACATCCTTAAGGTCTTTCTCCATTTGCTCAAATGATTTACCAAATAAACGTTGGCCTTCTCTATTACGCAAAGTAGTGTATGCCGCTACGAGTTCATTCTGAACTGCGATATAAGTAGAATAACTAGTTTCTCTATTATTACGTAAAGAAATTACAGCCTTGGTTGGATTATCTGATGAAGAAGGACTCCTATCTCCTTGACAATAGTCACATCTATCCTCACCGGATCCACCACCGTTATCCAAAAATTTGATTGCCGCCTCTCGAAGTTCATTTAACTCCATAGGTACTTCTTCTACCAATAAGTCATTGTTTTTATTTACTTCAACGACAAATATATTTTTTTGCTTAAGTACAGGCGGAGGTACATCTATATCCTGTGGAGGAGGAAGTTTACGGCTAATACCACTATCGGTTTCGATAGTTGTAGTAACCAGAAAGAATATAAGAAGTAAGAATGCAATATCGGCCATAGACCCTGCATTTACTTCTGGTGCTGATCTTCTTGCCATAATTATTTACCTATTAATTTTCTAATACCCGAAAAGAACATTAAACCTACGGCTACCGCAGCCAAAACGTAAAATGCATATAATCCGGTTCCTACCCATTTAGATCCACTTTCAGAAAGTACTTCTCCATCTTTTAAAGGAGTTTCAACTCCATCTGCCATGATAAAACCAAGTCCCACCACAACTATGAAAGCAACTATTCCTATTAAAGTATTTTTAAGACCTGAAGGGTTCTTCGCCAATGTTGAAAACACCGTAATCAGTGTAGCTATAATAGTAACTATAAAGATAATCAATGTAAGGCTATATAACGGAGTTACAGAAGATTCGGCAACGTCCAAAGGAAGTTCTCTTGCTTCTGAAACACCATTTTGATCCATCAAATCACTAATTGAACTACTCATAACATACCAAAGAAGAGCTCCTAAGATACCTACTCCTAGCACAACATATGATAATATTTTAGAAATTTTCATGTGTTTATTTTTTTATAAGGTGCTTACAGCACGCTGATTAATAATAAGATACTTACTGAGAAAATCTTATTATTTCTTGTTTTTGTAAGCTACCAACATATCGATCAATGTGATCGAAGCGTCTTCCATATCATTAACGATTCTATCTATTTTAGCTACGATGTAGTTATAAAATATCTGAAGAATAATTGCAACGATAAGTCCAAATACAGTTGTAAGAAGTGCTACTTTAATACCTCCTGCTACAAGTGAAGGTTGCATATCTCCTGCTGCTTCAATTTTATCAAATGCCTGGATCATACCAATTACCGTTCCCATGAACCCAAGCATAGGTGCTAGAGCGATAAATAAAGAAACCCAAGATACATTTTTCTCTAATTGTCCCATTTGCACACCTCCGTAAGCAACAACAGCTTTCTCTGCTGCATCGATACTTTCGTCTGCTCTATCAAGACCTTGATAGTAAATTGATGCTACAGGTCCTTTTGTATTTCTACAAACCTCTTTAGCAGCCTCAACTCCGCCACTGTTAAGTGCATCTTCAACATTTTGTTGTAATTTCTTTGTGTTCGTCGTAGAAAGATTTAAAAAGATAATTCTTTCGATTGCAATCGCTAAACCTAGGATTAAACATAGAAGTACGATTCCCATAAATTCAGGACCTCCCTCGATAAAACGCTTTTTAAGGTTTTGATGGAAGGATAATTCTTCTGTAGCATCAGATGCTGCGTCTTCCTGAATTGTTGTCGTAGTTATAGGAGCAATTAATAATTGCACATTTGCCGTTAATAACTGGGCAGGTGCAGTAGCTGCTTGTAAGTTTCCAAAAGCCATTACCGCTGCGATTGCCAGAATAGAAAATAATCTTTTCATTGCGCTGATTCTTAATTTTAATTAGTTAAAGGGTTAAAGATATAAAAATATTATATAATCTTTCAAAAATTTAAATATAATGCAGAGAGGAAGAGATCAACAAGGTTTATCACTTAGACTCTGGTATTGAAAATGTATTTATCATTTTTTCATAATATTCAGTTTTGTGCGTCAAAAGAAAACTTAGTAAAACTTGCTTTCTTTTTCCTTCTTAAACTTGGCCGTTAACACAAATACACCTATCGCAGAGAGGAAGGGATTCGAACCCTCGATACGCTTTTGACGTATACACACTTTCCAGGCGTGCGCCTTCGACCACTCGGCCACCTCTCTATTATTTCCCCGAAAAATGGGAGGAGCAAATAACAAAAAAAATGTTAAGTACTAAAATTTGAGGCGTTAATTTTCTGACATTTCCCCACGTAGTGAGGTTTCATAAATGGTTTTGAGCACTTTAAGTGGTAAATTTTCTCCTAACAAATACATCAACTTTGCAACTGCAGCTTCAGTGGTAATATCTTTTCCCGAAATAACACCTGCTTTTTTTAAGTCTATACTGGTATCATACTTCCCCATTTCGACACTTCCTCCTGCACATTGTGTAACGTTAACTACTGGAATTCCCCTCTTGATAGTTTTTAAAATAATATCAATGAACCATTTTTTTTTGGTAGCGTTTCCTGCTCCATAGGTCTCAATAATGATGCCTTTAATCACCTCGGAGGAAAAAATATGCTGAATAATGTTTTCATTTATTCCTGGAAACATCTTTACAATTACAATATTATTATCAAAATGGGTGTGATACACCATTTTTTTTCTTCGGTTTACCGGTCTTAAAAATGTCTTGTTTACCTTGAGATGCACACCGGATTCTACCAACATTGGATAATTCAAAGATTGAAAAGCTTCAAAATGCTCGGCATTAATCTTGGTCGTTCTGTTCGCTCGTAGAAGCTTATATTCAAAATAAAGCCCTACCTCTGTAATAACGGGCTTACCTTTTTCTTGTAAAGCGGCAATTTGAGCTGCAGTGATCAAATTCTCTTTGGCATCAGTTCGTAGATCACCTATAGGAAGCTGAGATCCTGTAAAAATAATAGGCTTGGTTAAATTTTCGAACATAAAACTTATAGCAGATGCCGTATATGACATCGTATCGCTACCATGTAACACTACAAAACCATCATAGGTATCATAATTACTATTAATAATATCACCTAAATCCTTCCATCGATCTACATCCATATCTGAAGAATCAATAGGCTCTTCAAAACTAATGGTATCTATAGAACAATCTAATTGCTTAAGTTCTGGAATCTTCAACAACAATTCGTCAAAATTAAAAGCGGCCAATGCTCCCGTCTCAAAGTTTTTGATCATTCCTATAGTACCACCGGTATAAATTAGAAGTATGTTTGGCGCGGTATTCATAATAACAAATGAACAAATTTTAAATTACACTTTGTCTTATACTCCAAAAATTTCTTTAGAGTTATGCGTAGTAATCGAAGCTATTTCTTCAACAGGCATTTTATAAATTTCAGACAATTTATTAAGAACATTAATTATGTATGAACTTTCATTACGTTTACCTCGATACGGTGTTGGTGCCAAATAAGGTGCATCGGTTTCTAAAACAATATGATGCAACGGAATCTGATCCAAAAATTTATCGATTTTACCGTTTTTGAAAGTAACTACACCCCCTATTCCCAATTTCATATTATATCCAATAGCACGGTGTGCATCTTCTATGGTTCCTGTAAAACAATGAAAAATCCCAAAAAGATCATCCCCTTTTTCATCCTCAAGTACTTCAAAAATCTCTTCAAAAGATTCCCGAGAGTGTATTACGATAGGTAGCTTATGTTTTTTTGCCAGTTGGATCTGATACCTAAATGCTTCTTGCTGTTTTTTTAAAGTTGTCTTATCCCAATACAGATCAATCCCAATCTCTCCAATTGCATAGAACTTTTCATCATTTACACTTTGCAGTCGTTTTTCTAATTCTTCTTCTACATGAGCTAATTCTTCTTTATAATTTTCTTTTACATGCGTTGGATGCAATCCCATCATCAAAAAAACATGGTCTGGATATCTGGATTCTATATCGTACATGGCTGTTGTATACGTTGAATCAATTGCAGGCACAAAAAAACGCGTCACTCCATTTTGAATAGCGCGTTGCATCATTTGATCTTGATCTTCATCAAATGCTTCGCTATAAATATGTGTATGTGTATCGGTAAGTATCATGCGGCAAAAGTAACTAAATTTTGCACGCTATTACCATGAAGATTTTAAGTTTGTATCATGAAATGCTAATAATTCTAGCTAAAGGGATTATTGTAGATTGCTTAAGAATAACCGACTTGTCGGTAATACCCCAAATGGTGGTTTCTACTTCTTTTACACCTTCATCATCTGCAAAAACTATTTTCACTTTTACGTGTTCAAGATTTCCTAACCGAAGACCTCGGGTTAATTTCCTATATCGATCTCGCTTATCTCTTTTGCTGGGTAACACTTCTTGTTTTGGAAAGTGTAAAAACTTAATTTGTTCTTTTTCGATATGCTTTATTTGATCTATAGTTTCCATCACCCTACTTGTTTACTTTGATTATTTGAAAAAACCAGTGAATTTGGACCTTATAAATTACGCTTTTTTGGTGTTTTTTACATCTAAAACACTGTTAATTAACATTTTTAGGAGCAGCTTTTAAGCTCTATTGAATCTTTTTTAGGAGTTTTTGAGCTTGATTATAATCTTCGGCTTCAGCAGGCAATATTTTTAGTAGTTCTGCACATTGGTCATACTTTTTCTGTTTTAGTTGATTTAACGCTTCAAACCAAACTGCTTTATGCTTATATACCGAATTTCCATTCTGTAAACTTTTAAAAACTTGAGAGGCTTCGACATATTTATCCTGTTCTACTAATGAAATTCCATAATAAAACTGATATTCAGTATTATTTTCATCTCTTGATATCAATTCGGAAAGATATTTTTCTGCCACCACATAATTTTTTGAGTTAAATGCGTTTTCAGCATTTTTAACAATCTCTTTGGCATCTCCTCTCTCGGTAATCGATAACTCAGGAATAGAAGCAAAATCATTATACTTGGGACCGCTTTGACTAAAGAAGTACACACCAAAGATTATTGCCACACTAGCCGCGACCGCATATGACCAGGCAGGAAGCTTGATTACTTTTGATTTTTTGGTAGTTTCTTTATGAATTTTTTTCTCTATTTTTTCTTTGATGACCTTTCCCTTGGGCATCTTTGCGAAGTAGTTGTCGCCAATCTTTTTGAGATTCGTTTTTAGAGCCTCTTCTTCCTTTTTTGAGTTGAAATTGGTATCCAAATGTGCATATAACTCTTTATACACATTCAACTCTTGTCTTACAACATCGTCATCCTCGATCAACTTATTTAGCCTTGCCTTTTCGTTGATAGAAAGCTCATTACTGCAAAATTTTTCAAATAGTTCGTATTTTTCTTCTGGGGTCATAACAAATTCTTTAGCCGATTAAACTTAGGAGCGTTCTGAACCAATTGCGTTAATTGACCAATACATAATGACTTCTTTTTACGAACATAGGCATATGACTGCCCGAGCTTTTGCGCTACTTCCTCCATCGATTTTATGGTAAAAGTTACTTTAAGCAATTCTTTACAAGCCTTCCCGAGTTGGTCAAACATTTCAGTAAACAATTCATGTTTTGCATTAAAAATCTCGGTTTCTTCAGCAAAACGAACACTCTCATCATTAATAGATACAACCTCTTCATTTATTGTTACCTCTTTTTGAGAAGATTTTTTTAATTCATTTAACCATTTACGCTTACACAACAAGAAAAAGTACGCATCAAATGGGCAAGTAAGTTTTAGTTCTTTTTCTTTGGCCTGCTTATAAATGGTAATTAATGTCTCCTGGATAATATCTTGAGCTCTGGAGTCATCACCGCTATTCTTTTTGATATACCCCACCACTTTTGGTGCAAATTTCTCATAAATCTCGGAGAGCAATATGGTATCATTCTTCAAAAGTGCTTCAATATACTTCTGATCAGGATGTGGTTTGTTGTTTCCCATAAATACTTGGTTGGCGCATCTAATTTAAAAAAAGTTTCAGGATAGAGGGTAACAAAAACTTAATGATGTTGATATGAGGGCGTAAACCATAAAATTTTAAAATTATGAAAACAAGAAATACAACAATCGTATTATCGAATAATAGTAAGAATGTCAAGACAATGATATTAAGCTATTTACTTTTAGTATTTACTATTATTTTTTTTGGAAGCTGTAATAATGATGATAGTGAGATGAGTATTCCTCCTTCAATCAATGGATTAGAAGTTACCGCAAAAATTATACAGAATCGTGAAGATGCAAAGCAAACACGCACTTTGGATGCCATTGCGGGAGGAGAAGTACAGGGTGACGAAGGCACAATTCTTTTCTTCCCTCCCAATAGTTTCTTAGATCAAAATGGAGATCCTGTTACCGGAAATGTTACTATCGAACTCATTGAAATATATGATAAAGCCAAAATGCTATTGACCAAAATGCCAACGAATGGTAGACGACCTAATGGAGATATAGAAACCCTGGTGTCTGGAGGAGAATTTTACATAAACGCTACGCAGCAAGAAGAAAAATTAGAACTTGCTAATGCATTTCAAATATTAGCCCCCACCGATGAATTTGATGATCAAATGGTTCTTTTTAATGGTCAGAATGACGATTGTACTGAAGACGATTTAGAATGTGATGTGGTTTGGGAAGAGCAAGGACAAGGTGGCTTAGAACCAATGCAACGCGAAGGACCTAACGGAACCGGAGTAACCGTGTACGGAGGGTTTATAAGCAACTTTGGATGGACTAATATTGATCGTTGGTATAATGACTCAAGACCTAAGACCATCCTTTATGTTGATGTTCCTGAAGGGTTTGATGACACCAACTCTAATGTTTATGTTTCTTATGATGGTGAACCTACTGCACTAGCTTTATTAGACATTTATAATACCCAAACCGAACTTTTCTCTGAACATTACGGATTAATCCCAATTGGCTTAGAAGTCCATATCATATTTGTTTCCATACAAAATGGCGAGTATATATATGCAATTCAGGCGGCTACCATAGAGGAAGATCACCTAGAGGTAATAGGATCTACCAGCACAGGAACTGAAGCAGAATTAGTAGCGCTCATTAATGCATTGCCATAACAGATAAGCATACTGGAATATACTTTATAGGTTAACGGGGGTTACGGTACATTCCAGCATATTTTCCGGGAGAAGTTTGTTTCTTCCGGAATTTTTTTTGAAAAAAGTTTCAAAAAAGGGTAACAAAAAAACAATGCTGTTGATATAAAACTAAACATACAAAATAAAAAACTCATGACAACAAAAAATAACATCTTTACTTTACCGAAGAAGAGTAGGTTAGTAAAACAAATCATGATAAACATTGTATTATCATCACTTTCATTGCTATCTTTCACCAGCTGCGAAACCGATGATGGTATTAATGATCTACAAACCAATATACCCGTATTTGATCTGGATCTTTTTGAACAAAACCTAATCGACTATGTTGAAACGGGAGGTGACACGCCGGTTGGTTGGGCATATACCATAAGCACCGACGGCAATCTAGCCAGGTCTAACGCTTATGGACAAGCCAGAACAACTGCCGACGGAGCTATGGATTTTACATTGAATAAAGAAATCAATGTAGCCAGCGTGACCAAATTTTATACCGCTATAGCCGTCATGCAATTATTACAAGCCAATGATCTTACCATTGAAGATAACATCGCAGATTGGCTACCCGATTCCTGGACCAAAGGACCTGGTGTTAACAACCTAAGTTTTAAGGATCTATTAAAACACGAATCAGGATTGCAAAGCACAAATAATAATTTTGATACTACTTTGGGCTACGAAGGGCTTAAGGACTGTATAGAAACCGGAGTAGTGAATTCAAAAACCCGTAACTATTTGAATGTAAACTTTGCTTTGTATAGAGTTTTAATTCCGTCACTATGGAGCGCTATTAGCAATAACGCAATAGATATCGAAAATGATGCCAATACCCAGTTTATGTATTTACTATATATGCAAGAAAATATTTTTGATAAACTTTCTTTACCTCTGGTAGGTTGTTTTCCAGAAGATCGGGAAACCTCTACCTTATATTATAATGTAAATGATGCCAATACAAATGCTAATGGACAGTACTATGGTAGTTGGAATAACAAATCCGGCGGCGGTGGATATTTTATGACTGCGTTAGAAATGGCCAAAGTAAATGCCTTCTTTGAACATACGGAAATATTGGTAACCAAAGACCAAAGAGACTTGATGAAACTACATCGATTAGGAATGGATACCGAAGATGCCGCTGATGAAATTCACGGAAATTATTATGGAAAAGCAGGCTCTATAGGAACAAATAGTGATGCCACCATTTCTCAAGGAGTACAAACACAAATTGTAATGTTCCCTTCAAACAGAGTTGATTGTGTAATAGTAATGAATTCGCAAGGAGTCACTTTACAAAATACAACAAGCCTACGTCAAATGATATACAATGCATACAATGACGCCTGGGTAGAGCCATAAAACGCCTAATCTTGATATATCTCATTAAAATTCCGGGAGGTAAATCCTTCCGGAATTTTATAATTTAACTTTTTACTTATCTTTAATAGCAACAAACAAAAATCATGAGGGGCATTTTACTATTTTACCTAGGGGTATTATTACCATTCTTGGGTTTATCACAAATTCAAAGTAATGACACTATATCAAGAAGTGCTCCAATAACCTATGACATACAAGGTAATAATGTAACTTATGGCGCTCAAATGCCTCTTTTAAATCAAATCGCTGGTGCCCCTAAAGCCTATTACACCTATTATTGGGAATTTGGAGATGGAAACTATAGTTTTAAAAAAAATCCAACGCATACCTATAAAAAACCGGGCAACTATAACGCTAAACTATGGGCAACCAATAATTATGACAACGGAAAGCCACCAACAAGTCGCCCAAAATCAATCACTATTAGTAGTGCTTTTGATGAAGCTTCAGCTGATGGCCCTTCCCCATTTATAGAAAATGAAGATTTACTCTTAAAAAGAAATCGAGAACCGATCCCTGATCAGGAAATGGTATTCATCACAAGCTATAAAAACAATAATAATTACGTTTCTAGCGGAAAATTATATCTATTTTATAACGACAATCAATTTAAAAATGATAATTTCATTATAGAGAATACGCGACTACATTATGGGGAACGTATTATTCCGTTAGACGTCATTTCTGAAGCACTTCCAGAAAACGATGACCACACGCTACTAGCCTCAGCTACCCATTCACTCCTAAAAAATAAAACTCTTTTTGTGCAGGACACCACCAAAAGAGCAAATCTTCCGCTTACTTTAGAAGAATCCAAAGCCTTATATCGCAGTTATCAGGTTATTGCTTTTGATGACATGAAGCCGGGAGAAGAGCGAAATATTTTCAGAACACTCAAGACTACTCCCGAAATGATCAAAGACACTAGTGCTATTGTAACTTTGCGAAGTGTCTATGTGCCCGATGAAAATTTTGACAATCATACGGTCAAGGACACCGAAATGGAAATTGTGACCTCTCACGATCCTAATAAAATGTCATCCAATGGTTGGCTCATGAATTATCGATTTGTTCGATTTAAACGACTTAAATTCAAAGTTCGTTTTCAAAATAACGGTGAAGGCCCTGCAAATACCATCAGACTAGAAACAGATACCCCCGAAATGTTTGACAAATCTACACTCAGAATTGAAGGCATGTATCCCGATTGCCCTATCTGTCCAAAAGAACAAGAGGTAAATTATAGCTGTTTGGATACTATTTTACAAAAAGATAAAATCATTTTTAAGTTTAATAGGATTTATCTTCCGGGAAGTGAACAAAAAAATGTAGCCGAAATTGATTCTACCAAAGGCTTTGTGAAATACTCAATGAAATTTGCCAAGGATTTTCACAAGAAAAAAACTAAGAGCAAAACCGCTATTTACTTCGACAAAAATGAACCCATTATTACCAATTATGCTACTACCCGATTTATGCCAGGCATTTCGATAGGTGCCAAAGCCGGATATATCATTGCTCCCCAATTAGACAATCAACAGGAATATTTTGTTGGAGCAACTTTATCCCCTTTTAAATCGTATCGAGCCTATTATCAAGCAGAGTTAATGTTTTCTGCCGCATCCTATGATGAACTTCGAAATTTTGAAACCTCAACGGTTAATGCAGACGGATCCAGAAATATTATACAATTTTCTGAACTAAATCAATTTAACAACATAACAGTATACGCGGTGCCGGGATCCATACGCTATAACTTCAACAATTTTTTTGCCATGGGCGCCGGTGTGCAATTAAAAC
This sequence comes from uncultured Aquimarina sp., assembly GCA_947496555.1. Lineage (GTDB taxonomy): Bacteria > Bacteroidota > Bacteroidia > Flavobacteriales > Flavobacteriaceae > Aquimarina. Next base: position 105,174 of record CANMDH010000004.1, on the reverse strand, counting down.
TAGATATGACTAGTAAAAATGATCAGGAAACAACTGGGGAAGCCTTTCTTCTAGACGGAAATGGCATCCTGACTCCCAACCCCGATCTGGATTCTTTTACCACAGATGAAATAGAGGATAGTTTCATGAATGCCCAGGCAGGAGTTTTTATTGGGATGAATATAGGTACTGTGCGAATCGGCCCTAGTCTTGGGGTGAGGTATGTTTATAATTTTGATGCGCCTAACAGTCAAATTCAGTTATATGGGATTTGGAAATTTTAGAACATTCATTTATGCTATCATCTTCATTTTGTTAGGTAATATTACCTTAATTGCCCAGCAAGAAACCAAGACTTCTAAATTTTTGTACCAACAATTGGATCTCTTTTTACAAAACCCTTCATCATCAGGGTCATTAAAACTGAGTAAAACTATTGCCTCAAAAGAAAATCAGCTTTACACAAAAGCGGATCAACTTGCCTGGGTGATTGTACATTGTAATTTGGGATATTATCGTGCTCAAAATGGCAGTATGTCTTCTGCCATTCATTACTACGAAAAAGCATGGCAATATTTTTACGAAAAAAGGTTGTCGGATTATGACATTATCGAAAATTGCTTACAACCATTAGGCAATTTATACATCAAGATAGGCGATCTACCTAAGGCAGAAACTACCATAAAAAACTATTTATATGTAGCAGAACAATCTCAAAATATTCCAAAAATTCTTTCTGCTATTACAAATCTCTCTATTGCTTTTAATAATAAAGGCGACCATGCAGGTGCCATCAAAATTTTAATACAAGGCTTAGATATTGATCCCAATAACATAAATATTTTAACCAATATTGCCACAAACTATTTAGACGCTGGTGAATTTAATAAAGCAAAAGAGTTTGCAAACAAAGTACTTATTCTTGATGTGACACAGATTAATGCATATCAGATTCTTGCAGCCGTTTCTCTAGAGGAAAAAGAATTAAACAAGGCAGAAGATTATATTCTTCAAGCAAGATCGCAATTGCTTAAAAACAAAAACGCCACGGCCAGATCTTTTGCCAAATGGCATTTGGGGTATATTGACATCTTGCTATCTAAGTTCGAGTTTGATAAAGTTCAAAAAAATCTTAATAATATATACGCTTCTCTCCTTCCCAATTATTCAGAAAAAAATAAACTCCCTTTGGAAAAAAACCTTATTGCCGATAGGGTTTTGCTAAAGGCTCTGGATGTTCAGTCATATGTATATCAACAAACTCAAAAGCCTTATGAGGCTATTAAAGCTTTTGAGCTTGCATTTACGGTGAATGCAAAACTTAATATATTGTATCCTCTTCAGGACACCAGGATTATTCAACATAGTCAAAACCGAAATAGGACCGAGAACTATATTGATCTTCTTTTTAAATTATATCAATCAGAAAAAAAAGAGGCCCTTATAGAGCAGGCTTTTTATGCAACCGAATACTCTAAAGCTCCTATTATAAATGAAGCTTTACTATCAAAAAAAATACTATCGCAATACCAAAATGATTCTTTGGTACAGGAAAAGAAGAGACTTGACACCGAACTGTCATTATATGAAACTCTAATTTTAAAGGAAAAAACCAAAGGGAGCGATGCAAATATTGATCAAATTCAAAAATGGTCCACTAATTATTCGACCAAATCAATTGATCTCAAGAAAAATGTAGAAAAACTTCAAGAAAAATACCCCATTTTACTTCAAACACAGAAAAAGATTTCTGTAAAGGAGCTTCAAAAAAAATTAGCAAAAGACAATACTACTTTGATCGAATATTTCTTTGGAAATCGAAGTATCTACCAATTCGAAATTCGTTCAGATCTCTTCAACATTAAAAAAATAGAAAACACTGATCTCGTTAAAAAAACGATCAAAGAGCATATTCGTCATTATGATACTGCTTCAAAAATCATAAACGATATACCACAGTTTACAAAAAATGCCTTCGCGACCTTTGATCTCCTTAGAATACCAACCGATTCAAAAAAAACATTGATCATACCAGACGGTCTTCTTCGCTTCATTCCGTTTGAAGCATTACTTACTCAAAATACAAACAATATAAACTTTGGCAAGATGCCCTTTTTACTGAGATCAACCGAAATAAGCTATGAGATCTCTGCAAGTAAATATTTAAGGACATCTGACACAGAATTCGATAAAAAAACTGTCCTTGGTGTGTTTCCAATTTTTGAAAACACAGATTTAGAATTACCTTTTTCCTCGGTTGAAAGTAATTTGATACAGCAATACTTTGAAGGCGAGTTTATCGAAAAAGAGAATGCAACCTATGATAATTTTGTTCAAAAAACCGAAAAACACACCATTATTCATTTATCCACACATGCCGAATCAGGAAATTTTCTAAGACCCGCTTCTATAAAATTTAGAAACCAGGACGTTCTGGTTAATCAGCTTTATGCCCTAAATTTAAACACGGATTTGGTAGTTTTAAGTGCTTGTGAAACCGGTGTTGGTAAATTGATAAAAGGTGAAGGACCCATAAGTATTAGTAGAGGTTTTCAATATGCCGGAGTAGAAAATGTTTTATTTTCTCTTTGGAAAGTTAATGACAAAACAACTTCAACATTGATGGATGGGTTTTATAAACACCTAAACAAGTCAAACCTTAAAGGAAATGCATTGTATCGAGCCAAGCATGATTATCTCGATGCCAAAAATATTTCAAATGCTCAGAAATCGCCTTACCATTGGGCCGCCTTTGTTTACTATGGAGAAATAGAACAACCTAATTCGTTACGTTATATTTGGTACCATATTGGTATTGTTTTATTCATATTAATTATACTACTTTTACGCAAGTTTCTTCAACGCAAAACATGAGTACACTTAGAAAATTTTTGACCCAGAAAGAGTATCACCGAATAAAATTAGTTCTTACCAAAACAAATCATTTTGAAGTCAAAGCCATTTTAAATGGAGTCAAAGGCAACTTTATTGTTGATACAGGGGCTTCTAACTCTTGCGTAGGCTTTGAGGCTGTAGATAAGTTTAATCTCTTTGCTCAGGATAGCGATGTAAAAGCAGCAGGAGCCGGGGCAACCGATATGCTTACACAGCTTTCAAAAAAGAATTCTATAGAAATAGGAACTTGGTCAAAAAACAGAATATCGCTTATCTTATTTGACCTCAACCATGTAAATGCTGCGTTATTAGCTCACCAAGCAGAACCTGTAGACGGAATTATTGGCGCCGATATTCTAAAAAGAGGAAAAGCAGTCATTGATTATGAACGAACCTGTTTATATCTCAAATAAGTAGTAAAGTCATTGATAGAAACGAGTCTAATAATTCGTAATCAGCACTGATAAAACAAGTTACAATTACTCTTTTTAATCAAAAAATCCCTTTGAAACTTTGTTGCTCTGAAACTGTGCAACTTAAAAAAATCACATTCCCGTTCGAATTGCTTCAACAGGATCCAATCTGGAAGCCGAAATCGCAGGTAATATTCCAGCTATTAGTCCTATTATTGAGGCAGAAAACATTCCCCAAAACATATTTGAAGCCGAAAGAATAAACTGAAAGTCACCCGTAAATTGAGAAGCAAGCAGAGAGATTAACCATACGAGCAAAAGACCTATCAACCCTCCAAAAATGGCAAGGATAATGGCCTCAAACAAGAACTGAAATAATATGAATTTCCTTTTGGCACCTAACGCTTTTTGTATTCCTATGAGATTGGTCCGTTCTTTTACACTTACAAACATAATATTGGCTATCCCAAAGCCTCCTACCAATAATGAGAACATCCCTATAAAACCGCCGATAGTAGACATGGTACCGGTAATATTATCAATAAAATCAGTAAATCCCTGCAATTGATTGATAAAGAAGTTATCAATAGCGTCAGGTTTTATACCACGATACGCTCTTATTTTTTGCTTTAAAATTGCTACAAACTCTGGCACATCTATCCCTGATTCTGGTTTTATGATTATGGCAGGAAAAGAAGCTTTATTATTATCTCCAAAAATCCTTCTTACAAAATTTACAGGAACCATTACCATGGTATCCTTAGAATCTCCAAAAAGACCCGTTCCTTCTTTTTTAAGTACCCCAATAACGGTGAATCTTCTTCCGTATAAGCGAACTTTTTTACCAATGGGGTCTGCACTTCCAAATAAACTATTTGCTATTTCGTCACCGACTACCATAACGGGAGCGCCTGAAACAGATTCTTGTTCGTTATAGAACCTTCCTTTTACGACTTGTAATTCTTCAATATCGTAGTAATCATTGGTTACAGGTGCGATTTGAACATTACTAACAGTTTCGTCTTGATATTTTATAGTTTCAGGATTAACATTTAACGAAAAACTAGCCGCCTTAAGGTCTGGCATTGTTCTTTTGATATATTGATACTCTTCAAAAGTAACATCAGGAAATTGTTCTCTCTTCCATTGCGGTATATCTGTAGGAGCAAAAGAAAAACGCATTAGATAAATAGTACTGTTATCCAAGGAACTGATACTGCCCTTAATTTCTTGTTTTAAAGAGTCTACTGCTGCAAGCACTCCAATAATCGAAAAAATCCCAATAGTAACTCCAAGCAACGAAAGAAACGTTCGCAACTTGTTATTTCTAAGTGCATTTATTGCAAAATTGAAACTCTCTTTTAGTACTCTAAGATAGATTAACATGCCTTATTTTTTGTGTACTATTTTAAATAATCTAAAGATAGGACGTTTTCCTTATATTTTTGTTACAATTTAAAACTAGTATTTGAGTTTATGAGTCATTTAGCTGTGAGCGAATTAATGTTTCAGATAATGTATTACATTCTTAAAATTAATCATCCAAAAACATAATCAATTATTCATCTAATCTCACCACTCACATACTCAAACACTCAGTTACTCAAAAGCACACAAAATATTGACAATTAACCTCTTTTAAAATTATCTAAAATAGTTTAAATTGCTACTTTTGCTTTTTACTAACTAAAATTTCTCATGAGCAACACAAAAACCGCGAAATCCGCACTAATTTCTGTATTTAGTAAAGATGGATTAGCACCTATCGTAAAAAAATTAGACGAACTTAACATTACAATTTATTCGACAGGAGGTACCGAAAAATTTATTAGAAATCTTGGTATTGATGTAATTCCTGTAGAAGACGTTACTTCGTACCCATCTATTTTGGGCGGAAGAGTAAAAACATTACACCCCAAAGTATTTGGTGGAATCCTGAATCGTCAAAACAACGATAGCGATGTTGCAGAACTTGAACAATATGAAATTCCACAAATTGATATTGTTATCGTGGATCTATATCCTTTTGAAAAAACAGTTGCTTCTGGAGCATCTGAACAAGATATTATTGAAAAAATTGATATTGGCGGTATCTCCTTAATTAGAGCAGCAGCCAAAAACTTTGCAGATGTTACTTGTGTAGCCTCTGTTGATGATTACGAAGAGTTTTTAGCTGTTATTTCTGAAGGAAATGGGAACATTTCTATTGAAGATCGCAGGCGTTTCGCAGCTAAAGCATTTAATGTATCTTCTCATTATGACAGTGCTATTTTCAATTATTTCAATAGTGATCATGAGATAGCTTCCTTAAAAATAAGTGAGACCAAAGGTCGGGTATTACGTTACGGTGAAAACCCACATCAAAAAGGATTTTTCTTTGGTGACTTTGATGCAATGTTTGATAAATTACACGGTAAAGAATTATCATACAATAACCTTCTTGATGTAGACGCGGCAGTGAATTTGATGAGTGAATTTAAAGGTGAAGCACCAACTTTTGCAATCTTAAAACATAACAATGCTTGTGGGTTAGCACAAAGAGAAACCGTGCTTCAGTCGTATGTAGATGCATTGGCAGGAGATCGAATTTCGGCATTTGGTGGAATATTAATCAGCAACACCGAAATAGACAAAGCAACTGCCGAAGAAATTCATAAATTGTTTTGTGAAGTAGTAATTGCTCCTTCTTTCAGTAATGATGCTCTTGAAATATTAAAAGGAAAGAAAAATAGAATTCTTTTAATTCAAAAAGATATTGATTTGCCAAAAACGCAAGTACGTTCTTGTTTAAATGGTGCTTTGGTACAAGACAAAGATCTTAAGACCGATGCACAAACTGATTTAAATACGGTGACCAAAGTTGCACCAACAACTGAGCAAATCGAAGATCTTTTATTTGCGTCAAAAATTTGTAAGCATACTAAATCCAATACTATTGTTTTTGCAAAAGGAAAACAGTTGTTGGCAAGCGGAACAGGACAAACCTCTAGAGTAGATGCCTTAAAGCAATCCATTGAAAAAGCAAAAGCTTTTAATTTTGATTTAAATGGTGCTGTAATGGCTAGTGATGCTTTTTTTCCATTCCCTGATTGTGTAGAATTAGCAGGTAATGCAGGCATAAAAGCGGTGATTCAACCAGGTGGTTCTATAAAGGATCAGCTAAGTATAGATTACTGTGATAAAAACGGAATTGCAATGGTTATGACGGGAACACGTCATTTTAAACATTAATTTTATTACATTTACTGAATTTTAACCCCTTTTTTGACATTTTATGGGATTTTTTGACTTCTTTACCGAAGAGATCGCAATAGATTTAGGTACCGCTAACACCTTAGTAATTCATAATGACAAAGTAGTTGTCGACAGTCCTTCTATTGTTGCCAGGGATATTATGACTGGTAAAATCATCGCAGCAGGAAAAGAAGCTGCCATGATGCAAGGAAAAACCCACGAGAATATAAAAACGATTCGTCCGCTCAAGGATGGAGTAATTGCAGACTTTGATGCCAGTGAAAAAATGATAAGCATGTTTATCAAGGATATTCCTGCATTAAAGAAAAAAATCTTTGCTCCTGCCCTACGTATGGTGATATGTATCCCTTCAGGAATTACAGAGGTTGAAATGCGAGCTGTAAAAGAAAGTGCCGAACGGGTAAATGGAAAAGAAGTATATCTAATCCACGAACCTATGGCCGCGGCAATTGGTATTGGTGTAGATATCATGCAACCCAAAGGAAATATGATTGTTGATATCGGTGGAGGTACCACCGAAATTGCGGTAATTGCTCTTGGAGGTATTGTTTGTGATAAATCGGTGAAAATTGCAGGAGATGTGTTCACCAATGATATCATATATTATATGCGAACACAACATAACTTATATGTTGGGGAACGTACGGCAGAAAAAATAAAAATTCAAATTGGTGCTGCTACCGAAGACCTTGAGCTGCCACCAGAAGAAATGAATGTTCAAGGGCGTGATCTATTAACCGGAAAACCTAAGCAAGTACAGATTTCTTACCGAGAAATGGCAAAAGCTCTGGACAAATCAATACTTCGTATTGAAGATGCTGTAATGGAGACGTTATCACAAACACCGCCAGAACTTGCGGCAGATATTTATAATACAGGGATATATCTTGCAGGAGGTGGATCTATGCTTAGAGGGTTGGATAAAAGGCTATCTCAAAAAACTGATTTACCCGTTTATATTGCCGAAGATCCACTAAGAGCTGTGGTAAGAGGAACAGGAATTACGTTAAAAAATCTAAACAGATATAAAAGTGTATTAATAAAGTAGTAAAAAACACTACTCCTATTATACCTAAATTTCTTATTTTACGTTATCCTGCTTTGATGTACCTAGATGTCACATAAATTTATCTTAATTTTAGCATTTAACTAAAGAAGTAACAATACCCAAAAATGCAGCAGATTATTAATTTTTTAATACGAAACAAGCATTCTTTGCTATTTCTTCTGCTACTATTTTTATCGCTTATTTTTACGATACAATCGCATTCCTATCATAAGAGCAAATTTGTAAGCTCTACTAATTTTTTGAGCGGCGGAATATATGGTTGGCAGCATTCGATAAGTGATTATTTCAGACTTAAAAAAGAAAACCAACGTTTACTGGAAGAAAATGAGCAGTTACATAATATGGTAAGTGCTTTAGGAGTGGATTCGGTGGCTACAAAATTTGTCGACACTGTATCTTTTAACAGACCTTACTCCTTTACAAAAGCTAGGGTCATCAAAAATGATTACAGCAAGATTGATAACTACGTCCTTATTAACAAAGGCGAAAAAGACAGTATATTCCCAGATATGGGAATCATCACCGATAAAGGAATTATAGGAATCATTGAAAATACTTCAAAAAATTACAGTCGGGTTATTTCAATACTAAACAGTAATTCGCGTATTAATGCCGGTCTTAAAAAATCAAATCAATATGGTTCTTTAATCTGGAACGGAAAAGATCCTAACATTGTTCAACTGGAAACCGTACCAAGACAGGCATTATTGAAAGAAGGTGATACCATCATTACACATGGCCGTTCTACTATTTTCCCTAGAGGAATCGGAATCGGAACCATCGTGAATTACACCTTAGATCAAAACAAAAGTTATTATCTAATCGATGTAAAATTATTTAATGACATGACCAATATTGGTTTTGTCTATGCGATAAAGAATAATGACGCCAGAGAAATTAAAAATTTAGAAAACCTAAATCAATGAATAGAGACAACCTACTACATATAGGAAGGTTTATAATTCTGATTTTGGTGCAGGTAATGGTACTTAATCATATTAATTTTTTGGGGGACCTAAATCCTTATATCTATATTATTTTTATTCTTTTGGCTCCTATTAATATTAATAAGAGTCTTTTCTTATTTGTAAGCTTTATTTTGGGGCTTACGATCGATATGTTTGGAGATTCTGGGGGTGTACACGCAGCGGCCTGCTTAATTATTGCCTTCTTTCGTCCTGTGGCATTGCGATCCGTTTTTGGACTTAGTTATGAGTTTCAAACTGTTAAATTAAGTAACATCGGGCTTGGAGAAAAATTGGCCTATGTTACCCTAATGGTTTTAACACATCATATTGTACTTTTTTCACTAGAAATTTTTAACTTCTCTCACATACTATTAATTGTCAAAAAAACGTTATTTTCTAGTTTATTTACGATTATAGTTACCATGCTCGTCTTAGTGTTATTTAGAAGAACAAGCGACTCATGAGAAAGTTATTATTATACCTTATTATCATCACTACAGGTATTGTATTTATTGCAAGGCTATTTTACTTGCAAATATATAATACCTCATTTGCGTCTCTTTCTGAAGATAATGCCATAAAGGTAATTTATGACTACCCCCAACGAGGGGCCATTTATGATAGAAATGCCAGGTTATTGGTTACCAATCAACCGTCATATGACGTCATGGTAATCCCAAGGGAATTGAAACCTTTTGACACACTAGAATTTTGCTCAATTCTGAATATTACCAAGGACAAACTTATAAAAAGGTTAAAAAAAGCCAGAGTATATTCTCCTAGAGTTCCATCTATTGTTATTCCTCAGTTAACAAAAGATGAATATGCATATTTACAAGAAAAAATGCGAAAATTTGAAGGTTTTTATATTCAAAAACGATCTTTACGGGATTATCAAACTGTTCATGCAGCTAATGTTTTAGGGTATATTGGGGAAGTAAACGAAGCTTTAACCAAAAAAGATCCTTATTATCTTTCGGGTGATCTTATTGGTATTGACGGGGTAGAAAAGCAATATGAAAAAGAATTAAGGGGAATCAAAGGTGTAAAACGAATCCAAAAAGACCGGTTTAACCGTGATATTGGTCCTTATAAAAATGGAAAATTCGACACACTTCCCGTAAACGGAAAAGATCTTACCATAACCATCGATGGCAGATTACAGGCTTATGGTCAGACCCTTATGAAAAATAAGCGAGGAGGAATTGTAGCTTTGGAACCTTCTACCGGAGAAATTCTTGCCTTAGTAACTGCTCCCACTTATAAACCCGAATTATTAGTAGGAAGAAAAAGATCTCCTAATTTCACAAAATTAGTTTATGATACTATTGCCATACCACTATTTGATAGAGGTCTAAAGGCCGAATATCCTCCTGGCTCTCCTTTTAAAACAATTAATGCTTTAGTAGGACTACAAGAGGGAGTTATCGATACCAAAGAAAGAATTTCTTGTAGGATGGGATATTATTATGGGAAGAACGGACAAAAGTTGGGTTGTCATGTACACAGAAGTCCACTGAACATGATCCCAGGAATCGCTAATTCATGCAATGCTTATTTTGCTACTGTTTACAGACGAATTATTGAAAAATACGATACCCCTCAAGAAGGAATAGATACTTGGAGAAAGCATGTGCAAAGTTTTGGATTAGGAAACTATTTGGGAAATGATTTACCTGCCGGAAGACCAGGCAAAGTTCCTACTTCAGAATATTATAACAAAATATATAAATACCCAACTTACAAGTGGTATGCAACGGGTACGATATCAAACGCAATTGGCCAAGGTGAAGTACTTGCAACTCCTATTCAATTGGCTAATATGACCGCTGCAATTGCAAATAGAGGTCATTACTATACGCCACACATCATAAAAGCTATTGATGGCACTCCCATTGAGAACGAACATTATACTAAACCCAAAATCACCACAATAGACAAAGAACATTTTGGGCCTGTAGTTCAAGGAATGTATGAGGTATATACTAAGGGTACTGCAAGTTTTTTACAGGTGGAAGGAATAGAAATTTGCGGAAAAACGGGAACAGCAGAAAACTTCACTAAAATCGACGGGGTAAAAACTCAGCTTACCGACCATTCGGTTTTTATAGCCTTTGCTCCAAAAGATGATCCCAAAATAGCCTTAGCGGTTTTTGTTGAAAATGGGTATTGGGGTGCTCGATATGCCGGAAGAATTGCTTCATTGATGATAGAAAAATATCTGAAAGGTATAATTTCTAGAACTGATCTTGAGCAATGGATCCTCTCGCAGAGCCTTGAAGAGGAATATGCAAAACCCTATAGTGGTGAACCTTTTAAAATTAATCAATAATGGCGAAATCGAGTGTTGCTGCTATTGACTGGATAACGGTTCTATTATTTTTATTGCTTGTAGCTTTTGGCTGGGGGAATATTTATTCGGCCTCCTATGAAGGCGAAGCCTTTTCATTTTCAGATTTTTCTCAGGCATATGTAAAGCAGGCATATTGGATTTTACTAAGCGTAGTTCTTATTGTTATTATACAAGCGATAGAAGCAAAATTTTATGAACGCTTTGCTGGTCTAATCTATGTAATAGCCATACTTTCCCTTTTGGGTCTCTTCGTTTTTGGTAAGACAATTTCTGGAGCTACCTCATGGTATGCATTTGGTCCAGTTAGATTACAACCTTCAGAATTTGCAAAGGCATGTACCGCATTGGCTTTGGCCAAATTCTTAAGTGATATGCAAACCAATATTAAATTGATTAACCATCAATTTAGAGCATTTTTAATTATTGCATTACCGGCGATACTTATCGTGCCACAACCCGACCCGGGTAGTGCTTTGGTATATGCTGCTTTCTTTTTTCCACTTTACCGTGAAGGATTAGCAGCCATTTATCTTATTGTAGGAGTTTCGGCCGCTGCTTTGTTCATACTCACCTTACTTTTCAAACCTATATGGGTGGTTATGGCTATTGGATTAATTATGCTTTTTTATTTGATCAAAAACAGAAAACAGAAACCCAAATACTCTAGGTTTATATTGGCTCTAATAGTCATTACCGGCTTTTGTTTTTCTGTGAATTACATTTTTAATAATGTATTTGAACAAAGGCACAGAGATCGATTTAATATTGTACTAGGTAAAGAAGTAGATTCCAAGGGAATTGGTTATAACACCAATCAAAGTCAAATTGCGATTGGTAGTGGTAGCTGGACTGGAAAAGGATGGAAAGAAGGAACACAAACCAAAGGAGGATTTGTACCAGAGCAACATACCGATTATATTTTTAGTACCGTTGGAGAAGAATGGGGTTTTCTAGGAGCCACTATGGTCATTATTTTATTTACCTTACTATTGATACGATTGATTCACCTGGCAGAACGACAAAAATCGCAGTTCAGTCGTGTATATGGATATAGTGTCATCGGGATACTATTTATTCATTTTGCAATAAATATAGGAATGGTAACCGGTTTGATCCCTACTATTGGTATCCCTTTACCCTTTTTTAGTTATGGAGGATCTGGACTATGGGGTTTTACAATTCTACTGTTTATTTTTATCAAGCTTGACTCTAATCGAGTAAATGAGTGGTAAAAATATAATTAGAACTTCCATCCACTTGTGGTTGAAGATCTTTCTAATTTCTCTTCTATAGTATCCTCCAAAGATGGAAAAAAATCAATTCCGGTAAGCTGTTCAATCTTATCTGCCCGAACCACAAATTCTTTTAACGGAGCATTCGAATCTTGGTGAGGCATCAAAAATGCAATCATTTTAGGGCTTTCAGGACCTCCTTTCAGAATAATCTTATAAAAATACTTTGGTACCGATACTGCCTCGTACCCAATAGATTTAAGATTATTGGATAAAACCCCTCCCGTTATCACATAAAGACCATCATACTTCTGTGCCCAATATCGTACTTTTTGTTCCAATTCATTCCAGATTCCACTGTTAAACTCATGGTTTTGTGGTGAGATATTCGAGGTAAGAAAAGTTTCTTCGAAAGCTTCATAAGTAAACCTTCGATCTCCTGCTGGGCACAAATGCCCACGATCATATCCCGATTTCTTATAATTACGCCAATCGGCAGATGATGATTTTACCTTTTTATCCTTTTCAAAATAAGGCCGTTTAAAATCATTACTTGACAAATGTTCTTTTTTAAGTTCGTATGCCACCCATTCTGCTTGTTCATGTTTTTCAGAATAAGATAAGGCGTAATTATTATGAACGATTATTGATCCTGTAGTCGAAGTTGGTAAATAATAGAAGCTCAATTCTGATTTTTCTATTGATTCTTCTGTTGAGCTTGACCAATCACCATCCTGATATTCTTCAATATAGTAAAAGCCAATCGTTATTATAACGATCAACACGGGATATAAATATTTCCTTTTCAATCTATTATTTTTTAATGTATCAAATAAACAAGACAAAAGTATTAATTAGCTAGAACAATACTCACCAAAGTACTCTTATATTTATTTACATTGGTTTTGGGAATCGATGCATACTAAAGTTCGTATGTATTATGAGGGCTGAAAATTTAACAAAAAATATCAATTTTATGAATATTCTATTTTTATTTTAGAGATGTTATTTACATAACACTCACAAAAACCATCTTACTATTACACATGAAAAATACTATTGAAAAAATTGTTGAGACCGTTCTCATCCAGAATCGGATAAGTGGTTACGACAAAAAAGACTTAGAACTTCAGCTTCAAATACATCCAAATTATCCAAGTTTTCAATCAATTACAGACACACTGGACTATTTTGACATCGATAACATAGCGGTAGAAGTGCCTGTGGATGCTTTGGATCAATTGCCTGAAAGTTTTGTTTCTCTTGTAAAAAAAGATGATCAGGAAGAAATTGTTTCTGTCATTAAGAAGAATAACAAAATTGAGATTAAAAATACTAGTTTACCCAACAAAAAGTTCAATCTTGAACAATTTAAAGAAATCTGGATACCCAAAGTAATCGCTGTAGAATATAATGCCAAGCAAAGTTTTGCAACTAACCGATCGTTTATACAAACTTTTTTGACAGTTGCACTAGCCGCAGGCGTACTTTTGGCTCTGGTTAACAGATCTTGGGATCTTAATCAAGCTTTATTTTTATTAGTTTCCCTTACAGGTTTGGTATTTAGCTTTTTTGCTTTACGCGAAAGTCTGGGTATTCAATCACAAGCGATTCATCAATTTTGTACCTCGGTGGGAAACACCAACTGTGGGGATGTCATTAATAACAATAGCGGAAAACTCTTTAAAGGTTTTACGCTATCTGATGCCGGGATTGCATTTTTTGGATCTTTAACGCTCTATCAAATTTTCTTTGGTTTTAATAGCATATTATTGATCCCTTCACTAATAGGGATTCCTTTTGTAATATATTCTATCTACTCCCAGGGGTTTATTATAAAAAAATGGTGTGCAATATGTATTACCATAGGTGCTATATCGATTGCTTTAGCTGTAATTGCATTTCAAGGCCTGCCATTTATATTCGAAATAAATCAATTACCCGGATTTTTAATGCTTTCTGCCCTATTTACATCGATGTATCTTTTCGCAAAGGAAAAAGTAACCGAAAACAAGCAGTTTAGAACTGATAACATGAAACTAAACCAGTTTAAAAGAGATGGACAGATATTCGATCACTTGCTAAGCCTATCAGAGAAAATATCGGACACTGCAACTTATAAAAATGAAATAGTTTTGGGTAATCCCAATGCCGATTTTAAGATCATCAGTTTTACTAATCCCATGTGTGGATATTGCAAAGATGCTTTTGAAGCCTATGCACGTATCCTAAAGGCCATGGGAGATAAATTGCAAATAGTAATTCGTTTGGGAGTAAATCTTGATGATCAAAATGCCGAACCAACACAAATAGCACTAAGGCTATTAGAAATGTACCATGACCAGGGTGCAGAAAGTTTTGTGGATGCTTACTCAAACTGGTTTGCCGACAGAACCTACAGCAAATGGATCAAAAAATATAGTGCTCCAACAAATAATCCTATGTATGTAGAAGTACTACATAAGCAGTCTGAATGGTCCAAGAATAACAACATTCCCTACACTCCTGCATCGGTTATCAATGGTTCTGGCTATCCAAAAAAATATGCTTATAATGAGTTCTTCCATTTTATTGGGATCATGCTAGAGAAGCATTTGGAGACAGCTTCTGAAGGTGGTGAAACGGTAGAAATATAATTCTTAAGACAAAATATTTACCATTAAATTATCATTTAACCTCTTAAAACCTATTATTATAAATTCAATTTCAAAACTAAAGGGAGCTAAAATACTCTCAAAAAATGAGCAAAAAAGTATTAATGGTGGCATTATTTTAATCTGTCAAGTTTTTTACCCTTCTTACTGTAATTGTATTGGTGATCGATGTGAATTCCCTGGCGGAAGAAATTGTTATCCTTCATAACAAAACATTATACTTTAATTAACCTCATTAGAACATGAGTAAGAGAATCATTTGATTATATTTAATTAGTATTAATCTTAAAACCTTAAATCATGTTAAAAAACATTTTGTCTTTGGACAACGCGAAGCAAATTGAGAAAAAAGATCAGAAATCAATTACTGGAGGAGGGTTCCCCGTTCCGACTCCATCATGCTATCCAAGTAGTGATCCTGAATGTTGTGGAACTGCGCAATGGCAATGCGGAGTAGGCCCACACAGTGGAGGAAGATATAGAAATGGTGTCTGCTATTGTTTCTAAAAATCAATTTTAGTTTCTAGAATAGAAAAGGGTTCTAACAATATGAAAGAACCCTTTTACAGTATTAAAACATTAACTTTTACGACTCAAGAGAAGATACTATTTATCCTATCCCTTCACATCCAAAGCATCCCGAAGCGCATTACCGATCAACATAAAAGCCATTACAAGACTCATAATACCCAAACCAGGTATCACCGCAAGATATGCTTTACCTAAAATAATATACGAATAATGATCTTTGATCATAGCTCCCCAGCTTGCCATGGGTGGTTGTGCTCCTATACCCAAAAAGCTGAGTCCACTTTCAATAAGAATTGCCGCCGCAAAATTGGCAGCAGAAATTACAATTACAGGTGCCAGGCTATTAGGTAAAATATGCTTTGCTATAATCCTGAAATTAGTAAACCCTAATGCCCTTGCAGCAGTAACATATTGCATTTGTTTTACACTTAGCACCTGACCTCGTACAACACGAGCAACTTCTACCCACATAGTAAGCCCAACGGCAATAAAAACTTGCCAAAAACCTTTTCCTAAAGCCAATGTGATAGCAATTACCAATAACAATGTAGGGATAGACCAGGTTACATTTATGAGCCACATGATGGCAACATCTACTTTACCACCAAAATAGCCAGCAATTGCACCCAACGATATTCCTAAAAGTAAAGAAATTAGGACAGCCACAAATCCAATAGAAAATGAGATTCGTATACCTACCAGCATTCGGCTTAGTAGATCTCTACCGTATTTATCGGTGCCCAATATAAATTTTTGATCCTTGACATAGGTATCGATTATTTCTTTGGAAGTAAGATCCTTTGGAAAACTCTGTAAGGGAATTTCCTTTGAAATTCCAATAATTTCTCCTTCACTATAGGGATAAATTTTTAAAACATTTTTTTTTAGGGTATACCGTTCTATAGGAATCTCTGTGTCTGTATTCTTTTTGCCAAAAAATACGCTGCCAAAAAAAGATTGGTCATACGAACTTTGAGAGGGTATTGTAAGCATCTTCACCTTAAAACCAGGAGGTTTAGAATGAATTGATAAATGCATCTGGTTCGCATTCTGAGAATTATCAGGAGCAAGAACATAAGCAAAAACTGCAATAATCGCACAAAAAACAATGAAGTAAAAACTCAAAACGCCCCAAAAATTCTTCTTGAATTTTTGGAGCGCTAGTCTACTTAAAGAGTTTGAATTTATTTCTGGCATTAATTTTTTTAATTCTTCAGCGTAAGAGGGTTTTTAGATCTTCGAATGTTATTGATCTTCATATCCTCTAGAACGCTTATAGCTTCTTCGACATATACATCTTGACTTAGAGATTCATGCCATCTGCCTCTCTTCTCTTCTAGTATTGTATCTTTTATCATTAATTCTTTTTCATAAGGCAACGACTCGAAACTTAAATTTGTTTTATAGTCGTTTATTGCGTCAAAACGTTTTGCTTGCTTTTCATTAAGCTCTATGTTTGCCTTATACTTGTCATACTGTAAAGAGTATATATTTATATCTCTTTTTTGGCGAACCCATTTTGCATTTTCATTAATCAGTTTTAATTGATCGTTCTCGGCCATTCGGGCTTTACTATTGCTAATCGTTTGATCAAAGTCGATATAACCATCCCAGGTATTGTAATCTGCCGCCGGAATTTTATCCCATGGTAATGGATTTTCCTGATCTTTTTCTCCTATATCAATATAGCTATAACGATCCGGTACTACGACATCACTTTTTACTCCTTCTAACTGCGTTGAACCTCCATTAACTCTATAAAACTTCTGAGTGGTTAGTTTTAAAGCTCCTAAATCTCCAAAGTCATTACTTCTCATCCATCTATTTAGGTCCATCACATTTTGAACAGTCCCTTTACCATAGGTTTGTCTACTTCCTATAATAATAGCACGTTTGTAATCCTGCATAGCAGCTGCCAAAATTTCTGAAGCTGAAGCAGATAATTCATTGACTAAAATTACCAAAGGACCATCCCAAAGAATGTTTCTGTCTTTATCACTTAACACTTCTGGAGACTCTCCTTTTGTTCTAACTTGTACGATAGGACCCTTTTCGATAAAAAGACCTGCAATATCAACAACTGTCTGTAACGATCCTCCACCATTATCTCTTAGGTCTATCACCAGGCCATCCATATCTTGTTCTTTAAGACGGATGATCTCCTGCTTAACATCTTTTGCCGCATTACGCTGGTTGTAGTCTTGCATATTAAAATAAAACTTTGGTAAATTAACAATACCATATGTTTTATCATTTTTCTTCACCATAGACGACTTTGCATAGGTTTCTTCAAGTTCAACAACATCTCTAATAATTTCGACTATTTCAGTAGTACCATCGACTTTCTTAACCGTTAACGAAACCTTGGTTCCTTTTGGTCCTTTAATAAGACTAACTGCATCATCAAGGCGCATTCCTACAACACTTACGGGTTCTTCTTCATCCTCTTGTTTTACCTTCATGATCAAATCTCCAACCTCAACCTTGTTACCTCGCCAGGCAGGGCCTCCAGAAATGATTTCAATAATCTTTACATTATCATTTTTTTTCTGCAATCTAGCACCAATACCCTCTAACTTACCAGACATGGCGATATCAAATCTATCTTTATCCTGAGGAGCAAAATAATAGGTGTGTGGATCAAACTCTTCAACAATAGAATTTATGTATATAGTAAACCAATCCTTTCGCTCTAAATCATCGGCAAATTCAAAATATTCTTTTAAAGAAGTACGTGTGATCTCACGAGCCTCATCCTCAAGATCCATAGAGGTTTTTCGATCATAATTTTTATTAGCAGTAACAGAATCTAATTGTTCTTCAACCTTATCATAATAACTAGACAATGCATTGAATTTGAGTTGTAACCTCCAACGATCTTTCATTTCCTTTTTATTGTTTGAATAAGAAAGTTTTTCGTAGTCGGTACTAATATTTTCGTCTTTCCTAAAATTGAAAGGGGTTTCTAAGATTTCTTTATACAGAGATCTAGCTTCAGTCATTCTTTGTTGAAGTCTATTGTAGGTTAAATTAAAGAATGTGATCTCTTTATTTCTTATTTCATCATCTATAAGTTTCTCAAATTTCTTAAACTCCTCAATGTCACTTTGATAAAAATAACGCTTAAGAGGGTCCAATGCGTCCACATAATCTGCAAAAACTTCTTTTGAGAAATCGTCATTTATATCCTTTGCATCATAATGTCCTTTTCCTAGAACATAACTTATTAAATCAATCAGTAGTTTATCCTTATCCGGCCCATTCTCTACTTTGGTGGTAAAACTACAAGAAGCAACCGAAACGATTACGGTAAGCATCAAAATCAAAAAACTCTTTTTCATACGCTCAAAAAAATTTAGGGGTTTTGTTTAGCAAAATACATTAAAAATCGTGCCAATAACCCGTAATATTACTAAATTTTTCTTAAATGAACTAATATTCTTTCTTCCACTTGTTTCATTAAATATTTGGTATAAAAAAAGTGTATTTTTATCACCGTAAAAATTATATGGCTATGGCTCAAAAAAAACCACTTATTCTTGTAACCAATGATGATGGTATTACCGCACCAGGAATACGAGCATTAATAGGTGTTATGAACGAAATTGGTGATGTATTTGTTGTGGCGCCAGATAGTCCCCAAAGCGGAATGGGTCATGCAATTACGGTAAACAGCACTATATACTGTGATCCAATTGTAATTGACAAGACTGCGCCTCAAAAAGAATTTAGTTGCTCTGGCACTCCGGCAGATTGTGTAAAAATGGCAGCTCGAGAGATTATGCCCAGAAAACCCGACTTGTGTGTAAGTGGTATTAATCACGGATCAAATTCTGCCATTAACGTAATTTATTCAGGAACTATGAGTGCTGCGGTAGAAGCGGGTATCGAGGGAATACCGGCTATAGGATTTTCTTTATTGGACTATAGTATGAATGCCAATTTTGAACCTTCTAAGAAATATGTAAGATCCATTGTAGAAAATGTTCTCGAAAATGGATTACCAAAGGGTGTCGTACTTAATGTAAATATCCCTAGATTACCCGAAGAAGAAATAAAAGGTGTGAAAATTTGCAGACAGGCAAATGCTCATTGGGTTGAGGAGTTTGATAAAAGGACTAACCCTATGGGGCGGCAATATTATTGGCTTTCTGGCAAATTTATTAACGAAGACAAAGGCGAAGATACCGATGAGTGGGCACTAAGACAAGGATATGTTTCAGTAGTTCCTACTCAATTTGATCTCACTGCTCATCATTTTATACAAGAACTAAATAATTGGTCATTACATGATTAAAAAAGAAATAGCAATCGGTTTTATAACCGGTTTAATTGCAAATAGTATTGGATTTGTTGTATGTGTTTTTATATTTTCGGCCTTGAGTCCACAAAATTTGGGTTTTTCTGAAACAATTACAGCATCTCTGAAAAATGATTCGTTTGGCAGCCTTATTGTGCTTGGAGCAATTCCTAACCTTGTGGTTTTCTTCCTGTTTATTAAAAAAGAAAAGGTCTATCGAGCTCGTGGCGTGCTTCTTGCTACACTTATTGCAGCTATTTGTATTGCAATTAGTAAATTTGGATAATATTTTATAACACAAAGCAATCTTTTTGGATGAAATACTACCTTATTGCAGGAGAGGCATCTGGTGATTTACACGGTGCCAATCTTATGAAATCTATTCTTAAAGAAGACCCCAATGCCGAATTAAGATTCTGGGGAGGTGATCTTATGCAGAAGGTTGGCGGTACGTTGGTAAAACATTACAAGGAACGATCTTTTATGGGGTTTATAGAAATCCTATTAAACCTTCGTAAAATACTTGGATTTATCAAATACTGTAAAAAAGATATCAAGCAGTATCAACCAGATGTAGTTATTTTAATTGATAACTCTGGTTTTAATCTACCCATTGCAAAATGGGCAAAACTTCAAAATTTTACCACGCATTATTATATAAGCCCTCAACTTTGGGCTTCTAGAGAAGGCCGTATCAAAACCATAAAGGCGTATGTTGATTATATGTATGTGGTATTACCTTTTGTAAAAGATTTTTATGATACCTATGAATATCCAGTTCAATTTGTGGGTCACCCTCTAATTGATGCCATTGCGGATCATACCCAGATTATGCCCGAATCCTTTAAAGAAAAACATACGCTAGATGATAGGCCCATTGTAGCCATATTACCCGGTAGTAGAAAGCAGGAAATTCGAAAAATGCTTGGCATCATGTTAACTGCGGTAGATAATTTTCCCGAATATCAATTTGTGATCGCCGGTGCCCCGAGCCAAGACGTTTCTTTTTACAAACCTTTTATCAAAAAAGAAGGAGTTCATTTGGTAATGAATGAAACCTATGATTTACTAAGCCTTAGTAATGCAGCTCTGGTAACCTCGGGAACCGCTACGTTAGAAACGGCACTATTTAAGGTCCCCCAGGTGGTCTGTTATAAGGGAAGCTATATTTCGTATCAAATTGCCAAACGAATTATTAATCTAGAGTATATTTCTTTGGTAAATCTTATCATGAACAAACCCATAGTGACAGAGCTTATTCAAGGTGATTTTAACCCCAAAAGGCTGAAAGAAGAACTTACTATAATACTTGATGATTACAAAAGAGCCGTTATGTTTTTGGATTATTATGATCTCGAAAAAAAGCTTGGCGGTAGAGGCGCCAGTGATAAAACTGCGGCATTTATTGTAGAATCTATAAAATAAAACCCTTCCCAAAATGAAAAAAATTATAACCTACATCCTAATTCTTTTAAGCGCTATTGCTTCTTCCTGCGGAAGTTCCTCAAAGAACAAAGCAGTGATTTCTACGAAGACCAAAAGCACCACAAAGATCAAAAAGAGTGACTACGCTGGCAATAGAAAAATAAAAAGTATTGTTAGCTTTGCTAAATCTTTTAATGGTACCCGCTACAAATACGGGGGGACTACCAAAAAAGGTATGGATTGCTCTGGTTTGGTCTATACTTCTTTTAAAAAGGAAAACATCATTTTGCCCCGCACTTCGAGAACCATGGCAACCCAAGGCAAACCAATTTCCTTAAAAAAAGTTGGTATCGGTGATTTGCTATTTTTTAAGACCAATAAAAGAAAAAACGTGATCTCTCATGTTGGTCTGGTAGTCGAGACCAAAGGAACCATAAAATTTATTCACGCTTCAACCTCTAGAGGGGTTATCATATCAAGTCTTGACGAAAAATACTGGAACAAAGCTTTTGTAAGCGCCCGAAGGGTTGTGATGTAAATAGTAGTTAGTAGTTAGTAGTTAGTGAAGAGAAAAATAAAAACCGAAGCTCGCAAGGGATACTCTGGTTTATTAGTATCTAAAGACAAATATTTAATATCATTACGAGAAGGTACGACTAAGTAATCTTTTACTATTTGAACGGATTGCTTCATTACATTCTGTATGACTCGGTCGCCATAAAATATTTTTAGTATAATACTGAGCATTGTAATCTGTATAATAGATCCTGCAATTGGTACAATAAATTCCTCACTATACAATCTCAATAATTTTTTGTTTTACATGTGAAGTATGGTGTACCAATTTCATTTTTTTGAAACTCTGAGAAAAAACCAATTTTTTTAACAAAACAATTATCTCTTATGTATTTATTCCCGAGCGTTTACAGTCTCATATGTCACAATTTATTATTGTGACCCATGCTCCTATGTTAATGGCATACCCAGGGGCCTCCTTATACGAAATTACTGAAAACGATATGGTACAAGTACCTTTAGAAGATGTTGAGCATTATTCGATTACCAAATCTTTTTTGAATAATCCTGGGGCTTATTTGCGGTCTTTGAAGTAAGGTCTAGATTCCGCTCAACCTGACAGTTAGGCTATCCTCACCTAAATCTTATCCTGCCTCAGAACTTCACCCATATTTTTAGCCTAAATCTGTTCCAGTTTCAAAAAATGAAACCAGCATCGCTTAACATTGCATAGTATACCGATATAATTATTTTCAAAGTGCCAAAGACAAGATTCTTAAACGTCCCCTTTATCATTATCACGTTATCTACCATTCTGGGGATCAGTATACGGTATTTTGTGCAGTTGAACGTTGAGATTGTTTTCATAGGTTTTTCAGTTTCTATGGGAGCTTTAATTTTCTTCTGGCAGCGGTCAAAAAAGATGTTTGCCAAATCGCATTCTTTCACCATAGCTACTATATTATTTTTTATCATTTTTGGGATAACTCTGGTCAATGTTCATAATCCCAGGAACAATGATAAGCATTATACCCATCAAATAAATTCTAACAACGGTTTTCAAAATATCAAAAAAGGAATTCGATTTTCTGTAAAAGAACATCTAAAATCAACTTCGTACTATTATAAATATGTTATTTCAATTGAACGCATTGAAGATGCAACGGTAAATGGTGATATACTTCTTCAAATACCTAGAGACAGTTTAAACAATATTCTACATGTTGGGGATACCTACACTACCTTAGCCAAAATTCGCCCAATTTCTAAACCACTAAATCCTAATCAGTTTGATTATGCCAAATACATGAGTAATCATTATTTGTATCATCAAATCACTATTTCTTCAGACTTACTTATTAATAATCAACAAACAAAATGGTCGTTACTCCGTATTGCTGATCAAATTAGAAAGGATATCAACCTGAAGCTTTCTAACTATTCATTTACTAAAAAGCAATTATCCATTATTAATGCACTGCTTTTAGGTCAAAGGCAAGATATATCCAAGGAAACGTTTAAGGAATATAGAGATGCCGGTGCCATTCATATTCTTGCCGTATCCGGATTGCATGTAGGGATCTTATTATTGATCTTGAATTTAATATTAAAACCTATACAAAGAAAAGGGAAAAAGGGAAAGATCATTTCATTATTTACGAGTCTCCTTTTTCTTTGGTGCTTTGCTATCATAGCTGGTCTATCGCCATCGGTTCTTAGAGCAGTAACCATGTTTTCTTTTCTTGCAATTGGGATGCAAATTGGTTCTCAAGCCAGTATCTACAACTCCTTATTTGTTTCTATGTTTATATTATTATGTTGCAATCCATTGCTATTGTTTTCGGTAGGGTTTCAGCTTAGTTATATCGCTGTTTTCTCTATTGTTTGGATCCAACCCCTGATCGTCCAGCAATATCAACCTAGATTTTTAATTTCTAAAAAGCTCTGGGAAACTTTTACAGTGACAATGGCTGCTCAATTAGGATTGTTACCCCTGTCTTTATTCTATTTTCATCAATTTCCTCTTTTGTTTTTTATTTCCAATCTTATCATTATTCCTTTTTTAGGAGGAATTCTAGGATTTGGAATTGTGGTTATTATTTTGGCTTCGTCTAAACTCCTACCCCAAAGCTTAGCCGAAGTATTTGGTCACTGTATTGATCTTATGAATGGTATTGTAAGCTGGGTAGCACAGCAAGAAGATTTTGTAATCAACCATATTTCATTTTCATGGAGGATGCTCATACTGTTCTATATTCTTATTTGTACTTCGGTCATGTTATTTAAGAAATACAAAAAGCAAAAGCTTTATTGGGTAGGAATTCCTTTAAGTTTACTATTTGTGATATTAACGTTTGAAAAGAATATGGCTGCGTCACATGAGGAATTGATCATCTTTCAAAATCGGGGCAATACTGTTTTAGGGGTTCTAGAAAATCAAAAACTTCAACTTTACGGTAAAGAACATATAGAAAATAACACTAGGCACTTTTTATTTGACAATTATCTAATTCAGAAGCAAGCAACAATAGACACTTCATTAAAAACCCTAAAAAATGTTTACCAATATAAACAACAAACCCTTTTAGTGATCGATAGTACTGGTATATATAATATAAAAGAAATAAAACCTATGATCATTCTGTTATCAAACTCGCCAAAAATTCATTTTGATCGTATGCTGGATAGTCTTACTCCTTGGAAAATCATTGCCGATGGTAGTAATTATAGAAGTTATCTTGATCAATGGGAAATAAGTTGTAAAAAACATAACATCCCCTTTCATCGTACAGACAAAAAGGGAGCTTTTATTCTAAAATGATGTCTTTTCGAATTTTTATAGTGCTACTAAAGACTCTGCCAAGTAATCCTTAGATTCTGATTGCATAACTTCTTTTATAATCTCATGTATTTTAGGAATACAATCTTTTGCCATTTTATTAGGACTATTAAAAAGCACACAAATACCGATATCTTCACTGGGATAGATGGCGATCTCACTGCGATAGTTGTTTACTCCTCCGCCGTGATGAATAACCTTGTTTACTTCTCCGGATTTGGTATCCTTAAACTCATGAACGCGCCATCCTAAAGCATAAAAAGAAGCTTTGTATCCCGGCCATCTTTGGTAGTAATTTCTTCTTCCTCCAACTTGAACAATTGGATTAAATACATCATCCATCGCCTTAGACATTAAAACATCAGGATTATTACCCAATAAAAACTTCATCCATTTTCCCATATCAATAGCGCTGGCATTTATACCTCCTGCAGCTATTGCATTATAATACTTTTTATTAATTCGGGTAGGTCTCCAACCACGTCTTATACGTTGATGTGGCATTGCTACGTTATCAGATTTTTCTAGTGCTTCATAACTTGCAGAAGCAGTCTCCATTTGCAATGGGTTAAAAATTCTATCTTGAATAACTTCTTTTAATGATTTTCCTGTTACTCGTTCGATAATTTCTCCACTAAGTGCGAAAATAGCATTTTGATAGTTATAGAAATTCCCAGGTTCCTGTAGAGGAAGGACTTCATTAAAACGACCTGCAATACTTGTTAGTGTTAAACCATCTTCTACAAGATTTGTAAAACTATGATATGGTAATCCTGAAGTATGTGATAACACATGAGATAGTGTTACTTTATCTGTTTGTGTTTTATTTGCAAGTCTGAAATTAGGTATGTGGTCAATAATCTTGTCTTGCCAACCAATACTACCATCCTGTACATGAATACCTGTTAATATTCCTGCAAACCCTTTGGATACTGAACCTATTCTAAATATGGTTTTAGCATTAACAGTATCTTTAAGAGCAACATTCTTATTTCCAAAACCTCCTGAGTAGATGATAGAATCACATTTAACAACAGACACAGAAGCGCCTACTATTTGATTTCTCTTTACGGCTTCATTAAAATATTCTTGAATTGCATCTTCTAATCTCTTTTTGGAAATCTCTGATAAAAGAGCTTCTGGTTGCTGTGGTTGCGGAAATTGAATCGGAGTAACTTGTTCTGCTATGACTTGTATGTTTCCTTCGGGTTTCTTTGCAGATACAAAAGAAAACAACAGGGCAATCAACAACATAGATGGGGTAGCTATGGCTAAAAGTTTTTTCATAAGTAGGTTTCAGATACAAAAAAGATTAAAAACATCGACAAAAGTAACAAAAAATCCTTTGAAATGCACAATTACATCTTTTTTTTATCAAATTTGGGTATTTTTAGGTTTACGTATATGGTAACGCAAACACAATCAATTAATTGTATGTTCCTTTAATATTTTTTAATTCTCCTTATTTCTCTTCTGAATATAGATTACAGAAACCAACCAAATGACATACAATCAATTAGATCCTACCGGAATTGGTGGCGGGCCTTCTGGTAAAATTGCTTTGTATTGATAGTCCCCTTTTCGCTCTTTGAATTCTGTCTTTACTTTTTCTACAAGTTCTTTGTTATCATACATATCAACCATAGTCATTGCCAATGCTTTTGAGGCTTGCATCATTCCTTTATGACCGATCGACATCCCACCACAGGCTACTACTGCCCATGAGTGCCAAGGTGTATCTTTGGGTGCCGTGGTAACTCCCAAACGAACCACAGGAACCAACCAACTCACATCACCAACATCGGTCGATCCACCTCCTGGATGTTCTTTGGTTTCTTCAAGGGGATTTATTTTGGCATCCATTCCTTTTTTGGGTTTACCAGTTGCTTCTTGTATCCCATGCGCAAAAGTGGTTTCTTCCTCAGTATATTTAATTTCTCCTAAATACTCAAGATTTTTTTGCATTGCTGCTCCTCCTGCTCTGTTTACCAAAATTTCGTGAAGTCCTGATACCAAACTAATTTTATAATCCACGTTGGCCATAATGGCTGCTCCCTCTGCCATTTTTTCGACACGTTTCCACACTTCTTCCATTCCCTCACGTTTGGTATCCCGTACCCGTACCCATATCTTAGAATAATCGGGTACAACGTTCACTACATCTCCCGCTTGTTGAATATGATAATGAATACGAACCGTTGGTTTGATATGTTCTCTAAGGTAATTAATCCCAGTAGTATATAGTTCTAAAGCATCCGAGGCACTTCGTCCATTCCATGGATCTGCAGATGCATGTGCTGCCTGACCATTAAACTCTACTATAAAATCCACTAATGCCAGAGAACTTTGCACATCTGCTTCAGTTTTGGCACCAGGATGCCAATCCAGGCAAACATCCAGGTCGTTAAATAATCCTTTACGAGCCATGAATAGTTTCCCAAAAAACTTTTCTTCGGCAGGAGTACCATAAAACTTTACGGTTCCTTTTAACTTCCCCTGGGCGATAAGGTCTTTAATAGCTACCGCAGCCGATAAACTTGCCACACCAAATAAATTATGCCCACAGCCATGTCCTCCTGCTCCTTGTTTTAAAGGTTCTTTGGTTGGTTGTGCTTTTTGAGAGATTCCCGGCAAGGCATCAAATTCGCCTAAAATACCGATTACTGGTTTACCGGTACCATAACTAGCAACAAAGGCTGTTGGCATTTCTGCAACACCTCTTTCAACAGTAAATCCTTGCGACTCTGCATAATCTGCCAAAATTTTTGCCGATTGTTTTTCTTCAAAAGCTATCTCGGCTAGGGCCCAAATCTGATCACTCATAGCAATCATTTTTTTCTCCTGCTTCTTTACCGCATCGATAACCGATTTCTTATTTGCACTAATTTCTGGTTTTTCTTGGGCACTGAGAAACGAAAAAAACAATAACCCAAAAACAAGTACGCCTGCTCGTATCATAATTAAGATGGTTCTAAATTGTGTGGTTTGAAGATACTAAATAAATGTGAGTAATATAAAGGCTTCGTAAATGCAAATAAAAAATCCCTTTTCGTCATATAGAGAAAAGGGATCAGTGTTTTTTGTAGTTAGAGCATCTATCTATTTGCTATAGAACATGGTCTTTTGTAATTGCTTGTTATTGATTAGAAATTATTTTTCATTAATTAGAAAATGTACCCACAAATGATTTTTCATATTTCTGCCAGGCAGCTGCGGTGGTTAATTTTTTATAATCGTCCTTATGAATCATCTTCAAATAGATTTCGAGCTGCTGAGGAGTTTTAAACCCAACTACCGGAGCAATCAATTTTCCATTTTCATCAAAAAACACCATACTAGGATATCCGGTTATTTTTAAAGCATTAGCAAAAAAATGTTGGCTGTTTCTTCCTTTTCTGCTTGGGTTGTAATTAGGATTAGTATACGTAAAATTATTATAGCGAATCTCTTCGGTACCTTCTCCGTTAAATTTTACTGCATAAAAATGCTTATTTACATAACTCACTACATCTTTGTTATGAAAGGTTCTTTTATCAAGAAGTTTACAGGGTCCACACCAATCGGTATAGACATCCATGAAAATCTTTTTTGGCTCCTTTTTTTGAGCTTCCAAAGCTTCATTAAAAGACATCCAGTTAATTTCCTGTGCCTGGGCTACAAAGCACAATAGAAATGCAAAAATTGAAAGTAGGTATTTCATCATTTTAGTTTTTTTTATATGTGGGAAACAAAAACTGTTCCTTACTTAAAAACTTCGCTTGTCTTTGGGAAACGATTGAAGTTGTATATTATTTTAGTTAATGCACTCCATGCATCATTTTCTTCATTTTTGGAGTAATTAAAATCAATATTACTCCAACTACCGCCGGAATAATAGTAAAAATCAAAAAGAATGCAGACATTGAGTATTTATCGACAATTACATCTATGTAACTTCCTACCAAACCTGCTAATTTATTACCCAAGGCAATAGCCAAATACCATACTCCAAACATCAATCCTATTTTTTTTGCAGGAACTAATTTGGATACATACGACAATCCAACCGGAGATAGACATAATTCACCCATAGTATGCAATAAATATGCAATTACTAACCATACAAGACTTACCGATGCCGTTTTAGCTCCTTGTGGTATAGTAGCAGAACCCCAGGCCAACATACCAAAACCTATTCCTAAAAGTATCATCCCTAAGGCAAATTTGACCGTAGCAGCAGGGTTGTATTTACTTTCCCACCATTTAGAAAATAGTGGTGCAAGTGTAATTATAAACAATGAATTTAAGATCAGAAACCAAGAAGCTGGTATCTCTGGTCTATCTTGAGGGAGGTATACATACAGTTTCCATATGGCAATCCCCCAAATACTTAAAAAACTAATTCCTAAAACGATATTAGACAATGAGATCTTTTTAAATGTTTGTTGAAATAACTTAAATAAGACCCAGGTAATAATCCCTAAAGGAACCACAGTTATTAAGGTATCTACTATTTTAAAAATTAGAGCAGAATTACCGCTAAGTACCCTTTGCGTAAAGTTATTAGCAAAAATTGTCATAGATCCACTAGCTTGTTCAAAAGCAGCCCAGAAGAAAACTACAAAGAATGCCAAAACTCCGACTACAATATAACGATCTCTTTGAATATAAGCAGGAACTTTTTCTTCTACCTCATCACCAGCAATATTATCTATAGCATCTGATAAATCAACTTTTTTAGAGGGTTGTAGTCCTATTTTTCCAAAAATACCTCTTGCAAACCAAAATTGTAACATTCCTAGCATCATAAAAATCCCGGCCAGACCAAAGCCCCATGCCCAACTTAAATTCTCACCAAGAAAACCACAAAGCAGCACACCTATAAACCCACCAGAATTTACTCCCATATAAAAGATCGTAAATGCACCGTCTTTTCGTTCTGGGAATTTATCATAAAGGCCACTTATAATCGATGTAATATTTGGTTTAAACAAACCATTCCCTATAATCAAAAGACCAACTCCCATGTAGAGTGTTGTTTCTGTGTCTAATGCCATAGATGCATGCCCCAAAGTCATAACCAAAGCGCCAAGCGCAATGGCCTTTTGATACCCCATAAATTTATCGGCAATCCAACCACCTATAACCGGAGTAACATATACTAGAGAAGTATACGTTCCTAAAAGTGCCAGTGCTTTTTCATTAGACCATTCCCAACCTCCTTCTGCAAATGTAGAGGTTAGAAACAATACAAAAATTGCACGCATTCCATAATAAGAGAAACGCTCCCACATCTCTGTAAAAAACAGCACAAATAATGCGGGTTTATGTCCTAAAAGACTAAATGCATTAGCTTCGCTTGTTGTAGTACTCATAAAACTATATCCGATTATTCAGCAGCGTCTGCTAATTCGAAACCTTCTGCCTCCTCATGAATAGTACCTTCTTTGTCTTCAACCCCATGAGTAAGTATTTCCAATTTCTTTCTGAATATCATTACTAATAACCCAAAAATTACGCAGAAAACGGCAATCCCGGTAAAAATGGTAAATTCTCCTAAACTTTCTGCAGATTCTCCCAGCAATCCTGCAAGTTTATTTCCTAATCCAGTCATCGCAAAATATACTCCCATCATTAGTGCTCCATATTTTACAGGAGCCAATTTTGTTATAAAAGATAATGCGACTGGAGAAATACAAAGCTCTCCTATGGTATGAAAAAGATAAGCCAAAACAAGCCAGTACATTGCTGATGAACCATTTGAGTTGAACTCCATTGATGCAGCAGTCATAAAAAAGAAACCTGTACCCATAATAATTAAACCGATAATCATTTTAAATAAGGAACCTGCAACTTTACCCTTCAGCTTTCGATGGGCCCAATACCAAGCCACTGAAGTTCCCAAGAAAATAATAAACATGGCATTTAAAGATTGGAACCAAGAAGCCGGAACTTCCCAACCCATCAACATTCTGTTTGTTTTTTCTTTGGCATAGATATTCATTAATCCGCCAGCTTGCTCAAAAGCTCCCCAGAAAACAATTACCAATAAGAATGAAATCAGAAGGACCACTATTCTATCTTTTTCAATCTTAGTTAGCGGCCTTTTCATTGCATCTTTATCTTCTTTTTTCTCAGATGCCCCTAAGAAATTTCCAACATTTTCCAGATATTTTTGACCCAAAAGATATTGTAATAATCCTAGAGCCATTCCGATCCCAGCAAGTCCAAAACCATAATGCCACCCGTGTACTTCACCAACATACCCCACTATTAAACTGGATAAAAATGCTCCTAGATTAATTCCGATATAGAAAATCGTAAATCCCTTATCTCTACGAATATCACCCTGTTTATACAAGCCTCCAACCATTGTTGAAATATTAGGTTTTAACATTCCTACTCCAGCAATAATTAAACCAAGTCCAGAATACCAAGCCCACATCTGCTCTACAGCTAAAATACTGTGTCCGGCAACCAACAAAATCCCTCCAACCAAGACTGATTTCTTTTGTCCAAGAAATTTATCCGCAATCCATCCTCCGGGTATTGATGCTACATAAACCAACATGGTATACCAACCATAAAGAGCCAAAGCCTCTCCAGATGACCAACCTAAACCAGCATTTTCATCCATGGTCTTTGCAGTAAGGTACAACACAAAAATTGCACGCATTCCGTAGTAGGAAAATCGTTCCCACATCTCTGTAAAAAATAATATATATAATCCTACCGGGTGTCCAAAAAGCTCTTTTTGATGAGCCGCTTTAACTGTATTTGCCATTATGTTAGTTTAATTAATTTATAAGTTATTTTTAATGAAGTTTGTCATTTTGGTATATAAATGTAATCTGGTATTACCGCCAGAAACCGAGTGATTTTTATCCGGATAAATTGCCCAATCAAAATCCTTATTGGCTTGTATTAATGCCTCTGCCAATCGCATGGTATTTTGTACATGCACATTATCATCTGCACTACCGTGCACCAGCAAGAATTTCCCTTTTAATCCATTAACAAAATTAATAGGTGAATTATCATCATATCCCTTGGCATTCTCCTGTGGAGTCTTCAAATATCGTTCGGTATAAATGGTGTCATAAAATCTCCAACTTGTTACAGGAGCCACTGCAATGGCCATTTTAAAGGTATCTGCTCCTTTAAACAAACAATTACTTGACATAAAGCCTCCATAACTCCATCCCCAAATCCCAATTCTTGAAGCGTCTATATAATCCAGAGCACCCAATTGCTTTGCAACTGCAATTTGATCCTGAACTTCAAGATTCCCTAAGTCATTTTGAGTAGCTTTTTTAAATTTTGCACCTTTATAACCAGTTCCTTTTCCATCTACACACGCAACAATATAGCCTTGTTGTGCCAAATACATATGCCAATAATCCCTTTCTTTATTCCACGTATTTTTTACAAATTGAGATCCGGGACCAGAATATTGAAACATTAGTAATGGATATTTCTTTTTGGGACTAAAATCTTTTGGTTTCATCATCCACATATTGAGTGTTTCACCATTTATATCTATAGTAGAAAACTCTTTATAACGAACATCATAAGTGGCTAATTTATCTGCCAGAGCTTTATTATTTTTTATATCACGAATTACTTCTCCCGTAGTTGCATTATTCAATGTATATTCGTTGGGAGTTTTGACATTAGAATAGGAATTGATATACGAACTAAAATCCGCAGTAAACTCTGCTTTATTAACACCATCCTTTTTACTTAATCTCTTTTTGTCCTTCCCATCTAATGAAATTGAATAAACATCACGATTAATACTCGAATTTTCTACACTTTGGTAAAATATTTTTTTGTTTTTGGTATCGTAACCATAATAATCTGTCACTTCCCAAGACCCCTTGGTCACCTGATTGATTAACTCGCCAGTTTCCTTGTAATGATAGATATGATTAAATCCATCTTTTTCGCTGGTCCAAATAAAACTATTATCATCCAAAAAAGTAAGATTATCGGTTGTGCTAACATAAGCTTCATCCTTTTCATTAAGTACCACTTTTGGTGTTTTGGTCTTGGCATCTACAAAAATCAGATCCAGATTATTTTGATGCCTATTAAGTACCTGAACACTTAAAATATCCGGATTCGTAGTCCACCTAATTTTGGGTATGTAAAAATCTTTATAATCGCCTAATTTTATTTCGTCTAGTGCCATTGCCTCGATATTAGCTAGGAATAAAGAGACTTTTGCATTTTTCTCTCCGGCTTTTGGATATTTAAACACTTCTTGTTTTTGATAAAGACCGGTACCATAAACATCCATCGAAAATTCTGGCACTTCTCTTTCATCAAATCTTACAAAAGCAATTTTTTTGCTATCGGTGCTCCATTCAAAAGCCCTTACAAAAAGAAATTCTTCTTCATATACCCAATCATTAATTCCATTTATGATTTCATTTTTCTTACCGTCGCTCGTAAGTTGAATTTCTTGTCCTGTTACAAAATTTAGCATGTAAAGATTGTTATTAAAAACATAGGCAACCTTATTTCCATCCGGAGACAATAATGGCGATTCTACTTTTTTATCACTTAGTTTAAATACCCCTTGAGAAGGAACATCAAAAATGTGATAAATTCCCTTTTTGGAACGGCGATATATTTGCTCTATCTCACTAGACAATAAAATTCGAGTTTCATCTTCGCTAAAGGTGTAATCCTGGAACGAATCTAACCCATCTATAGAAGAAGAGCTTACTAATGTTTTCACCTTTTCTCCGGTTTTATAGTCATAAACCTCAATATTGGAGGCTCCAGAAAGTTTATCCGTTTCTAAGACCGAATATTGAGTTCCATTATTCAAGGAATGTAAAGATTTATATTCATTGGCTATAAGTGCTCCTTTCCATATTTCTTCTAATGTGAATGGTTTGTTTTGAGCCACTATCGTGAACCCAATAAAAAGTGTAATTCCAAAAAACAATTTTGTAATCTTCATATCATAATTTTAAAAATTGTTAACGCCAAGAATACTAAAAAATCCGTGAAAAATACAATAATTGCTGTTAAATACAATAAAATCATAGCCTCATACTCCATTTTTTTTAACATATTATTAAAATTCAAACTTTTAACGAACCAGCTTTTGTTAACTTCATATTATACCAAATACATTAGAATTATGAATATCCCAAAACAGAATAGTATCTTTGAATGCACTAATAACATTACAATATAATGGCTCCCGTAGTTTCTGGATTTTCTAAACTCTCGAAAGAAGATAAAATTAAGTGGTTGGCAGAACATCATTTTGATAATGATGCAGCCGCTTCCGATACCCTTATCACTTATTGGAATTCTGATGAACAGTTACAACGCCTTCATGATGAATTTACAGAAAATACGATCTCTAATTACTATTTACCTTTTTCGGTAGCGCCTAATTTTTTGATCAATGGCAAACGTTATACACTACCGATGACTATCGAAGAAAGTTCGGTCGTGGCGGCGGCAAGTAAGGCCGCCAAGTTCTGGCAAACTCGAGGTGGTTTTAACGCAAAGGTACTCTCGACCATAAAAGTTGGGCAAGTACATTTTATGTATACAGGTAATGCAGAAAAATTTAATCGTTTCTTCGACAAAATCAAGACGACACTAATTTCTTCTACTTCTCATATTACTAAAAACATGGAGAAAAGAGGTGGAGGAGTAAAAGAAATTGAGTTAAGAGATAAGACGTCTGAAATTGATAATTACTACCAATTACACTGTACCTTCGAAACAGCAGATGCCATGGGTGCTAATTTTATCAACTCTTGTCTTGAACAATTTGCAAAAACACTGGTTTCTGAAGCAAAAGAATATGACAAGTTTACCAAAACAGAAAAGAATATAGAGATTATTATGAGTATTCTCTCTAACTATGTCCCCGAATGTTTGGTGAAAGCTTCAGTATCCTGTGCTATTAATGAATTACCGAATACTCCAGAACTATCTGCAAGACAATATGCTGAAAAGTTTATAAGGGCAGTCAACATTGCCGAGATTGAACCCTACCGCGCTGTTACGCATAATAAAGGAATTATGAACGGCATTGATGCTGTTGTTTTGGCAACAGGAAATGACTTTAGAGCTATTGAAGCCGGTGCACATGCATACGCCTCAAGAAATGGAAAATATTCGAGCCTTACTCATGCAGAAATAAAAAACAACATTTTTACTTTTTCTATCGAAATACCTCTCGCTCTGGGAACCGTTGGTGGTTTGACAAATTTGCATCCCTTGGTTAAACTTGCATTGCAGTTGCTAGGAAAACCTAATGCCAAAAAATTAATGGAAATTACAGCAGTAGCTGGACTTGCTCAGAATTTTGCTGCCATTAATTCTTTGATTACTACAGGAATTCAACAAGGTCATATGAAAATGCACCTAATGAATATCCTTAATCAATTTGAAGCTACCGAAAGCGAAAAAAAACAGCTTATAAAATATTTTACAACAAATACGGTTACTCATAGTGACGTAGTAACCCAAATTGAGAAATTGAGACAGTAATGAAAAAGTCATTTTATAGTCATGGGAAACTTTTACTAACAGCAGAATATTTGGTTCTGGATGGCGTTGAAGCCATGGCAATTCCTACCAAAAAAGGACAATGGCTGTTTATTGAAGAAAATGATTCTAACGAAATAACTTGGAAAAGCTTTGACGAAGATGGAAATTGTTGGTTTGAGACAATACTATCTATAGAAGACAATCTCATAAAGCCATCGCGAACTGATATAGAATCAAACGAGGTTACCGATATATTACTTAATATTCTTAATACTGCTCTAGAACTCAACCCTAATTTTCTTGCTACTGACAAAGGATATAGTATTGAAGCCCGACTGGAGTTTAATCGTCAATGGGGACTTGGTTCTTCATCTACTTTGATTAATAATATTGCACAATGGGCAAAAGTGGACGCCTTCGTTCTTTTAGAAAAAAGTTTTGGCGGTAGCGGATATGATATTGCCTGTGCACAACACGACACTCCTATACTTTACACTCGCACCGAAGGCAAACCTATAATTAAAGAAATTAATTTTGATCCACCCTACAAAGATCAACTTTTCTTTGTGTATTTAAACCAAAAACAAGATAGTAAGGAATCTATTAAACGATACCAGTCTTTACCCTTAAAAGACTTTGATAAGGCAGAAGAGGCTATTACAGAAATCACCTCAAGTATTGTCGATTGTACGACTATTGAAGCGTTTGAAAAGCTTATCGATTCACACGAAGAAACTATTTCCAAAATTATCAAAACCGAAACAGTAAAGTCTAAATTGTTTTCTGATTACCCTAGAAGTATAAAAAGCCTGGGCGGTTGGGGTGGTGATTTTATTTTAGTGACCGGGTCCGATACAGACATAGCATATTTTAAGAAAAAGGGATATAAAACCATCATAAGTTACTCAGAAATGGTTTCTCCCTAAATCTTTTTAGTTAAAAGCAACGTCCTTTACCTGGCTACTCACCATGCATCCAGGCCTTTTTTTGTAGTAGCCTATCCTCTGTTTCTACGTTTGCTTCATCTGGAACACAACAATCAACCGGGCATACCGAAGCGCATTGTGGCTCGTCATGAAAACCTTTGCATTCTGTACATTTATCAGATACTATAAAATAAAATTCATCAGAAACCGGTGCATTTTCAGCATCAGCATCTATTTCTTTTCCATCAAGAGAAGTAACTATACCACTTAAAGATGTTTCATCAGAATAAGACCATTCTTGATCAGGTTCATAAATTGCATTATTAGGACATTCAGAAACGCAAGCATCACAATTAATGCACTCATCAGTTATTATAATTGCCATATTGATCTGTTTTTAAAACACTTAAATATACAACTTATAATGATTTAAAACTTTCTTTAAAATGATAAAAATCATGCTTCAATTTAAAAAGTAAGGTTAAATATGACGTTAATTTTAATGATCATTTGATCAAATTTTGATAAATTTAAGTAATTTTTAAATCCATATACATTATGATTATAGATAAGCCCAATACCAAACAAGAGGTTTTAGAAGCTGTAGTCGTAAGGTTTGCAGGAGACTCTGGTGATGGAATGCAATTAACTGGTACTCAATTCTCAGATACCTCCGCAATGTTTGGAAACGATGTGGCAACTTTCCCAAACTATCCTGCAGAAATAAGGGCCCCACAAGGAAGTTTATATGGAGTATCAGGTTTTCAGGTTCATATAGGTAGTATCGAAATTAGCACACCAGGAGATAATGTGGATCTATTGGTGGCTATGAACCCCGCCGGTTTAAAAACGAACCTACATGCTGTAAAGCCAGGACATACTATTATTGTCGATACCGATGCTTTTAACAAAAAGAATTTAGAAAAAGCGCAGTATGAATCCAATCCGCTAGAGGATGGGAGTCTTGAAAACTATAGGGTTATCGAGGTTACTATGACTTCTTTAACCAAAGAGGCATTAAAAGATGTTGAAGGACTAGATAATAAAAGTATTCTACGAAGTAAAAATATGTTTGCTTTAGGAATGGTCTACTGGATGTATGACCGTTCAACAGATTATACGATTGATTTTTTCAATAAAAAGTTTAAATCCAAACCCCAGATTATTGAAGCTAATACCAAAGTATTGAATGCAGGTTATTACTTTGCCGAAACCATAGAATTAATCCCTAATGCATATACAATTGCCCCGGCTAAGATGAGCCCAGGTACTTATAGGATTATTATGGGTAATACGGCTACAGCCTGGGGGTTTTTGGCAGCAGCAGAAAAAACAGGCTTGGAATTATTTTTAGGTTCTTATCCTATTACTCCAGCATCAGATATTTTGCACGAACTGGCAAAGCATAAGCATTTTGGGGTAAAAACACTTCAGGCCGAAGATGAAATTGCGGGTATAACTTCTGCTATTGGAGCTTCGTTTGCAGGGGATTTGGCGATTACAACCACCTCTGGCCCCGGTTTGGCATTAAAAGGAGAAGCATTGGGATTGGCTATGATGATTGAGTTACCACTGGTCGTGGTTAATGTACAACGAGGGGGACCTTCAACAGGTTTACCAACCAAAACAGAACAATCGGATTTGTTACAGGCAATGTATGGTCGAAATGGAGAAAGCCCTGTAATCGTAATAGCGGCCAGTACTCCCGGTAATTGCTTTAATTTTGCCTATGAAGCTGCCAAACTTACACTAGAGCATATGACACCGGTTGTACTATTAAGTGATGGTTATATTGCCAATGGATCGGCTCCCTGGAAAATACAAACAGTTGATGCAATGCCAGATATTAAACCCAATATCATTAAACAAGCGACTGAAAATTGGCATCCTTATGACCGAGATGAAGATACATTGGCCCGAAATTGGGCGATTCCCGGAACTCCCGGCTTAGAACATAGAGTTGGTGGTTTGGAAAAAGATCGTGTGACTGGTAATGTATCTTATGCTCCCGAAAATCACGAATACATGACCAAAATAAGGGCCGAAAAAATTAAACGGGTTCAGAATTATATCCCGGACTTAACTACTGAATTTGCAGATACAGGAGAAGTATTGGTTGTAGGATGGGGAGGAACCTATGGTTCACTTCACTCTGCCGTAAAACAAATGCATGAAGAAGGATATAGCAACATTGGATTTGCTCATTTTAATTATATCAATCCGATGCCAAAAAATACAGAAGATGTGTTATCAAAGTTCAAAAA
Source organism: uncultured Aquimarina sp. (assembly GCA_947496555.1). GTDB lineage: Bacteria > Bacteroidota > Bacteroidia > Flavobacteriales > Flavobacteriaceae > Aquimarina. The sequence continues at coordinate 67,046 of CANMDH010000004.1, read as the reverse complement.
AATTATTGTCTGTGAATTAAATAGCGGGCAGTTTGTCAAAATTTTGAAAGCCAACTTCAGTGGTTTTGATATTTCACAATATAATAAAATTCAGGGATTGCCTTTTGGGAACAACGAATTGATTCAAAAATTTAAACAACTCCTATAGTTATGGACACAACAGCAGTAAAAGAATATACATTCAAGGATTTTGCAAGTGATCAGGAAGTGAGATGGTGCCCGGGTTGTGATGACTATGTTATTTTGAGGGCCATGCAAAAAGCACTTCCCGAAATGGGGGTGAAAAAGGAAAATGTTGTCTTCATTTCTGGGATCGGTTGTTCGTCTCGCTTTCCATATTATATGGATACCTATGGCATGCATAGTATTCATGGCAGAGCCCCTGCCATTGCTACAGGTGCTAAGTTGGCAAATTCTAACTTGAGTGTATGGGTTATCACAGGAGATGGGGACTCTATGGCTATTGGAGGAAATCACTTTATTCATGTGCTTCGAAGAAATGTTGATTTAAATGTGGTGCTGTTCAATAATGAGATTTATGGATTGACCAAAGGACAGTTCTCCCCTACCTCATTGGTAGGTCAAAAAACAAAATCGTCTCCTTACGGAAATACCCAACCTCCTTTTTCGGCTGGCGAATTGGCAATAGGAGCACAAGCTCGATTTTTGGCAAGAATTGGCGGAAACACCCCAAAAGAAATGTCTCTAATGTTTATCGATGCTGAAAAATTTAAAGGCACTTCCTTAATAGAAATATTACAAAATTGCCCGATTTTTAATGATGGATGTTACTCGAAATATACCGATAAAGCAGTTCGTGAAGATAAGCAGTTATTTGTTGAACATGGAAAGCCAATGATCTTTGGAAAAGAACGCGATAAAGGACTGATATTAAATGGCCTTAAATTAGAAGTCGTTACTATTGGTGAAAACGGAATAACCCAGGAAGATCTCCTGGTACACAATGCCAAAGAACAGGATCCTACCTTGCATCAAATGCTGGTTAGACTAAAATATCCATTGATTACAGGAATTATAAGAAGTTATGACGATGTAACTCTTGAAGAACGAAAAAATGAGCAAACAGAAATGGTAAAAGCCAATTCGCCTTTTATCAAAACTGATGATTTGTTTTTTTCGGGTGAAACTTATGAGATAAAATAACACCAAACCTATGGGTTCAGAAGCAATAATAGTATTCTTAATAGCAGGAATTGTAATGGTGGCCGGTGCGAACTTTTTATCAGGTTTAATTTCGCACAAATCAGACAACCCACAGAAACGAGAACCGTATGAGAGCGGTATGACGACTATTGGGCCAACCTGGGTGCAATTTAAAGTAGGGTATTATCTGTTTGCAATATTGTTCCTGGTGTTTGATGTAGAAGTAGCGTTTTTGGTTCCGTGGGCGGTTGTTTTTCAGAAAATTGGAGCTGTCGCTTTCTTAGAAATCACGATTTTCCTTCTGATTTTGGGATTAGGGTTGGCATATGCATGGAAAAAAGGAGCATTACAATGGGAATAGATCACACAAACCCCTCTGCGGGTAACATACCAAAAGATTTTCCCGGGAAAGTAATTCCGGCAGGAAATGGCGCCAATGTCATTGTTACCTCATTAGACAAAATCATAAATTGGGGTCGCGCAAACTCGCTTTGGTCCCTTTATTTTGGTACGAGTTGTTGCGCCATCGAAATGATGCAAACTGGTGCAGCTCGCCATGATTATTCGAGATTTGGTTTTGAAGTGGCACGCCCCTCTCCCAGACAAGCAGATCTCATTATTATCGCGGGTACTATTGTTAATAAAATGGCTCCTGTTTTAAGGCGCCTGTATGATCAAATGGCCGAACCTAAATATGTAATCGCCATGGGAGCCTGTGCTATTTCTGGGGGTCCTTTTTTTTATAACACCTACTCTGTTGTAAAAGGTGCAGATCATGTGATTCCGGTTGATGTTTATGTCCCTGGATGTCCCCCTCGCCCCGAGGCATTATTAGAAGGCATGCTGATGCTTCAAAATAAAATACGTACTGAAAGCATGAAAAATAAGAAAAATCCTATTGAAGGATTTGATGAAGGGCTTTAAAAACTGAAAAATTATGACTAACGAAGCACTACAAGAATTAATAAGTAGCTGGATTCCTGACTTGGAATATACCGAAGAAGGTTCTCAGTTTTTAAATGTTCATGTCCCTTCAGAAAGACTTCATGAATTGATGTCGCAATTAAAGAATAATAGTGAAACAGGTTTTGATTATCTATTTTGTTTAAGTGGTGTAGATTGGGGAGAAGCGTTAGGCGTAGTATACCACTTAGAATCCACAACACATCGACATATTATTGTTGTAAAAGTAAAAACTGAAGATAGAGAAAATCCGATACTTGATACGGTTTCAGATATCTGGAAAACTGCCGAGTTTCATGAGCGGGAGGTATTTGATTTTTTCGGAATAAAGTTTAATAATCATCCCAATTTGCAGAGGCTCTTTTTGACCGATGAATGGGAAGGGTTTCCGCTCAGAAAAGATTACGTAGATGATATTAATATGATCATTAAATAAAAATCTATGGAAACACCCACCGTGCATAGCAATTTTAAATCTGAAGAGTACTTCATTAACATGGGCCCTCAACATCCCGCTACGCATGGTGTTTTACGACTTGTATTGACTATCGATGGTGAAATCATAAAAAAAGTAGAGCCGGATTTAGGATATATACATCGATCGATAGAAAAAATGTGTGAGCGCGATAGCTATCAGCAAATTGTTCATCTTACAGATAGAATGGACTATTTATCGGCCAATATCAATAACGAAGCGGTTTGCCTGGGAGTTGAAAATGCCTTGCAATTAGAAATACCCGAACGTGTAAAAGTGATTAGAACCATTATCGGAGAACTCACGCGAATCTCTTCACATTGTTTATGGTGGGGTGTTATGGGAATGGACGTTGGTGCCATCACCACCTATTTTTATGGTTTCAGAGATCGTGAAATGCTCAATGATATTTTTGAAGAAACTTGTGGTGCGCGATTAACCATGAATTATAATGTGCCGGGAGGATTAATGTTTGACATACATCCAAATTTTGTAAAGAGAGTCAAAAAATTCGTAGCCCATTTTAAAACAAAAATTCCTGAATATGACAGGCTTTTAACTGGTAATGTGATCTTCCAGAAAAGAACCAAAGGAGTTGGTGTTTTGAGCAAAGAAGATGCAATTTCCTTTGGCGCATCGGGCCCAGTGGCCCGTGGTTCCGGATATTCCTGCGATGTAAGAAAATATCATCCCTACAGTGCTTTGGATAAAGTTACTTTTAATGAATGCTTAGAAACCGAGGGTGATACCTTTGCCCGGTATTGCGTAAGAATTAGAGAACTATGGGAATCATTATCTATTGTTGAGCAATTGATTGATAATATTCCCCAGGGTGAGCATAGAGTCAAGACCAATGCTGTGATCAAGCTTCCCAAAGGAGAATTTTATCAAAAAGTGGAAACCGCAAGAGGTGAACTGGGGATGTATATCATTAGCACCGGGACCAAAAGTCCGTACCGACTTAAATTTCGCTCCCCCGGGTTTTCAAATTTATCCTTGTTAAATCACATTGCAGTGGGTGGAAAAATTGGAGATTTGGTGGCTACTATGGCAACTTTAGATTTGGTAATACCGGACATTGACCGATAAAAACAATAAGAGTTTTTAATAAAGAAATTCTAAAACAGATGAACATAGTATTTGGCATGACATATATTTTACCATGGCCTTTAAGCATAGCTTCTGAAGGTACTCTTAGCATTGTAGAGATGGTGGTGATTGCCTTAGTTTATCTTGGAATTTTTTCTGTAGCAGGCCTGTTTTTGGTGTTAATGGAAAGAAGAGTCGCAGCTTGGTTTCAATTAAGAATTGGACCTAATAGAGTTGGTTTTCAGGGATTGCTACAAACCATGGCCGATGCCTTAAAATTGGTTTCCAAAGAACTCACCGGTACCGTGAAATCAGACAAGTTTTTATACAATCTTGCGCCCTACTTTGTAATAGTTACGGCCTTAATGGCATTAGCTGTTATTCCATTTACAAAAGATTTTCATGCTTTTGATATCAATATTGGTATATTCTTTTTAATCGCAGTTTCATCTATAGGTGTTATTGGAGTTCTTCTTGGTGGTTGGAGCAGCAATAACAAGTTTGCTCTTATTGGTGCTATGCGCAGCGGTGTACAAACGATTAGTTATGAATTATCAATCGGGCTGTCTTTGCTTACCATGATTCTAATTACGGGCACTTTACAGCTTTCAGAAATCATTGAAGTTCAAAAAAACGGGTGGCTAATTGTTCAGGGGCACATTCCAGCAATAATTGCTTTTATGATCTATATGATCGCCGGTACTGCTGAAACCAACAGAGCACCTTTTGATATGGTTGAAGCCGAATCCGAATTAGGAGCTGGTTTTCATACTGAATATTCGGGGATGAAGTTTGCTTACTTCTTCTTAGCCGAATTTATAAATATGTTCATTATAGCCGCAATTGCTACCACTATATTTTTTGGTGGTTGGCTATCACCATTTGGCATTACAGAGTCCATCCCCTGGTTGGGTGTATTTTGGTTTTTATTGAAAACATTAGTACTTGTGTTCCTAATGATGTGGTTTAGATGGACATTTCCTCGCTTACGAGTTGATCAGTTACTAACACTGGAATGGAAATATTTGCTTCCACTTAATCTAATGAATATTGTATTAATGGCATTAATGGTTTGGGGAGGTTTACTAATCAGATTTTAGAAATTATGAGTTACTTTTCAGAAATATATAAAGGAATAAAGACACTGCTGACTGGTATGAGTGTTACAGGAAAGTATTTCTTAACTTCTCGAAAAGGAGCTATTACACAGCAATATCCGGATAATAGAGATACCTTAAAAATGTTTGATCGTTTTCGGGGAGAGGTCATCATGCCGCATGACGAAAATAATGAACATCGCTGTACGGGCTGTCAAAAATGTGAAATCGCTTGTCCTAATGGAACAATTGAGATTATTTGGGATAGAGGTCTGGACGAGGAGACAGGAAAAAAGAAAAAGAAAATTGACAAATTCGTATATCACTTAAGCATGTGTACCATGTGTGGCTTATGTATTGATGTTTGTCCCACGGATGCCATTAAATGGGGGCAGAATTTTGAAAATTCGACATATGACAGAACTCAGCTAACCAGAGTTTTAAACGAACCAGGATCTAAATTAAAACCGGGAGTGGAAGATTAAGCCTATGGAAAAAATTATATTCTACAGTCTAGCATTGATCATGATCGTTTTTGCAATCGCTTCTGTAATTAGCCGTAAAATGCTTAGATCTGTTATTTACTTATTATTTGTTCTGGCAGGAATAGCCGGAATTTACTTTCTAATCGACTACAATTTCTTAGCCGCAATTCAACTCACCATTTATGCAGGAGGAATTATTGTCTTGATCATTTTTTCGGTTTTATTGGTACATCATATAGAATTGGAGTTAGCAATACCCAAAATATCAAAGCAAATTATTACGGTTTTGGGCTGTTTAATTGGGCTTGGTGTGTTTTTAGTTACAATTTATGGACATGAGTTTAATGTAATAGAAAATAACAATACTACCACGACAGCCGAAATAGGAACTCTATTACTGAGCTATGAAACAGGGGGATTTATTTTACCGTTTGAAGTAGTAAGTGTGCTTTTATTAGCCGCAATGATCGGAGCCATAGTTATAGCCAAAGGAAAAAAACTAATCGATAAAAACGACGAAACGATATGATTCCAGGAGTTACCATTTATGAAATACTGACTGTGACATCGATCCTGTTTTTTATTGGAGTTTATGGATTTATCACCAGAAAAAACCTGATTTCAATTTTGATTTCGGTAGAACTTATATTAAATGCATCGGTAATCAATTTTGTGGTAATCAACAAATACCTATATCCAGATATGTTGCAAGGCGTCATTTTTTCAATTTTTATAATCGCCGTGGCTGCCGCCGAAACTGCTTTGGCAGTTTCTATCATCATTAACCTTTACAGGCAAATTAGTTCTGTAGAGGTTAAAGACATTGAAACAATGAAATATTAAATGAAGTATTTAAAATGATCTAAAATTAAAAGTGCCTAAATTAAAAATGGATAACAAACAGTTCAGTAAACAATTAGAAAAAAGAACTAAAAATTTTGCTATTAACATAGTTAAACTTTCAGGCACCCTACCTTCTTCATCTGAAGGGAAAGTAATTAAGAATCAAATAACCAAATCAGGAACAAGTATAGGTGCAAACTATAGAGAAGTGAACCGATCTAGAAGTAGGGCAGATTTCAAAAACAAAATAAAAATATGTGAAAGTGAAGCTAGCGAAACTGCGTATTGGTTAGAAATTATTGAAGAACTAAATTGGGTTGAGCCTCTTAAAATTGAATCAATAATTAAAGAAGCCAGTGAAATACTGGCAATTTTCACCTCAATTGGTAAAAAATTAAACCTTTAGGCAATCTAGTCATTTTAGACACTTAAAACTATTCAAACAATAATGAACCTAACATATACCATATTAATTCCTCTGATTCCACTTGCGGTGTTTTTGCTTTTAGGAATATTCAATCAAAAAATTAAACCTTCGGTTTCGGGATATGTAGGCGTATTTGGACTGTCTATATCGACAATTTTATCACTCTACACAGCTTATCAATACTTTTTTGTGAGTGGTAAAGTAAATGGCGTGTACCAAACCTTTGTAGAAAAGACGGTTTGGATGAACTTTACCGAAACACTACGTATCGACATGGGCGTATTATTAGATCCAATAGCCGTAATGATGCTTATTGTAGTTTCTGTAGTGTCCTTAATGGTACACATCTATAGCAGAGGGTACATGAAAGAAGATGAGGGCTACACCAAGTTTTTCGCCTTTTTATCACTATTCTCTTTTTCGATGTATGGGTTGGTTTTGGCAACCAATCTGTTTCAGATCTATATTTTCTGGGAGCTGGTTGGTGTTTCCTCATATTTATTGATCGGATATTATTACACAAAAGACTCAGCGGTAGCCGCTGCAAAAAAGGCTTTTATTGTGACTCGTTTTGCCGATTTGGGGTTTCTTATCGGAATTTTAATCATAGGATATTATACCGGAACATATGATTTTGAAACGCTGAATAATCCTGAAGGCAATGCCATATTACATTGGGCATCAAATTCATTTATGGGGTTATCGGTAATCACCTGGGCATTGATTTTAATTTTTGTAGGTGGTGCTGGTAAATCGGCGATGTTTCCATTGCATATTTGGCTACCTGATGCTATGGAAGGCCCTACTCCGGTTTCTGCCTTAATCCATGCAGCAACCATGGTCGTAGCTGGAGTGTATTTAGTCGCACGAATGTTTCCTATGTATTATTTTGTCGAGGACAGCTTTACACTCCATATTGTGGCCTACGTAGGCGCTTTCTCTTCATTGTTTGCCGCCGTGATTGCAATTACGCAAACAGACATCAAACGTGTATTGGCGTACTCAACGATGTCTCAATTGGGCTATATGATGTTTGCGTTGGGAGTATCAGGATATGAAGGTCATGAAGGAGTTGGATATATGGCATCCATGTTCCACTTATTTACCCATGCCATGTTCAAGGCGCTGTTGTTCTTAGGTGCAGGGTCTGTTATACATGCTGTGCATAGCAATTATTTAGAAGACATGGGTGGTTTACGGAAATATATGCCCATAACACACATAACTTTTTTAATAGCCACTTTGGCTATTGCAGGAGTACCTCCGTTTGCAGGGTTTTGGAGTAAAGACGAAATTTTGGTTGCAGCATTTGAGCAGAATACCTTGATTTATGTTATTGGAGTATTCGTAGCCGGACTCACTGCTTTTTATATGTTTAGAATTTACTTCGGAATTTTCTGGGGGAAAGAAACCGCATATGAGCATACCCCTCATGAATCTCCACAATCAATGACTTTTCCGTTAATAGTTTTAGCATTACTGAGTATTGTAGGAGGGTTTATTCCATTCAGTGAATTCGTTACTGCCAATAAAGTTGGATTCGAAGCACATCTTAATTATCCTCTGGCTGCTATTGCTATAGGTGTAGCCCTGATCGGAATCATACTTGCCTGGGTTTTCTATAAAAAGGAAAATGACTTAGCGGATCGGTTTGCAAAAGGATTTGGGGTACTATATAAATGGACAGCCAATAAATTTTATGTGGATGAACTCTATTTATTTATTACCAAAAAGATACTATTTAAACGAGTGGCGACACCCATAGCAAAATTCGAAAAGAAGTACGTAGATGGAACCATGCGGGGCATAGGAAGTAAAACAGTATTGACTTCCGAAAAAATTAAAGGAATGCAATCCGGAAGAGTACAGGATTATGCATTCGCATTTATTATGGGCGTTGTGATTATTGCTCTGATATTTATTTATATATGGACAAATTAAGAGATTAGTATGGATATATTATCGCTTTTTCTTACAGTACCCATCATTACCGTTCTTGTCTTGTTCTTTACCAAAGGACTGCAACAAATACGACTAGTTTCGATGATGGGTAGCATCATCCAACTCGGAATGGCAATACATCTGATTTTTGCCTATTTTAATGAAAGAGCGGTTAATGATTCTATTATGGTTTTTACCAAAGACATTATTTGGTTTAAACATTTGAACATCCATTATGCAATAGGTGTCGATGGTATTTCCGTGGCATTGTTATTACTGACTGCAATTGTGGTTCTTGCCGGCGTTTTTATTTCTTGGAAAATCAAAGACCTGCCTAAAGAATTTTTTATCTCATTACTTGTACTTTCAATAGGAGTATATGGGTTCTTCATATCTTTGGATCTATTCACCATGTTTGTTTTCTTTGAAATTGCAGTGATCCCAATGTATTTATTAATTGGTATTTGGGGTTCCGGACCTAAAGAATATTCGGCTATGAAATTAACGTTGATGCTTATGGGAGCTTCAGCAGTTTTACTGGTTGGTATTTTGGGAATTTATTTCAATTCAAATGCCGATGGAGGTGCTTTGACTTTTAATATATTAGAAATAGCTCAAGTAAATATTCCTGTTGAAGCACAAAAACTATTTTTCCCTTTAACTTTTATTGGTTTTGCGGTTATCGGAGCATTGTTTCCCTTTCATACCTGGTCACCCGACGGGCATGCTTCTGCACCTACTGCAGTGTCTATGCTGCATGCAGGTGTTTTAATGAAATTGGGAGGCTACGGTGTATTTAGAGTTGCTATGTATTTACTCCCCGAAGGTACCATGCATTGGTCCTGGATCTTTATTATATTATCAGTAATCGGAGTAATTTACGGAGCCTTTGCGGCCATTAAGCAAACCGATTTAAAATACATCAATGCGTATTCTTCAGTAAGTCACCTGGGATTAGTGTTATTTGCCCTATTAATGTTAAATAAAACATCATGGAACGGGGCAATTTTGCAATCGCTCTCTCATGGATTTATGACAGCCTTATTCTTTGCTTTGATAGGCATGATCTATGAACGTACGCTTACCAGAAATGTAACCAAATTAGGAGGATTGCTAAAGGTAATTCCATTCATTTCGGTAGTCTATGTAATAGGAGGTTTAGCATCTTTAGGTTTACCGGGACTTAGTGGTTTTGTTGCAGAGATGAACATTTTTGTTGGAGCGTTTCAACATGAAGATATGTTTTATAGAGTCGCCACAATTATTTCGGTTTCTGCAATTGTAGTAACCGCAGTTTATATTTTACGTGTCGTTGGAATCATGTTAATGGGTCCTGTAAAAAATAATGAGTTTTTAAGTCTATCCCGTGTTACCTGGTATGAAAAAACAGGGATATTATTATTACTCATTCCGATTGTAGGTATAGGCGTTGCCCCTTTATGGTTAAGTGACATGATATTGAAGAGTGTACAACCGTTTATTGAAGGGGTTTTGTAACAAAAAATAATGAATAATGACTATTGACAGTTTTTTAATAATGAGGCATGAAATCTTACTATTGGCAATCATATTATTGCTAGTTGCAGGTGAAATTTTTATACCTGAAAATAAAAAAAACAGCATGGTACATTTGGCCATATTTTTATTTGGTTTACATACCGTTATTGGTTTTTTACCTATTGAAGAAGACAGTATGTTTGGAGGTTCATTCCACACCAATGATCTGATTCATTTTTTTAAAAGTGTGCTTAATGTAGGTGTTTTAATTTTACTGCTCATATCAGCCGATTGGCTTCAAGAAAAAATAGTATCCCAAAACAGAGGAACCGAATTTTTTATATTGATGTTTTCATCACTTTTTGGAATGTATTTCATGATTTCGGCAGGCGATTTTTTAATGTTTTATTTAGGATTAGAACTATCAACTTTGCCAGTAGCAGCCCTAGCTGCTTATAATATCACCAAAAGGATATCCAGCGAATCTGGTATTAAATTTATTCTTTCTTCAGCACTGGCTTCTGGTGTTTCATTATTTGGTATGTCGATGTTATATGCAACTTCTGGCTCTATATACTTTAATGATATTATAGAAGTGATTGCACCCAGTAACTTGACCCTTTTAGGCGCTGTGTTATTTTTTGCTGGTTTAGCATTTAAAATTTCATTGGTACCATTTCATTTTTGGACAGCAGATGTTTATGAAGGAGCGCCCATCAGTATTGCTTCTTATTTATCGGTAATATCAAAAGGAGCGGCAGTTTTCATATTAATGATTCTATTATTTACAGTTTTAAAACCACTGATCCATGCCTGGGAAAACATAGTATATAGTATTGCTCTTGCAACAATGTTTATAGGCAATTTGTTTGCTTTACGACAACAAAACATGAAACGTTTTTTAGCCTTCTCATCAATTGCTCAGGCCGGGTTTATTTTGTTAGGCTTAATTACCGGAACACAATTAGGAACTGCAACAATTGTATATTTTGTACTGATCTATATCTGCTCTAATCTTGCTGCTTTTGGAGTTGTACAGTCCATTTCGTTACAAACAGGAAAAGAAAATATGAGTGATTATGAAGGGTTATACCGAACAAACCCTAATCTAAGCCTAGTCATGATGCTCGCCTTATTTTCTTTGGCCGGAATCCCACCGGTTGCTGGTTTTTTTGGCAAGTTTTTCTTATTCACTGCTGCGGCAAGTGAAGGATATTATTTGTTAGTATTTTTTGCTGTTGTAAATGTGATCATTTCATTATATTATTACTTATTAGTAGTCAGGGCAATGTTTCTAAGAAAAAGTGATCATCCCATTCCGTTTTTTAAGAATAACCTATATATGCGATTAGGATTGATCCTTACGGTAATTGGTATTTTGGTTCTAGGTCTATACAGTCCGTTATATGATTATATATATGAATTGAGTAGTGTTTTTAATTAAAAAGATATGGCATTAGGAGGAAAACATTTGTTTGGCGATATAGAAGGGCAACGTGTCACTTTTGCTGAAAAAGGTGTGAAAAGAGACCGTGCTGAGTTTTTAAAAAAATTGTTGGAGCACAATGGTTTTGAGGTCATCATCGTAGAAGATAAACGCAAATCTGAAGAAGACCCACAATTGTATATAGTAGCCGTGACTGATATGGTTTTTAATCCAACTATATGGGTTTATCAGCGTAAGTTGAAGACATTTGACGGTCATAAGGTAACTCCGGGGTATTGGAATCAAGAAACAGAAGATACTCACCCTCAATACTGGAAAAACTTATAAAAAAGACCCGTCAGGTTTTGGAAACCAAACAGGCCTATATTTATTGACTAAGAAAGAATTAAAACTTGTGTAACTCTTCCCTTAAGAAATATTATAACTCTAACGCTCTGGCTACATTATTGTCCATTAGTAATTCTTCCGGGTTTTCTAATGCCTCTTTAACAGCTACTAGGAATCCAACAGATTCTTTCCCGTCGATGATTCTATGATCATAAGATAAGGCGACATACATAATAGGTGCCACTACAATCTGACCATCTCTTACGATTGGACGTTCTACGATATTGTGCATCCCCAGAATTGCGCTTTGAGGAGGATTAATAATTGGCGTTGATAGCATACTACCAAATACACCACCATTAGTTATGGTAAACGTACCACCTGTCATTTCATCCACTGTGATTTGGCCCTCACGTGCCCTAATCGCTAATCGTTTTACTTCAGATTCTACACCTCTGAAACTTAGATTTTCTGCATTTCTGATTACAGGAACCATTAATCCTTTAGGTCCAGAAACTGCTATACTAATATCCTGAAAATCGTATGAAACCATAAAGTCTCCATCGATCATCGAATTTACTGCCGGGTACATTTTCAATGCTCTCACACAAGCCAACGTAAAGAAAGACATAAAACCTAGACTCACTCCATGTTTACTTTTAAATGTCTCTTTATATTGGCTACGAAGGTCAAATATAGGCTGCATATCCACCTCATTAAAGGTAGTTAACATCGCCGTTTCATTTTTAACGGAAACCAAACGTTCTGCTACTTTTCGACGAAGCATTGATAATTTTTTACGACTCTCTCCTCTAGCACCAGGACCCGGAGTCCCTAATGATGGCTTTGCATCTAGTGCATCAGCTTTAGTAATACGCCCATCACGACCAGTACCTTTTATTTGTGAAGCATCAATTCCTTTTTCTGCAAGTACTTTTTTAGCTGCTGGTGAAGCTGTACCTGTAGCATAGGTTTCTGTTTTGACAGGAGCTGCAGGAGCGGGGGCTTCTTCCTTTTTCTCTTCCGCTTTGGGAACTTCTTCTGCAGCAGGTGCAGGTGTTGTATCCCCTCCTTCAGGTTTTGCAGCATCGGTATCTATTAGACATACCACTTGCCCTACAGCAACCGCATCACCTTCTTCAGCCATAAGTGTAATAATACCACTTGCTTCAGCTGGTAATTCTAAAGTTGCCTTGTCACTGTCTACTTCGGCTATCGCCTGATCTTTTTCAACATAATCACCGGTCTCAACAAGCCATTGAGCGATTTCTACTTCTGTAATAGATTCTCCCGGTGATGGGACTTTCATTTCTAAAGCCATATTTCTGAATTTATCCTTTAAATAATTTCCTACGGAAATTTTAGTCTACGATTAATTACTAAATTTTTATCTATTTTGATTGTCTTTTGATTTATCAAAAACATAATCAATTACCTCTTGATGTCTTCGTTTAGAACGAATAGCACTTCCTGCGGCAGGTGCACCATAAGGTCTTCTACTTGCAAATCTAAAGCTTTTTGCCTGATCATAATGTGTTAGAATATGACTCAAAGCCCCCATGTTTCGAGGTTCTTCCTGAGCCCAGACCAAATCATCTGACTTATATTTCTTGATTAATTTATCCATTTCTATTGCAGGCAACGGAAATAGCTGCTCCACTCTTACTAAAGCAACATCATTTCTGCTCAACTTCTCTTTTTCTTCTAATAAGTCATAGTAAAACTTACCGGTACAGAATACTAATGATTTTACATCTTTTGCTTTCACATCGGGATCATCTATAACCGTCTGAAAACTTCCATTCACAAACTCATCTACTTTAGAAACTGCCTTAGGATGACGCAGTAAACTCTTTGGAGTAAACACCACAAGTGGTTTGCGATATTTTGCTTTCATCTGTCTACGAAGCAAATGAAACATATTGGCGGGCGTGGACACATCTGCTATAAACATATTATCCTTGGCACATAGTTGTAAGTAACGCTCCATACGAGCAGAAGAATGCTCTGCTCCTTGACCTTCATAACCATGCGGTAATAGCATTACAATTCCGTTTTGCAATTTCCATTTGTCCTCTGCAGACGAAATATATTGATCAATCATGATTTGGGCTCCGTTACTGAAATCACCAAACTGAGCTTCCCAAATCATGAGAGTGTCAGGACTTGCCATAGCATAGCCATAGTCGAATCCTAAAACGCCATATTCTGAAAGAAGAGAATTGTAGATATAAAAATCTCCTTGTTCTTTTCCTAGATTATTTAATAACAAGACTTCTTCTTCACTATCTTCTACTTTGATCACTGCATGCCTGTGAGAAAATGTACCTCTTTCAACATCCTGCCCACTCATTCTTACATCATAACCTTCTTTCAATAAAGAACCATATGCTAATAATTCTCCCATGGCCCAATCTAATTGATCGTTCTCAAAGAACATTTTATGTCTTTGTTCTATCAATCGCTCTATCTTACGCAAGAATTTCTTATCCGAAGGAAGCTTGGTAATCATTTCTGCAATTTCAGTCAATTTATCTTTGGGATAAGCGGTATCAACTACCTGCATCATTTTATCTTCCTGTACTCGCTCAAAACCTGCCCATTCATCTTGCATAAATGGAGTTATGATGGTCTTTTCTACTTTACGAGAATCTTCCAATTCTTCTTCAAGAGACGCTTTATATTCTTTTTCGAGCTGTTTAACATAATCAGCACCTATAACACCTTCTGCAATCAATTTTTCTGCATAAATATCTCTAGGGTTTCTGTGCTTGGCAATTATCTTGTATAACTTAGGTTGGGTAAAACGAGGTTCATCTCCTTCATTATGTCCATATTTTCGATAACCTAACAGATCAATAAATACATCCCTTTTAAAAGTCATCCTAAAATCCAATGCAAAGTTGGTGGCATGCACAACAGCTTCAGCATCGTCTGAATTTACATGCAATACCGGAGATAACGTAACTTTTCCAACATCGGTACAATAGGTTGAAGATCTTGCATCCAGATAATTGGTTGTAAATCCTATCTGGTTATTAACCACAATATGAATGGTCCCTCCCGTTTTATATCCATCTAATTTTGCCATCTGCACAATCTCATACACCAAGCCTTGTCCTGCAATTGCTGCGTCTCCATGCACAACAATAGGAAGTACTTCTGAAGTATTTTCTTGATAATGGCGATCCTGTTTTGCTCTTGTAATTCCTTCTACTACCGCCCCAACAGTTTCCAAATGCGAAGGATTTGGAGCAATATTCATATTAATATCCTTACCGCTATCGGTTTTACGCTTCGAAGTCCACCCCAAGTGATACTTTACATCTCCATCAAAAACGGTTTCTTCATAATCTTTACCATCAAATTCACTAAAGATATCCTTTGGGCTTTTTCCAAAAATGTTAGTCAAAGTGCTTAAACGGCCTCGGTGTGCCATACCCATTACGAATTCTTTCACTCCCAGGTCTGCCGCTTTTTCTACCAAAGCATCCAATGCCGGAATTAGGGATTCTCCTCCTTCAATAGAAAAACGTTTTTGCCCAACATACTTTGTATGTAAAAAACTCTCAAACGAAACCGCTTGGTTCAATTTCTTAAGGATATGTTTTTTCTGATCATTCGAAAATTTAGTCCTATTCGTATTAAAATTAATCCTCTCCTGGATCCATTCCCTTTCTTTTGGATCACGAATATACATATACTCTATTCCAATAGAATCACAATAAATTTGTTCTAAATGAACAATAATATTGCTTAATGTATTAGGGCCAATTCCAATAATCTCACCTGCATTGAAAACCGTATTGAGATCAGATTGACTTAGTCCAAAATTTTCAAGTGCTAATGTAGGAGTATACTTTCTTCTTTCTCTTACAGGATTCGTTTTAGTAAATAAATGACCTCTGGTCCTATAGCCATCTATTAACTTAACTACCTGAAACTCTTTCTGAACATTTTCTGGAACCGTAGTGGTTCCACCAGATTCTTTTTCAATATAAACCGTTTCTCCCGAACCATTGGTATTTTCGACACCAAAATCAAATCCCTGAAAAAAAGCCCTCCAACTAGGTTCTACACTATCAGGGCTTTGCAAGTATTGATCATATAAATCTGCAAAAAATGCGGTATGAGCCGCATTCAAAAATGAATATTTATCCATATGTAAGTACTCAATTGTCTTTTTTATGACAAAACGATACAAAAATACAACAATTACAATTTATTGACCATTGAAATATCTATATTTATGCAACATTTTTTCTGAAATTTAACGATGAAAGTATATACCCCTCAAAATAATAAAGTTTTTGTTTTAGTATTTGTAATTCTATTTTCCTTACAACAAGCATATTCGCAAGATCAAAATTTTTGGTCAAACGTGAGATTTGGAGGAAATATAGGAATTGGTTTTTCTAACGATACCTTCAGTGCTATTCTGGCACCTGCTGCTATATATGAGTTTAACCCTTGGTTTAGTGCTGGGTTAGGATTAAATTTTGGTTATAGCAATTTTGATGATGATCGCTTTAATGAAGAAGGTAGCAGTACCAATTATGGCGTAAGTATTATTACTCTTTTTAATCCAATCCCTGAGTTTCAGTTTTCTGCAGAATTTGAACAAATGGGTGTTAGTCGACGTTTTGAGATCCCGGGAGAAACATTTACTGATAATTACTGGTATCCCGCATTATTTGTTGGAGCTGGATACAGAACAGGTTTTGTAAGTTTTGGTCTTCGATACGACCTCCTTTTTGATGATGATAAAAGTATCTACGGAAGTGCCTATGCTCCATTTGTAAGAGTCTTTTTCTAGAAGTTATTACGTAACCAAACTTTTTTCCATTCCCTTTTAAGAATTAAATACGAAGTATACATAGCGATATCTTCGGTATTTTCGGATTCAAAATTTCGTATTTCTGCCTCAGAAACATCTACAGCATACAATAAATTCAAAAATTCATTAAATGCATTTTGCAACCTATCATGAAGCAAGTTAGTCAATTCTAAAACGAGGTTACCAGATGTTATTTTAGGATCTATTTCATGATCAATTCCAGCACGATGTATATCCTTCTGAAGCTGCTTCAAAAGTTTTGGATACAAAGCTGTTTTTGCAACTTCATCAAAAAGCTCATTAACCGCTACATTAGGATGATTCTTAGACACTTCTATTCATTAATGTTGAACCAAAAAGCCGTAAAAGCTCTTTTTTATCTTCAGACATCTCGAGACCATCCAATGCCGCAAAAGCTTTCTGGGTATAGGTTTCGATCTCGGCACGTGTGCGATCTTTAGATCCGGTGGTTTCAAAAAGATGTTTAACGGTACTTATTTTTTCTGAAGGATCGTCTGGGTTTAAAGAAAATAATCCTTGCAGTTGTTTTTGTTCATCTTTAGAGGCATATTCTAGCGCTTTGAGATACAAAAAGGTTTTTTTATTCTCAATAATATCTCCCCCAACCTGTTTTCCGAAGGTTTCGGGATCTCCAAAAGCATCAAGATAATCATCCTGAAGCTGAAACGCTAATCCTAACAACCTGCCAAAATCATAAATTGAAGACTTACTACTTTCTGAGGCACCCGCTACGATAGCTCCCATTTTTAAGGCTGCTCCAACCAAAACGGCAGTTTTGTATTCTATCATTTTAATGTACTCTGGGATCGTTACATCATCCCTGGTCTCAAAATCAATATCATATTGCTGGCCTTCGCAAACTTCGATAGCTGTCTTGGTAAATAACTGTGCAAGTTCTTTAAAGGTATCTCCATTATAATTTTCGAATAACTGATATGCATTAATTAGCATGGCATCACCAGAAAGAATTCCAGTATTAATATCCCATTTTTCGTGAACGGTTTCTTTTCCTCTTCTTAAGGGTGCATCATCCATGATATCATCATGAATCAACGAAAAGTTATGAAATACTTCAATTGCCAATGCGGCATCCAAAGCTTCTTGATAGGAACCTTCAAAAATCTCTGCTGCCATAAGTACCAAAGTTGGGCGTAATCGTTTTCCTCCAAGGCTTAAAATATAAGAGATAGGCTCGTAAAGATTTTTTGGTTCTTTGGTAACAGTTTTCTTAAAAAGGTACTCCAGAAAATACCCCTGATAATCAGAAATTGTGTGCACAGTCTACTTTTTTTGTGCTAAGGTAAAACAAATTTTGGGATACACATTTCAAAATTCTTGTCCAAAAACTATTATCAAAAACGTCTTACTAAAAGGAATTATATAAAAAATTAACATTAAGGGACAAATTATTATGCGTGTGTTAAATAAATGTAAAACTTTGGAAACTTTTATTGTTTTTTTAGTTTCCATATGTACATTTGACCTCTTTATAATATAATTCCTCCCCAGATAATGAAGGATAAAATAGTAGAAAAAGCAAATGATCTGTTCTTAAACTTAGGGTTTAAGAGTGTTACTATGGATGACCTTGCTTCAGAAATGGGCATCTCCAAAAAAACGATCTATACGCATTTTCAAAATAAAACTAAACTGGTTGAAGCTACCACGCATCATCTTTTTTGCAAGATCACCGAAGGGATCAATACTATTCTTGCAGAGAATCTGGACCCTATCGAAGAATTGTATGCTATCAAAGCATTCGTAATGCATCACCTGAAGAATGAAAAAACAGCCCCTATTCATCAACTGGAAAAATATTATCCCAAAATCCATCAAGGACTTAAAGCCCAGCAGTTCAAAGTTTTTCAAGAATGTGTGGTTGATAATTTAAAAAGAGGCATTGAAAAAGGAGTTTTTAGAAAAAATATAGACATCCAATTTATTTCAAGAATCTATTTTATTGGTACGAATGGAATAAAGGACAAAAATATGTTTCCCGAACAACTGTTTCCAGTTGCCAAACTTATGGATGATTATCTGGAATATCATATCCTGGGAATCACTACAGAAAAAGGACGTAAAATTTTAAACAATCTTATAAAAGAACATCAAATATGAGAAACAACCTTTGGTTATTTTGTCTTGGTTGGCTATGTATAGCCACAATACAGGCTCAGCAATCGCCAACCGATTCTATTTACTCGTTTACGCTGGATGAGGCCATTGAGTTCGCATTAGAAAATAGTTATGAATCTATTAATGCCCGACGCGATGTTGCAAAAGCTATTAAACAAAAGTGGGAGACTACGGCTGATGGTTTACCTCAGATAAGTGGTCTTATTGATTATCAAAACCAATTAAAACAACCTGTCACCCCACTACCAGGGGAACTTGTTGGAGGAGAGCCCGGAACTTTTGTCCCAGTTGTTTTTGGGGTTAAACAACAAGCTTCGGCCACTGTTACATTAAATCAGCTTATTTTTGACGGATCTTATTTAGTAGGTCTGGAGGCAGCAAAGAGTTTTTTACAATTTAATGACGATTCTGAAGAAAAAGTACAACTTGAAGTGCGTAAGGGTGCCATCAATGCTTACGGCAGTGTACTTGTGGCTCAAGAGAGTGTAAAAATTCTCGAAAACAATGTAGCAGCGCTAGAAAAAAACTATCAGGAAACAAAGAAGATTTTTGAAAACGGTCTCGCCGAAGAAGAAGATGTAGAGCAGTTACAAATCACATTATTGCAAATTCAAAATCAGCTAAGTAACGCCAAACGTATGGAAAAAATCGCTCTGCAAATGTTTAATCTTGCTATTGGTGTTGATGTGGATTCTGATACGACCCTATCAGATGATCTGAATAGTCTAACCCTAAAAAACATGGATCAATCTGTCACTACCACTCCTTTTATTATGGAAAATAACGTAGATTACAGATTGGCCTTTCTTTTAACAGAGCAGCGAAGATTAGAGCTTAAGCTAGAAAAAAGTAGGGCTTTACCTAAACTTTCGGCTTTCTTAAATTATGGAACTTCTGCATTCGACAATGACTTTGTTTTTTTTGACAGTGAAACACCTTGGTTCCAATCGTCTATATTAGGTGCTAGCTTAGAGATTCCTATTTTTAGTTCTCTAAGACGCAGTGCTCGTTCGCAACAAGCAAAAATAGCTTTCGAACAATCAAATACTGAGTTTTTACAAGCACAACAGCAAATTCAATTACAATACAACTCTGCCATAAGTGATTATAAGCTTTCTATTGAAAACTATGACACTTCAAAACAAAATTTAGCACTCGCAGAGCGCATCGAAAAAAAGAATCAAATTAAATATTCTGAAGGGCTTGCTACCAGTTTTGATCTAAGACAAGCTCAACTACAATTATACAACTCTCAACAAGAAGTATTACAAACCATGCTTGACATTATAAATAAAAAAGCAGAACTAGAAACGATTTTAAATACGCAAAAAAACAATAAGTAACCGATTATGAAAAAGATACTTACCATATTATCCACTTCGCTTTTGATCATTTCATGTGGACAAAACAGTTCAAAATCGATAGAAAAAATTATCGAAGATGGAAATCTTCAGGCATTACGTGCCAAAAGAACTGAGGTTGTGGGCCAACAGCAAACTATCGCGAATCAACTAAAACAAATTGATGAAGCTATTGCTTCTTTGGATACCATAAAAAAACTTCCGTTGGTAACTATTATTAAAGCCAAGGATACCTTATTTAATCACTACCTCGAGTTACAGGGAAATGTAGAAACCAAACAAAACATCGTTTTATATCCAGAAATGAGCGGTATTCTAACCCGAGTATATGTAAACAAGGGCCAGAAAGTATCTAAAGGACAATTGCTTGCCAGGATTGATGATGGAGGATTAAGCCAGCAATTATCACAGGTAGAAGTACAAGCGCAGTTAGCAAAAACCACCTTTGACCGCCAAAAAAGACTTTGGGAGCAAAAGATCGGTTCAGAAATTCAGTACCTAGAAGCCAAAACAAACTACGAAGCCCAACAAAATGCGGTAAATCAAATTAAACGTCAATTGGCTAAAACTACCATTAATGCACCATTTTCGGGGGTGATAGATGATGTAATTACTGAACAGGGAAGTGTCGTTTCCGCTGGACAAAACCAAATAATTCGTATTGTTAATCTTAATGATATGTATATTGAAACTGAAGTGCCGGAGCGTTACATTTCTAGCATAACCAAAGGAAAAAATGTAGAGGTCCATTTTCCGGTATTAGGAAAAACTATCACTACCAAAGTACGACAAGTAGGAAACTATATCAATCCAAACAATCGCTCTTTCATGGTAGAAATCGGTATCCCTTCAAATGGAGGTACCGTAAAACCTAATCTTACTGCCAAAGTAAAGATTAATGATTATACCAACGAGAAAGCGATATTGATACCGCAAAGTATCATTTCTGAAAATGCCGAAGGAGACCAATACACCTACATCACTTCAGCTAAAGATGCTCAAAACATAGCTGAAGCAAAAAGGGTAATTGTAAAAACCGGAAAAACACAAGGAGATTTAATAGAAATCATGGAAGGTATTAACAATGGCGATGCCATTATAAGTGAAGGTGCCAGAAGTGTAAAAGACGGTCAGAAAGTTAAAATTTTAAACTAACATACTCTATGGAAGTTAATAAGAAAAAGGTAGACAAGGAATTTAAATTATCCTCCTGGGCGATAAACAACCCAACTACCATTTATGTAATGATTGCTATATTTTTGTTTTTAGGACTTTCTGCCTATTTCTCTATGCCTAGAGAGAACTTTCCTGAGATCAATGAAACCAAAATATATATTAGTGTCCCCTATCCCGGGAATACCGCAGAAGATATTGAGCGATTAATTGTAGATCCTCTCGAGGATAAATTAAAAAACGTAAGCAATGTAGTAGAGATTCTTTCTACCTCGCAAGAAGATTATGCGATTATAACTATAGAATTTGAAGAAGAGCTCACTGTGGCAGAAGCAAAGCAAAAGGTAAAAGATGAAGTGGATTCTGAAAAAGCCAATGAAGATTGGCCAACATTTAATGATGCTAAGGTAGAACCGGATGTTTTTGATTTAAGTATTTCTGAAGAGACTCCGATCCTGAATATTAATATTGCAGGAGACTACCCGGTAGATAAATTAAAAGAATTTGCCGAATATCTAGAAGATGAAATTGAAGATCTTAAAGAAATAAAAAAAGCTGAAATTCGCGGTGCACAAGAAAAAGAAGTAGAAGTTGCTGTAGATATTTACAAAATGATGGCTGCCAAGGTGAGTTTTGATGATGTTATCAATACTATTAAAAACGGAAATGTCACCATGTCTGCCGGAAATATGATTACCAGTGGGCAACGCAGAACCATTAGAATCCTTGGTGAAATTGATCGCCCCATAGAGCTTGATGATTTTGTAGTAAAATCTCAAGATGGAGCGGTGTATTTAAGAGATATCGCCCAAGTGAACTTCAAAGAAGAAGATAAAACTACCTATGCCCGAGAATTTGGTCATAATGTGGTTATGCTGGACATAATGAAACGTTCCGGCAAGAATATGATCGAAGCCGTAGAAAAGATCGATATTATTCTAGAGGACGCTACAGAAAATATTTTCCCTCAAGACCTAACCGTAACTATATCCAATGACCAATCTGAAAAAACTGAAAACCAGGTAAGCGATTTGGTGAATAATATTATTTTCGGGATTATTCTGGTTGTAGGTGTATTAATGTTCTTTTTAGGGTTTAGAAATGCATTATTTGTAGGATTTGCAATCCCAATGTCGATGTTTATGTCATTCATGATTTTATCCCTTCTTGGCTATACTATGAATACCATGATCCTTTTTGCATTGATCATGGGATTAGGAATGCTGGTAGATAATGGTATTGTGGTTGTAGAAAATGTATATCGTTTGATGGAAGAAGAAGGAATGTCTCGTATACAGGCAGCCAAAAAGGGTATTGGAGAGATTGCTTTTCCAATTATTATTTCTACTGCTACTACGGTTGCCGCGTTTATACCATTGGGGATGTGGCCTGGTGTTATGGGTGAGTTTATGATTTACTTTCCTATTACATTATCTGTCGTATTAGGGTCTTCGCTTTTTGTGGCAATCTTTATCAATTCTATGCTGGTTTCTCAGTTTATGGAAATTGGCGAGAAAAAATTAACTCGCAAACAGTTGATCAGGTTAAGTATTATTTTAGGAGGTATCGGAGTTTTTATACTGATTGTTGGCGGACAGGTACGAGCTTTGGGTAGTTTAATGATTGTTACCGCTGTAATGTTCTGGATTTATCGCTATGTGCTTAAGGGAGCCGCAAATTTCTTTCAAAGAAAAATATTGGCCTGGCTCGAAAATAAATATCAACGCTTTTTAAACTATGCTTTAAAAGGTTGGAGAGCCTATGGATTTGTTGTAGGAACTTTTATATTGTTATTCGTAGTTTTTGGAATGTTCGGGGCTTCAATTGGAAGTCAACGTACCAAAATAGAATTCTTCCCAGATAATAAACCTAATCAGATCATTGTCTATATAGAATATCCCCAGGGAACCGATATAGATAAAACCAATGCTATTACCAAAGAAATTGAGCAGCGTGTGTATGCCGTCGTAAATGATGGTGAGTATATTGAAGGGGGAAAAGAGTATAACTTTTTGGTAGAATCTGCAGTTTCACAAGTTGGAGAAGGTGCAGGTAATCCGCAGACCGATGGAGGTAGTAATGCCGAAATGCCACATCGCGCCAAGATTACAGCAACCATGCGCGAGTTTAAATTTAGAAAAGGAAAAGATTCTGAGGTTTTGCGTAGCAAAGTACAAGAAGCCCTAAAAGGAATCTATCCTGGGGTAGCCATTTCTGTGGAAAAAGATGCAGTGGGCCCTCCTGCTGGTTATCCTATTAATATAGAGATTGAAGGACCCAATTATGATGAATTGATCAATATCGCAGAACAGATGCGTAACTTCATCAATGAAAAAAACATTCCCGGTATCGAGGAACTTAAGATCGATGTAAACAAAGGAAAACCGGCTATGCAGGTAGTTGTTGATCGCGAAAAAGCTGGAGAATTGAACGTAGCAGCAGGCCAAGTGGGTAACCAGCTACGTCGTTCTATTTTTGGTGAAAAAGCTGGGGTATATAAAAAGGATGGCGAGGATTATGATATCTATGTGCGTTTTAATGAAGACAACCGATACAATACTAGTGCACTTTTTGATCAGAATATCACGTTTAGAGATCAGGCGAGTGGTAAATTAATGGAAATACCTGTATCAGCAGTTGCCTCGCAAAAAAACACCTCGTCCTTTAGTGCGATTAAACATAAAGACACTAAAAGAGTAGTGACGGTATATTCTGGCCTCCAACCTGGTTTTACTGATGCAGGAGCGATTGTTTCTCAAATTCAAACAGAAATGGCAAGTTTTCCTAATCTTCCAAGAGGTGTTAAAATAGATTATACAGGTCAGATTGAGGAGCAAAACAAACAGATGGCTTTCTTGATGAGTGCATTTTTCTCCGGGTTAGGGCTTATCATGTTAATCTTGATTTTCCAGTTTAGTTCTATTTCTAAACCTACAATAATTATGATAGCTATTTTCTTGAGTTTTATAGGTGTATTTGGTGGTATTTTAATCACAGGAGCGCCATTTGTGATCATGATGACCATGATGGGGATTATTTCGCTTGCAGGAATTGTGGTGAATAATGGTGTTGTTTTACTTGATTATACCCAACTTTTAATAGATCGCAAGAAAGTAGAACTCAACGTTTCTGAAAGGGATCTTTTGCCTAATGAAGAAGTAATGAAAATTATTATAAAAGGAGGCAGAGCACGTTTACGACCAGTATTGCTTACCGCAATTACTACTGTATTGGGATTAATACCACTAGCTATTGGTTTTAATGTAGATTTCTTCTCATTATTCAACACCGGTAATCCAAATATATACATAGGAGGAGATAATGTGATTTTCTGGGGACCACTTGCCTGGGCAGTGATTTATGGATTGATTATTGCCACCTTCCTTACCCTAATCATTGTACCTTGTTTATTCTTTATAGTCAATAGAGTAAAAGTACGATTTAGTAAAAAGAAAGTTGTAGAAGTACCTGTTACTGCTGCAACCGCATAGGGATATGTAAAATTGATGAAAAAACGCCCCCGAATTCTCGAAGGGCGTTTTTGCTTTTGATATTAAATTACATCAATATTAATTTACATTCTCAGATAACGGAATAGGGAGCACATTAAATATTTGATCTCCTGCTCTATCGATTGGCAAGGTAGTAGACAAACCATATCTTCTAAGATCAAACATTCTATGGTTCTCTGCCCATAAAGAATACCTTCTTTGATTTAACATTTCTGTAGTTAGAGCGTCTGCTGTTTGAGCTCCAGAATAATCTAGTAAGCCTGCAGCGTTTCGTATTATATTTAAGGCATCCTCGGCATCTTGAAGATTATTCGCCTGGATACTTGCCTCTGCATATACAAGAATTAACTCCTCATTTCTGATAATGTCAATAGGCGAAACATTCGATACATACAAAGCAGTTTCATTGGCTCCATTAAGATTGTCACTTGGTTGAGTTGGCGTTGGTCGTGGACTTGTTTTGGTCGTTACCCTTGTATCATTTGCTTCTGCGTCATTTATCCAACTATCATGCACAATGATCTGGTCACCACTTTGCCCAGCTATCTTAAACAAATCATTAGTAATGTCTCCCGGGTTTAGACTAAATACATGTCTCACACCTGTTGTAAGGTCTCCATTTAAATCAAAGAAAGAGTCATTTAGATCAGTTAATGCATCAGAAAAATTCCCGGCATATAAAGATGCTGTAGCTCTAACGGCTCTATTAAACTGAGCAAAAGTTCCTGGGGTATCAAAACCTGAAAAACCAGAACTTAGTGAAAATTTAAATGTAGTTCCTGCAGCGTTTAAATGTACTAATCCTTCATCCAAAATATTAATCACTTCAATTATAGCCTGATCAAAATCAAGGAATGGACCAATGTTACTAGGATCAGCCACATCTATTCTTGCCTGGCCATATGATTTTAAAACTTCAATAAGCTCATAAGCAATTATTGTCTTCGCAAAACCTCGATATCCTTCCTTTTCTTGATCAGTTACCGATTCTGTATTGTCTAAGGACTCTATCAAAATATTTGCGTTTTTTATACAAGTATACCTTGCTGTAAACGGCGCGGTAGAGTAAAAAGAATCGTTATCTAGGTCTGCACCATCTTTTCCTAACAAATCACTTGTATTTCTTGGATCTGCATCAAACAAATATAACTCTCGCGCCATGGTACCACTACCCGTGGTTTGTATTCCTAAAGAATTTCTCGTCGTTGCTTCAACGCCTGATGCCATATTATTTAGCTGGCTTATGGTGGCGTTATTCAAAACCCCCTCTAATGCAGGGCTGTTTGGATTTACTTGTTCATCGAATGTACACGAAGTAGCAACAAATAAGCAAGCTATTCCAATTGTACCAATGAATAATTTATTTATAATAGATTTCATCTCTTTCATTATTAAAAATTAACACTTAAATGAAAATAATATTGCTTAGTACTAGGGAATGGTGTAACTTCTAAACCTGATGATAAACCTGATCCCCCATTTACTGACACCTCTGGATCATAACTACTATAATCAGTTATCGTAAACAAATTACGTCCAGATACACCGAGTTTAACCCCACTAACTCCTTCTCCTAACCATTTTAAAGTACTTGAAGGAAATCTATAATATAATGCTGCTTCTCTAAGACGAACATAACCGGCAGGTTCAATATTTCTCTGAGGAGCAGAAGAGTTTAAGCGTTCTTGACCTTCAGGAGTATCTAAATCTTCGGTTGTTTGTGCTAAATCTGAAAGCAACCTTGTAAGGTTTAAGTTATTTCCTCCTTCTTTCCAGTGTAGTAAAAATGAAAGATCCCAATTTTTAAAGAAAGTCAATTGGTTAACAAATGATATTTGAAAATCGGGCTCTACATCCCCAATTTCTGTTGGCACACCACCAACATTAGCAACCAATTGCGTTACAGGCTGTCCTTCTTGTATATAAAAACTACCAAGTCCTAATCCAAAACCAGCCCCTGGTTGTGCAAAAGGAGGAATATCTAAACGCGTAATTTCTGATCTATTTAACCAGAACTGCACTCCAGAATTCCAATAAAAATTTTCATTTTTAAAAGCATCTACGTTCAATGAGATTTCAACTCCTTGATTTACCAAATCTGCAAAGTTTCTCGTTTCAGTATTAAAACCAGAAGAAGAAGGTAGGTCTCTAGATAATAACAGGTCCCTCACTTCTCGATTATAATACGTTGCTTCCAAGTTTACCTTATTAAATAATCTAGTATCCAACCCTATTTCAAATTCTGCCGAAGTTTCTGGCTCAATATCTGGGTTTCCTAATAGACCGGCATCAGGATCTCCTGGTCTTCCACCAATAGAGGTTCCTCCATTACCGCCTACTGAAACAGGTCCTAGTACGGTAAATATAGAACCGAATGAAGCCGAGTTACCAGTTTCTCCATAGGCCGCTCTAAACTTGAACAAATCAATCGAGTCAAATCGCCAAAAATCAAAATTGGCAAAGTTAACAGCCAAAGAAGCTTTTGGAAAACCATAAAACTTATTAGGATCACCATTAAGAGTAGATTTATCAAATCTGTATCCTAATGTACCAATGATTTGATCTTTATAATTTGCTTCAGTTTGAAAGAAGTACCCAAATTCTTTAATATTGAACTCGGTTTGTGTTATTTGTTGTGCAAATCCTTGTGTTAAATTAGTCTGGTTAAGCACTAATTGTGTAGTCTGGTTAAAAACCTGATCAGCTTCCTGTTCTAAATATGTAGTACCAGCTTGTGTTGTAAAACCTAGATCTCCCCCAAGTGCATCATAATTCCAAACTCCAATAGCTTGTAAATTGAAATTTGTAAAATTATTCTTTCCAACTCCTATGAACCCATTATCATCTCCTCTCTGAGCCTGATGAATCTCGGGAACATACACAAACGTTTCATTTGACAAATAATCTACCCCTCCATTAAGAACAAACTTCAACCTGTGCTTTTCTGTTTTTAAAATATTAGCATCAACTTTTAATCCCTGAATAAATCTGTTATTTGAATCTTCATTTCTTGCCAAATCACGTACTAATAATAAATTTCCATTTGCAGATGGATCTGGGTTATCTGGATAGTTTCCTTCGGCATCTGGAAATAAATTTGTCCAAGGTCTGGTAAACGCAAGGTTATATCCAAAACTTAGTCCACCCTCATTTTCATTACCTGTAAAACTTCTACTTGAGTTACTTCGCACATAATTAGAGGATGCCGAAAAACTAAATATATCAGATATTTTATGATCGATGTTAGCTCTTATAGAAGTTCTGTCAAATCCTGTGTTTCGAATAATTCCTTCCTCGTCTCGATAAGAAACCCCAACATAGAATTTTGTTTTCTCACTACCTCCACTTGCACTAACCTTGGTTTCTGTAATCACTCCTGTTTCCCCATAGATTTCATCTTCATAATCAAAAAGACTTCCTCTACTTTGTATAAGATCTTCATATCTTTGTCTTTCACTTACTCCGAAGGCAGCTTCAACACTTTCTGCTGTCCATGGTCTTATCCCCAATTTATTGATTATTGTGGTAAAACCTACATCTTGATTAAACCTTATCTTTGTTTCTCCTGCTTTTCCTCTTTTTGTGGTTATAATAATAACCCCTGCATTTGCTCGAGTACCATATATCGCTGCCGCCGAGGCTCCTTTTAAAACCTCAATATTCTCTATGTCATTTGGATCTAGATCCGCTAATCTATTTCCTGAGTTCTCTTCGTTTCCTCTATTAGCCCCCGAAGCAAAACGTAATCCGGATGGAATCTCAGTATTATTAACATACACCCCATCTATAATAAATAAAGGTTGGTTATTTCCTGTAACTGAAGAAACACCTCGTAATCGAAGGGCAAAGCCTCCTCCAGGAGCTCCAGAAGAAGAAGTAATATTTACCCCAGGAATTTTACCGTATAAAGCTCCATCAACCGTGGTTTGTGCTGTTGTACCCACAAGTTGTTCTGCAGAAACCGTAGAAACTGCATTTGCCAGGTTACTTCTTTTTACCGAAGTAGCTAATCCTGTCACAACAACTTCTTCTAGTGCCTCTGTCGATTCTCCTATTTGAACTGTAATTTCTCCTGCTGTAGCAACATCCACCATTTTGGTAGAGAATCCTAGAGCAAATATCCGTAATCGCACAGGCAGCGAATTTACAGTTATCGAAAAGTTACCATCAATATCTGTTGCAGTACCATTATCCGTACCATTCTCAACGACATTTACAAAAGGTGCTCCTGCCCCCGTACTTTCAACAACCACTTTCCCAGTAATGGTTTCTTGAGCCAGCAGAAAAGCCGGAGCAAAAATTAATAATAGCAAAATCCTCATTTTGCTATAATGAGTTTGTTTTTTCATAATGATTTGTTTAAATGTTCGGTTAAATCTATTAAAAGATAGTTATAAAAAAATGTTAAAACTAACGATTGTTAGCACAAAAAATAACTTTTAGCTATAAATCCATCAATAAAACTTATAAAAAATAATATTTCTTCTATCCTGATAGTTAGAATTCCAAATTTTATATTCATCCAAAAGTTTCTAAAAACTATCAATCCTTAATGATTCACTAATCCATAAATCTTCTTATTTTTGCAGCCTTAATATGAGCTACTATGTATAGAAGTCATTCTTGTGGAGAGTTAGACACCTCAAACATCAATAAAGAAGTTACGCTGGCCGGTTGGGTTCAGAAAACAAGAGATAAAGGGTTTATGATATGGGTAGATCTTAGGGATCGTTATGGCATCACCCAATTGATATTTGACGAAGAACGCACTCCTAAAGATGTTGTAGAAATAGCTAAAACCCTTGGAAGAGAATTTGTAATCCAGGTTAAGGGTACGGTGATCGAACGTGAATCCAAAAATCCAAAAATCCCAACTGGTGAAATCGAAATTCTTGTAAAAGAATTGACAATTCTTAATGAGGCTATGGTTCCTCCTTTTACTATAGAAGATGAAACAGATGGTGGCGAGGATATCAGAATGAAATACCGCTACCTAGATATACGACGTAATCCTGTAAAAAACAGCTTACTATTTCGCCATCAAGTTGCCATGCAGGTAAGAAATTACCTTTCAAATAAAGGTTTTGTCGAAGTAGAAACACCCTACCTAATTAAATCTACACCTGAAGGAGCCCGAGATTTTGTAGTCCCTTCAAGAATGAATGAAGGACAATTTTACGCTTTGCCGCAATCCCCACAAACATTTAAGCAATTGTTGATGGTTGGCGGAATGGACAAATATTTTCAGATTGTAAAATGTTTTAGAGACGAAGATTTACGTGCCGACAGACAGCCAGAGTTTACACAAATAGACTGCGAGATGGCCTTTGTAGAACAAGAAGATATCTTACACATTTTTGAAGGGTTTACACGTCATCTACTCAAAGAAATTAAAGGTGCCGAAATAGGTGATTTCCCAAGAATGACTTATGATGAAGCCATGAAAACCTATGGTAATGACAAACCCGACATCCGTTTTGGGATGAAGTTTGGAGAATTAAATGAGGTCGCGCAGCACAAAGATTTTAAAGTTTTTAATGATGCCGAATTGGTGGTCGGTATCGCTGTTCCTGGTGGAGCATCATATACTAGAAAAGAAATTGATAAGCTTGTCGATTGGGTAAAACGTCCACAAATAGGTGCCCTGGGAATGGTGTATGTAAAATGTAATGAAGACGGAACCTATAAATCCTCTGTAGACAAATTTTATAATCAAGATGATTTGGCAAAATGGGCAGAAGTTACGGGTGCCAAAGCTGGCGATTTGATTTGTGTTCTTTCTGGTCAAATCAATAAGGTAAGGGCCCAACTAAGTGCGTTACGTATGGAATTGGCCGAGAGACTTGGTTTAAGAAATCCTGAAGAGTTTGCTCCATTGTGGGTAGTAGATTTTCCATTATTAGAGTGGGATGAAGAAACTGAACGCTATCATGCAATGCATCACCCTTTTACTTCTCCTAAACCTGAAGATATCCCTTTATTAGATACTAAACCAGGTGATGTAAGAGCCAATGCGTATGATCTTGTTTTAAACGGAAATGAAATTGGTGGAGGTTCTATCCGTATTCATGATAAAGAAACCCAAGCTCTTATGTTTGACCATTTAGGATTTACTCCTAAGGAGGCCAAAGAACAATTTGGCTTTTTGATGGATGCTTTCCAATATGGTGCGCCACCTCATGGTGGGATTGCTTTTGGGTTTGATAGATTGGTAGCTATTCTTGGTGGTCAAGAAACTATTAGAGATTTTATTGCTTTTCCAAAAAATAACAGCGGTCGTGATGTGATGATCGATGCACCAGCAACTATAGACAACCAGCAACTTAAAGAATTAAGTATCAAACTAGATTTGTAGCTCATTAAAAATGAAATCTTTTTTAGAAAAACATTACAGAATCTCTACTTTGACCATCCTTTTATTGGTCTTGGTGAGTTCTTGTAAAAAAGATGTCATTTCTAAAGAAAAATATCAAAATTATATTGGTTATCTAGACCCGGGAACCACAGTTTCTGATGAAAATTTTGAGATCTGCGGGGACGAAGACATAAAAGGTACGCATCATGGATTGCCAAAACATGCCTATAAGCCAAACAAAGGCATTTTTGACAAAAAAATACGATCACAGTATCAAAATAAAGGATATTCTGACTCCGGATATTTAAATTTTAGATTCATTGTGAATTGTCGCGGCGAAACTGGACGATTTGAAATTATACAAATGAACCTGAATCTGGAAGAGGTTATACTCAATCAAGATATGGTAGATCAACTCTATCAATTAACATCACAAAAGGACAATTGGTATGGGTATCGTATAAATGAAAATCCTATCGATTATTATATGTATGTATCATACAAAATAGAAAATGGAGAGATTTCTGAAATATTACCTTAGCATTATAGCAGTAGGATTTATTTGTTTCAGTTGCAAGGAAAATCCTAGTCCAGAGGATATAGAGAAAGCTGATGAAATGATTAACGGAGGTAATGATATTCTCGGTCCCAACAGTCAAGGTTCTCCGGAAATGATGTACTATGTAGAACAAGCGATAGCTTTAGATCCCGAAAATGCCGATGCTTGGAGAGAATTGTCTATTCCATATCTCAAGAGAGGTATGCCCACCAAATGGAAACCTTTATTTGATAAGGCTGTCGAACTTGACCCTGAAGAATGGCAAGGATGGAGGGGCTACTTATATCTGTATTTTTATAGGAACTATAAAAAAGCAATCGAGGATTTTGACGCTACTGATACCTTAACCCCAAATTTTGATGATACTCCACAAGGGCAAAGTGTAAATTATATGAGAGGGCTCGCTTATCTTGGCCTAAAAGATTACACCAAATCAAAATCCTACTTTGATACATATATCAACGATCAAATTAAGGCTGCGGGTGAAGATTATGTGGATGTAACGGCTTTTTTATATCGTGGTATCCTGGCATACCATAAAAATGATTTTGAGAACGCCAAAATAGACTTTGAGAAAGTTTTGAAATATTCTGGAAATCATTATGCCGATGCTCATTACTATTTGTCAAAATGTTTCCTTGAAGAAAAAGATGCATCCAATGCGTTAATTCATATCACAAAAGCGATCGAAGATTTTAACGCTGGTTATTTTCATAAGCGTGGTTATGTAGAAGTATTGTATCAAATTTATTTGCAAGATTTAGAGGAACTCAAAAAGCTTATAGAAAATAGTTAACTTTATACTATTAAAGTAATCTATGGCTGCCTCAAAAAAATCATTGTTATACAAAATTTTAAAATGGCGATATCGCAATATTTCTAATAAGAACTTTATCCTTCTGCTAAGTGTTCTTGTTGGATTTACAGCAGGTCTGATATCGTTATTATTAAAAAACATCACGCACCTTATTCAAGTAGTCCTAGAAAGTGATATTTTATCCTGGCAAACTTCTTTTTACTTCGTAATTCCTGTTGTAGGCTTATTAATTGTCTATATATTCACAAAGTTTATCATTAAAAAAGATGTTCGATCCGCCATACCTCTTATTTTGCATTCGCTATCCAAAAAAGATGGTATTATAAAACCGATCCATGGATATTTACCGCTAATTTTGGCACCTATCACTGTAGGTTTTGGAGGTTCTGTAGGTCTTTTAGGTCCGGCTATAGGATCGGGATCTACCCTAAGTTCTGATATTTGCACTTTGTTTAAAGTAAGTGGTAAAACTCGTTTTTTACTTATTGGCTGTGCAGCCGCCGGGGCCATCTCGGCAGTTTTTAAATCTCCCCTGGCCGGATTAGTGTTTGCAGTAGAGGTATTTAGTTTAGACTTAACCCTAGCCTCATTACTGCCTTTACTTTTTGCCTCAGTTTCGGCAATAATAACTTCTTATTTTTTTCTAGGAGATGAAGTCCTTTTTAGGTTTGATGTTATAGAAAGATTTGATATTTACGACACTCCATTTTATATTATTTTGGGAGTTGGCACTGCTATTGCTTCAATCTATTTTACCAAAATGTATTTTGGTATTTTGCGTTTCTTTGATCGCTTTTCAAAAAAAATCCATCGATTGCTTATTGGAGGGCTTGCTATAGGTATTATGCTATATTTTATTCCACCGCTTTATGGTGAAGGGCTTGGTTTTATTAATGATTTATTACACGGTGATCATTTCACAGCAATAGGCAAAACCCCTTTTAATAATATTACCGAAAATATATGGATCGTTATTGCATTATTAACCGGAATCACAATCTTTAAGGCTGTAGCAATGACCGCAACCTTTGCAGCTGGGGGATCTGGCGGAATATTCATCCCAACCATGGTAATGGGAAGCTCCCTTGGCAACGTAGTATCTAAGGTTATCAATAACTTGGGCTTGGGATTCGAAGTATCCGAATCCAATTTCACACTATTAGGTATGGCTGGACTTATCGCCGGAGTGCTACATGCCCCGCTTACTTCGATATTTTTAATTGCCGAAATTACCTCTAGTTATGCATTATTCGTTCCGTTAATGATTACTACCTCCATATCTTTCTTTATCTCAAAAAACAGAATGGAGCACAATATTTATACTACCGAACTTGCAGAAAAAGGACATCTTTTAACCCATGATAAAGATCAAACTGTATTAACACTAATGAATCTTGAAGATTGTATTGAAACCAATTTTATCACTGTAAAACCAAATTACACCCTAAAACAACTATTAAGTGAAGCTGTGGCAAAATCAAATAGAAATCTATTCCCCGTTACCGATGAACAAAACAACTTGATAGGGATGGTTTCTTTGGATGATATCAGGGATATCATGTTTGATATTACTATGTATCATAAGGTAAAGGTAGATACTCTTATGTCTCAGACCTCAACCTTAATCATGTATGAAGAAGACAATGCCAAGACTGTAATGCAAAAATTTCAAGATACCGGTGTATGGAATCTTCCGGTAGTTAGAGATGGTAAATACGTTGGTTTTATTTCAAAATCAAAACTTCTGACCTCATATCGTAGAAAGTTGATTAATTTTACCAGATAATTTATTCAATAAAATGAAACGAGCCATAGCTAGAATCATGATAAGCATCGATATGATTATATGGGGAGTTCCATATGACCTATAAAACAATATTATAAACACATGAAATATATTATTCGTATCCTTTTTATGGTAATAGTTATCCTTGTTTGTGTTGGATATTATTTTAAAAACACCGGTGATCATCCTACCGGTGATAAATTTGTTGGTGTAGGAATCTTGGCAGCTTCATTTATTTTAATGCCTATCTTCATCTACCATCGATGGAAAAACAAAAAAGTAAAAGACTATATGCTTACCGAAGAAAATCTAAAGAAAATGAGGGAATACGAGAAAAAAAAAGAAAATCGTAATGCGTAAATTTCAAAATATTCACATTTTGATAACGCTTCGTAAAATATTTAAGATTAACTTTAGAACTCAATATTTATTTTATTTTTATTACAATGGAAGGAACAGTTAAATTTTTTAATGAATCAAAAGGTTACGGGTTTATTACCAACGACGAAACAGGAAAAGACATCTTTGTACATGCCACAGGTATCGATGGCGATGCTTTGAACGAAGGTGACAAAGTAGAATATCAAGAAGAAGAAGGCCGCAAGGGAGTTATCGCTGCAAATGTACGCCTAATTCACGCTTAAGATATATTAGTACCAGTTTCAAAAGCGCTACACATGTAGCGCTTTTTTATTGTTTAATGTTGTATTTTTTGATAAAAATATCTCTTTGCTCTATTAGATATTCAAGAATTTTAAGGTCATCATCCAACTTGAATACAAATGCGCTTCTGGAATCCTCGTTTACAAAATCAATGAAGTTGTAATATTCGGTTTCCGGCACTTCTAGTATTTCAACAATAAATTTTTCATCATAATAATCTACTCTTTTTCTTGTCGAAGAATATATTTGGTTATCTCTCTTCCTGAATATTCCTGAAACAGCATCAAATATCAACTCTAAATCAATCTTGGCTTGCAACTGGTTATTATTCCTTTCAAGAATTAGATTTTTGACAGGAGATTGCGCATCATCAAAACCAGAAACTCCCATTTGTTTTAATTCTGCGGCATTCCAAAAAGGTAGATTTTCTGTATAGGTAGGTATTTCTTGAAGGTCATCTACTAATTTTCCTGTTAAGCTATATTGTGTTACTACAACTTCATCTAATTCGTTAACTGAACGTTCTAATTTAATTTTGAGATTATTTAATTCAAGATCGGCATTACTAACGACATGCCGTTTTATTGCATATTGAATGGAAGAAAAAACCAATACATCTCCAAGAGCAGCTTTTATCTTGAAATACCCAAATTTGTCACTTATCGTCCCTTTTTGTGTGGTTTTGTTGATCACATGTATGGCATCAAACTGAAGCGAGTCGGCAATTATTTTACCTTGTAGTATCGATGATTCCTGAGAATAACCAACAGATAAAACGAACAAAAAAAGAAACCAAGTAATTTTTTGCATCCAGAAATATTAATGTTTCTATCTAAAAAGACGTATGCTACTAAAAACAGTTGCAAACAGCTTATTTCAATATAAAAAGATCTCCTATTTCCTGTATCTTTTTATCTCTATTAAGTTTTGAAACTATTTTCAGGAAGGCCAACGCGGTAATAAATGCGTCTCCCGAAGCTGTATGCCGATCACTTTGGGAAATTTTAAGATCTTTACATAGTTCGTCCAGCGTGTAGCTTCGTCCTGGGTCTCGATACACCAAATGTTTCGAATTTTTGAAAAGCACACTGGTATCCAAGATCTTATTTTTTAGTTTTCCCAACCCATTTCTTTGCAACGCCTTGTTTATCATTTGTACATCAAAACCCGCATGATGTGCAATCAAAATAGCATTTCTAATATATTCCAGAAATAATTGTAAAGCTTCTTTCTCGGAAACCTTAGTGAACTCTCCATTTTTTCGAATTCCATGAATCTCTACAGTGTCTTCGTTAAAGACTTCTTGTGTAAGATACACCTCCAATTGATCGGCTACAGCAATACTATTGTTTTTGATAGCAACCGCTCCGATAGAAAGTACTCTATCTTCTTCAAAATCAAAACCCGTTGTTTCTGTATCAAAAGCTACAAAACGGATCTCTTTTTGTGATACCTTTTGCTTCCTTTTATCAAAAAGTGAAAGATACTCCTTCCAAAAATCGGGATAATTCTTATTATTTTTTGACCAAAGCTGCATTTACATCAATGACTTAAGTTGAAACCGAACTCTTAATAACTCTTGTATGTCCCGAATAGGTCTAAAACATCGCTTAAGCCTGAGTTTATCTTTTTTACTAAGCGTATTAAGTTTTATAAATCTTCCTGAATCTTTTTGAAGTAATCCCTGTCGTGTTCTGAATTTTACGAGTACCCTAAATGCCTTTGCACAGCCATCAAAAACGGCTGCATTTTTTGGCTCTAATTCGGCAAGTTTTTCGTACCGCTTAAGCGTACTATTCACTCCTTTTAGATTATGATAAAGGGTTAGAATTCTGGCAGCATCAATCAGTACCATCATTGCTCTTGTCTTAATGTCGAAGGTATCCTTATGTTCACCATTTTGTTCTACCAAAAATTGTTTAAAAAACCCAAGAGGTGATGGTTTCTGTAAAGCACTAACTCCCAAAAGCCCTAAAAACCTATTACTTTTGTTTACACCTTCAAAAACCACGTCTGCTAATTTTTCTACTAATAAAGAATCTCCATACACATATTGAAAATCAAAAAATATAGAGGATAACAAAGTTCCTTCTTCCGTAGGCGTAGTCATCCAGCTCTTAAATTGATTCTCCCATTTGGATACTGACATGCACCATCGGGGATTACTGGCCATCATTTCGGCAGGACAATATTTATATCCAATTGTATGCAACCCTTTGGTAATCTTATTTGCTAACTCTAGAAAATAATTTTGTGCGGTTTCGTATTTCTCTTCAGGAACGTCTTCAAAAACAAGCGCGTTATCTTGATCTGTAAGCAACAACTGCTCTCTTCGTCCCTGACTTCCCAAAACCATAAAGCTAAATCTAATCGGAGGTTCGGAGTTTATTTCTTTTAAAGATAACTCAACAATACGCGCTACCAGTGCCTCATTGATCTCAGATATGATATTAAGTAAGTGTATTGTTGGGATATCTTGTTCCAGATAGGATTTAAGTAATTTTTCTACTTGTTTTCTTATATACCGAAGTCTTTGAATCTTTTTGACCCTTTTGATTTCCTTAATCAAAACAGAAGGATTTTTTCCAAAGGAAACAAGAAGATCGTGCTCAGAAAGAATTCCTATTAATTTTGAATTACGTGTACCATCTTTGGTAATACAAAGGTGGCTAATCCCATGCTTAATTAGCGCTATTTGTGCTTCGACCGTAGTAAGTTTTTTGGAATACGTGAACACCCGAGAAACCATAATTTTGGTAACTACCGATTCTAAAGAAAATAAACCGGTGGCAACTTTTGCCCTTATATCCTCATCTGTGATGATGCCAACAGGGTATTTATTTTGATCAACAATAACTACATAACCTACCTTTTTTTTCGTCATTTTCTTGGCAACATCCTTAACGGAATCATCCAACGAACAGGTAACAGGTTTTTTACGATATGAAATACTACGAAGTTCAGAAATATCTTTTGCAACTTCGATAGATATGGTGTTGTCTATTCGTTGTCCTTTTTCAGTTTCAGTATAATAATTACGCGCATGTGCTGCAAAAGTCTCCATAAGAAACCTATTTACCTCCTTATTTTCTTGTATAAATGGCTCAAAAACTTTTGCCGGAATAGCATATACAATCGATTCCTCATCTGCTTTGGCAGACATGCGATAATTCTTTTTTATAATAATAATTCGAAGTCCAAACAAATCCCCCGCATCACATACATCCACTAAGCTCTCGTCATTATCAACTCCTCGATAGAGTCCCACAGCTCCTTCTCTTACAATATAAAACTCATTATGACAAGAAGTATCTTGCTTAAAAATATAGTCTCCTTTTTCGACATACAAAACCCTAATTTGACCAGAAACAGATAATAACTCTTCTTTTTTTAGAATATCAAAAGGTGGAAATTGTTTTAAAAAGTCTTGTATTCGTTCTGCTATCGTATTCTTCATATTTTTAAGAATAAATCAATTCAGATTCCGTTTTTCTACAAAAAAGCGTTTTATGATCTCACCGCACTCCTCTTCTAATACGCCACCAATCATTTCGGTTTTAGGATGAAGTTTTGTGCCCATTGCCGTGCATCCTCTTCGCTCATCTACAGCTCCGTACACAATTCTTTTTATTTGACTCCAGTATAATGCACCTGCACACATTTGGCAAGGTTCCAGGGTTACATACAGCGTGCACTCGTTAAGATATTTACCTCCCAAAAAATTAGAAGCAGCCGTAATTGCTTGCATCTCTGCATGAGCTGTTACATCATTTAACAGCTCGGTCAAGTTATGTGCTCTTGCAATAATCCTATCAGCAACTACAATTACGGCTCCAATAGGCACTTCGTCTTTTTCATACGCCAGCTCTGCTTCATGCAAGGCTTTTCTCATGTAATGAGCATCATCTAGTGGGTCAAGCATACAATCAAAATAAGGTTATACACAAACTTAAGCAAATTGGCAGGAAACTTGATGATCAATAAAAACTAACTTTTGATTTATGGAAAAATTCTACAAAATATCAATCCCAAAACCTTGTCATGAAGATTGGAATAAGATGACTCCTAAAGAAAAAGGCAGATTTTGTGATTCTTGTGCAAAAACCGTGATTGATTTTACGAAAATGTCCTCATCACAAGTACAAGATTTTATTCATACAAATCAAAATACCAAAATGTGTGGGCATTTTAAAAGAAGTCAACTTGATACCATACATCTTTCGATTCCTATTGAGGTTATCAAAACTGAACATTCATTAAGAAGGTCGTTTTTATTAGCGTTATTAATTGCAATGGGAACTACCTTAATTAGTTGTACCAGTCATGAGGGGAAAAAACAAAAAATTGAAAGTGTAGAAATAACCGAAGATCTAAAACCGGAAGAATGCCCAACAACACTAACA
Source organism: uncultured Aquimarina sp. (assembly GCA_947496555.1). Lineage (GTDB taxonomy): Bacteria > Bacteroidota > Bacteroidia > Flavobacteriales > Flavobacteriaceae > Aquimarina. The sequence goes on along the minus strand of CANMDH010000004.1, from coordinate 27,668 downwards.
AACACGAACATTAAAAAATGTACGCAAACAAAACCTGTTTGCGACGGGAAGAATAAAATCAAAACCTCCGCTGAAGTTTTTCATACAACTGGAGAAATAATACCTCCTAAAAAGGAATCTGACACGATTATCCCCTTTGTCGTTGAAGAAGAAATCGAAGGAGATATTGAAATAATATTCGGCTTAGTTGAACCAGATATAATTAATGTTAATAATCCCGTTCCGGCACATCTTCTTGAAACATATCCGGCATTCGATAAAACTCCTAAAGAAGAAAGGACACGAGAAACTTTTTCTGAACAAATAAGAAAATTTGTTACTAAACACTATAATACAAATACATGTATAAATATTGGTTTAAAAGGGACACAAAGAATATATACTCAGTTTGAAATCAATAAAGAAGGAATAATTAAAGATATCAAAATCAGAGCCCCTCATCCTAGTTTAGAGAAAGAGGCAGAAAGGATGATTCAAAAAATACCTCAACTCATTCCCGGAACCTATAAAAATCAACCTGTAAGAACCAAATACTCACTCCCTATCCTATTTAAAATAGAAGAATAATCTTTAAAGTTGTAGTTTTGTGCTTCAATTAATTTTGAATGTCAAACGGGCTACTACAACATATAAAATATCCATCAGATCTTAAAAAACTCTCTCGAGACCAGTTACCTCAATTGGCAAAAGAGTTACGGGATTTTGTGATCAATATTGTTGCCACCAAAGAAGGGCATCTAGGGGCAAGTTTGGGAGTAATCGAGCTAACGATAGCACTGCATTATATCTTTGATACACCAAATGATCTTTTGGTTTGGGATGTTGGGCATCAGGCATATCCGCATAAAATTCTTACCGGACGAAAAGATATTTTTCATACTAATAGGCAATTGAATGGGATAAGCGGTTTTCCTAAAAGAAGCGAAAGTGAATACGACACCTTTGGTGTAGGACATTCGTCGACTTCTATTTCGGCCACTTTGGGTATGGCACTGGCTTCAAAATTAAAAGGAGATACTCAAAAACAGCATATTGCAGTAATTGGTGATGCTTCAATCGCTAGCGGGATGGCTTTTGAAGGATTAAATCACGCGGGTGTTACTGATACCAATATATTGGTAATTCTTAACGACAATGCCATAGGAATTGACCCGAGTGTGGGGGCTCTTAAAGAATATCTTACCAAAGCCAAAGTAGGGGTTAAACCCAGAACCAACAACATCATCGAAGCATTAAATTTTGATTATTTCGGCCCAATTGATGGGCATGATTTACCTTCTTTACTTGAAACGTTGGAAAAATTAAAGGCTACCAAAGGCCCAAAACTGCTGCATGTAATAACCACCAAAGGAAAGGGATTAAAACAAGCTGAAGAAAATCAAGTAAAATACCATGCTCCTGGTAAATTTGACGCCAATACAGGGGATTTAATCCCTAAAGATAATAATGGTTTACCTCCTAAATTTCAAGATGTATTTGGGCATACCATTCTAGAACTTGCCAGAGCTAATAAAAAGATCGTTGGCATTACTCCGGCGATGCCCACAGGGAGTTCTTTAAAATATATGATGCAGAAGATGCCAGATCGTGCCTTTGATGTGGGTATTGCCGAGCAACATGCCGTTACCCTTGCTGCAGGAATGGCAACACAAGGATTGGTCCCTTTTTGTACTATTTATTCTACCTTTTTGCAAAGAGCATATGATCAGGTAATTCATGATGTGGCACTACAAAACCTTCCTGTTATTTTTTGTATTGATCGCGCAGGAATTGTAGGTGCCGATGGCGCCACGCACCACGGAGTATTTGATATTGCATATCTTAGTTGTATCCCTAATATAATCGTTGCTGCGCCTTGCGACGAAATTGAACTACGCAATCATTTATATACCGCTTCTTTGGGATTGGATCATCCAATAGCGATCAGATATCCTCGTGGGAGAGGCCATATCATAGACTGGAAAGTTCCTTTTAAATCCATAGAAATAGGGAAAGGAAAAAGATTTAAAGAAGGCGATGACATTGCTATAATTTCGACAGGTACGATTGCGTATAATGTTGTTTTGGCTTTAGCTTCTATAGCTTCGGAAACAAAAATTGGACATTATCATTTTGGCTTTATCAAGCCTCTTGATCAAGCGATGTTAACCGAAATATTGAAAAAATATTCTACCATTATTACTGTTGAAGATGGAGTGATCAAAGGTGGTTTTGGAAGTTCAATAGTTGATTTTGCTAATCAGCATCTCTTCAAAAATAAAATTATAACCCTGGGAGTTCCAGATCATTTTATTCACCATGGCACCGTAGAGGAACTTCATGATATCTGCGGGATTTCTTCAGAAGGGATTCGAAAAACTATTCTAGAGCATTTGTAATCTAAGTCTGTAAAACAAAAACCTTCATGAGCCTGGGTAAGATTTTGGCTTTACTTGAACATTAAGTAAATACAAATTAAATCAACGAAATCTTATGAAGAAATTAAATTTATTTTTAAGCCTACTTTTAACGATTATTCTATTTTCATGTAGCAACGACGACGATGGGGTTAACGAAAATCAAATTTCTGAGCTTGTGGGAACATGGAAAATAACCGAAAAAATTGAAAATGGAGCAACTATATCTCTGATCCCAGGATGTGAAGCCGAATCAGGATACATATTTCAATCGGACAATCGTTATATAGAAAACGATTTTGGGACTGTAAATCTTGGTAATAGTACCCGATGTGATGATGACGGTATACCAGGTTCATGGAGTATTTCTGAAAATACCTTAAGGCTTAACTACGATGCATTTGATGGTGAGCCAGCTTTTTCTTTAAATTTCGAGTTTGAAATCTCAGGTGAGACATTGATACTTATTTACACCGAGGGTAATTTTACAGAAAGATCCACGTATACCAGGATCTAAAAAAACATACGATAAAAACCATTGAGACATGCGTACCTTAATGGTTTTTATATCTGTAATCCGCGTATTTTCTGGAATTTCAACAAGGCATTTCCATCGGTTAAACTTGCTACGTATTTACACACACTGATCAATCTCGTATAAAGATCTTCGTTTTTATAGTCAAAGTTAATACCTTCGGCCCTTAAAATGAGTTTATCGTAATTTGAAGCCTTATCCATACTGTAATTATCTGTTGCAACGCAATATCGATCCAATAGTGTTGCCAAAATCTCGTATCCTGCAATCTCTTTTTCGGTTACCTCCTGACTTTGATATATCTTAGAAATACTAATCTTTATAATATCATTGATCTGAGCATCATATTTACTTTTGTCAATCAAGGCTGTATTGAACTCTCCGGATAGTATTTTCTCTTCGTTTTCTATAAAAATACTAACCGCTTCTTGTATCAAAGTATTAATGGCCAAAGCCCTTAAGTAACTCAATCGATCGGCTGTAGTGGCTAATTGGTTATACTTTGAGGTATTAATGGTATCCTTTACCAACTTAATTAAGTATTCTAACGCATATTCTTCTTCGATTAATCCAAGGTTAATCCCATCTTCAAAATCTATGATAGTATAGCAGATATCGTCTGCAGCTTCGACCAAAAAGGTTAATGGATGACGACTATAGCTAACTTCGTTTCCTATTTTATGTGTTAGCAATCCAACTTCATCGGCCACTTGTTCAAAAAAATCTTTTTCGTTCTGAAAATACCCATATTTTTTATGAGCAATATGCTTTGTTGGTTTCTTGGGGAGAGATTCTTTTGGGTATTTCATAAAAGCACCCAAGGTAGCATACGAAAGTCGTAACCCTCCTTCAATACCTTCTCGTGATTCGGTAAGAATTTTAAACCCGTTGGCATTTCCTTCAAAATCAATTAGGTCCTGATATTGTTTTGGGGTTAATTGATCTTTGTACCTGATACCGCTTCCTGTTTTGAAGTACTCTCCTATCGCTTTTTCTCCAGAATGACCAAAAGGTGGATTACCAATATCATGTGCCAATGCTGCTGCGGCGACGATGGCCCCAAAATCATTAAATCGGTATCCATGTATGGTAGAAAGATGTGGATGTTTTTCTAAGATTTTCTTTCCTACTGCTCTACCCAAAGAACGCCCCACCACAGATACTTCTAAACTATGGGTTAACCGGGTATGAACAAAGCTGGTTTTTGATAAGGGGATCACTTGAGTTTTATCCTGCAAACTTCTAAATGCTGAAGAGAAGATAATTCGATCATAATCAACTTCAAAACCTAGTCTGGTTTCGTCTTGCTCTTTGCGTAATCTTTTATTTGTATCTCCTTGCCGTTTTAAGGAAAGGAGTTGTTCCCAATTCATCATATTTTTAGAAAATTCGAATATACTAAAAAGGGAAGCATCTTTCGAATACCTCCCTTTTACCCTATATAAATCTAGGTCTTATGACCCACACATTAAACAATCATCTCCTTCGGCTTCTTTTGATTGTGCCATAATGGCACGAAGCTCTTCTGGGCTTAGCGCTGTTCCTTCTGGAGAAACAGGCTCTTGTTTTGGCTCTGCTTTTGCAGCTTGCGCCTCCATCACCTGTGCAGCAGCTATCGCTACTTGTTCTGGTTTTGGCGCTTCTTTATTTTCTTTTTTAACCGTAAACTTAATCGCATCCACAGCAGATTTTGTTCTTAGGTAGTACATTCCTGTTTTCAATCCGCTCTTCCAAGCATAGAAATGCATCGAGGTTAATTTTGCCATGGTAGCTCCTTCCATAAACAGGTTAAGCGACTGTGACTGATCAATAAAGTATCCTCTATGACGCGACATATCGATAATATCTTTCATGCTCATTTCCCAAACCGTTTTGTACAACTCTTTAAGGTCCTGAGGGATGATATCTATATTCTGGATGGATCCGTTTGCACGCATGATGGCATCTTTAAGCTCATCATTCCATAATCCTAACTTCACAAGATCTTCAAGAAGGTGTTTGTTTACTACAATAAACTCTCCTGATAATACACGTCTCGTGTAAATGTTACTTGTGTAAGGTTCAAATGCTTCATTGTTTCCTAAGATCTGAGATGTAGATGCCGTAGGCATTGGTGCCACTAATAACGAGTTACGCACTCCATTTTTAAGTACTTGTTTACGCAGCTTTGCCCAATCCCAACGACCACTTAATTCTTCATCTTTGATTCCCCATAGGTTGTACTGGAATTCTCCTTTAGAAATTGGAGACCCTTTATAACTCTCATACGGTCCATCTGCTTTGGCTTCTTCCATAGAAGCAGTAACTGCTGCAAAATATAAAGTTTCAAAAATTTCTTGATTTAATTTCTTCGCTTCATCACTGGTAAATGGTAAACGTAACTGGATGAATGTATCTGCCAATCCTTGCACTCCTAATCCAACTGGGCGATGGCGCATATTAGAATTTTCAGCTTCTTTAACCGGGTAATAGTTACGATCGATTACTCTGTTTAAGTTCTTGGTAACACGCTTTGTGATTTTAAACAGTTCTTTATGATCAAATTCTCCGTTTTTCACAAACATTGGTAGTGCAATAGAAGCCAGGTTACATACTGCTACTTCATCTGGACTGGTATATTCTAAAATCTCTGTACATAAGTTAGACGAACGGATCGTACCCAAATTTTGCTGATTTGACTTGCGGTTTGCCGCGTCTTTATACAACATATAGGGTGTACCGGTTTCGATCTGAGATTCTAAGATCTTTTCCCAAAGCTCACGAGCTTTTATCGTTCTGCGTCCTTTTCCTTCAGCTTCGAAACGTAAGTATGCTTCTTCAAACTCATCACTATGTATATCAAACAGACCTGGACATTCGTTTGGACACATTAAGGTCCACTCGGCATCATCCTGTACACGTTTCATGAATAAATCCGGCACCCACATCGCATAAAATAAATCACGAGCACGCATTTCTTCTTTACCGTGATTCTTTTTTAGATCCAGAAAATCAAAGATGTCTGCATGCCATGGCTCTACATAAATTGCAAAAGATCCTTTACGCTTTCCTCCACCCTGATCTACATAACGCGCAGTATCATTATATACTCTAAGCATTGGCACAATCCCATTGGAAGTACCATTGGTTCCTGCAATGTATGATCCTGTAGCACGTACATTATGAATAGACAATCCTATTCCACCGGCAGATTGTGAAATCTTAGCCGTTTGCTTCAATGTATCATAGATACCATCAATACTATCATCTTTCATAGTTAACAAGAAACAAGATGACATTTGTGGTTTTGGTGTACCTGAATTAAATAAGGTTGGAGTAGCGTGTGTAAAATATTTTTTTGACATCAACTCATAAGTCTCTATAGCGGCATCCAAATCATTAGGATGAATCCCGATAGAAACTCTCATTAACATATGTTGCGGGCGTTCTGCAATTTTGCCGTTAATTTTAAGCAAATAAGAACGCTCTAATGTTTTAAAACCAAAATAATCATATCCAAAATCACGGTTGTAGATAATGGTAGAATCTAACTTTTCCTTATTGGCAACAATAACATCATATACCTCATCAGAAATTAAAGGCGCTTTTTTTCCTGTTCTTGGGTTTACATACTCATAAAGATCAGTGATCACTTCAGAGAATGTCTTTTTGGTATTTTTATGCAGGTTAGAAACAGAGATACGAGCTGCAAGTTTTGCATAATCAGGGTGTGTAATGGTCATGGTTGCTGCAATCTCTGCAGCTAGATTATCCAATTCACTAGTAGTTACACCATCATACAGTCCTTCTATCACCCTCATCGCCACCTTTACAGGATCGACTAATGAATTAAGCCCATAACATAATTTTCTTACCCTTGCGGTAATCTTGTCGAACATAATTGGTTCTTTGCGCCCGTCTCTTTTTACTACATACATACGTCTTTTTGGTTTTTAAATTTTCTTCTTACGAAGAAGTTGATGTTAATTCGCGTTACTATTTTTTGTATTCTGAAAGTCTACAAATTGCATTTAATTTTGCCTGAAATTAGATACTAAAAGAAACCTTCTAATTCTAAAAAATCAGAATGTCTCTACAAGTAAAATACAACTATGTGACTTTTCCTGTCCCTTTTTTTGTAATGCTTCTTTCAAAGCTGTATCAAACTGAGCTAATCTGAATTAAACAGAAGAAACGTTTTTGACTAGCTCAGAATGAATATATCATAAAGTTTTGTGCAACAATTTAAGATTCCGGCCTTCGCCGGAATGACAGTCAATTAAAAATCGGCATCAAAACTTATTTTATTGTCTTCGGTATCTTTATTAAGCACTCCTGCTTTTTGGTATTCTGAAACTCGTTTCTCAAAGAAATTAGTTTTTCCTTGCAGGGAGATCATATCCATAAAATCAAATGGATTTGCAGTACCATATTCTTTTTCACATTCTAATTCAACCAATAACCTATCGGTCACAAACTCCAAATATTGTGTCATCAGTTTTGAGTTCATACCAATTAAACTTACCGGAAGAGATTCTGTAATAAACTCTCTCTCGATATTAAGTGCATCTACCAAAATTCCACGAATTCTTTCTTTTGGCACTTTATTTATCAAGTGCTTGTTATGAAGATGCACTGCAAAATCACAGTGCACCCCTTCGTCTCTAGAAATTAACTCGTTAGAAAACGTAAGTCCTGGCATTAGTCCACGTTTCTTTAACCAGAAAATAGAACAGAAGGCTCCCGAAAAGAAAATTCCTTCTACTGCTGCAAACGCGATCAAACGTTCAGCAAAAGAATCAGATTCAATCCATTTTAAAGCCCAATCTGCTTTTTTCTTAATGGCAGGAAAATTTTCAATTGCATTAAATAAAATGTCTTTCTCTTTTTCATCCTTAACATAGGTATCGATAAGTAACGAATATGTTTCAGAGTGAATATTTTCCATCATGATCTGGAAACCGTAAAAGAATTTTGCTTCACTATACTGAACTTCATTCACAAAATTTTCTGCAAGGTTTTCGTTTACAATCCCATCTGATGCTGCAAAGAATGCCAAAATATGTTTTATAAAATATTGCTCATCATCTGTAAGCTTTGTTGACCAGTCTGTAATATCCTGATGTAAATCGATTTCTTCTGCCGTCCAAAAACTAGCTTCAGATTTTTTATACCACTCCCAAATATCATGGTGTTGAATAGGAAAAATCACGAATCGGTCTTTGTTTTCTTGCAAAATAGGTTCTACGGCACTCATCTTATTTTTTTTAGCTGTTTTTTTAAGAAATTTTTCTTTTCAAAGGGTCTTACAAAGATCAAGAAATACAGAAGAAGTTCTACTGAAAGTTAGCAAACGTTTTCAACAAAGTTTTCAACACGAAGAAAACTAACGAAGCAATTTGGGTGAAACTATAAATATATTCAATATTCTGATTACCAGATATTTAAGTCAAAATAGAAAAGATATCAACACGTATGTTAGCAACCTCCTTAAGACCCTATTTCACACTTATTCACAGGTTTTTTCGGCTTTAAAACCTATGACTCTTTAACGAGCAATTTACGGGTAAACCGTAACGTAAAAAACAAGTTTTTTAACAAAAAAAGAAAGAAAAAAACCTTAAAAAAATTTGTAATTGAATGAAATCGTTGGTTATTTTTTCAAATTTTGAGCGACTTTTTCTAACTCTGCATACCAATTTTCACCAAACTTTCTAATAAGCGCTTCTTTTACAAATTTGTATACAGGAACTTGTAATTCTTTTCCTAATGTACAAGCATCATCGCAAATTTCCCATTTATGGTAATTCACTGCAGAGAACTCGGTATAATCTTGTACACGTATTGGGTATAGGTGACAAGAAATGGGCTTTTTCCAATCAACTTCCCCCTGATTATAAGCCTCTTCGATTGCGCACATTGCAGTACCTTTTTCGTCAAAAATCACATAGGCACAATCGGCTCCATCGATCAATGGGGTTTCTAACTCCCCATTTTCTGTTTTTATGTACACTCCTTGTTTCTCTATTGCCGCTATAGCTTCTTTTCGTAAATACGATTTAACGACAGGATATACCTCTTTAAGTCTTTGAACTTCAGATTCTTCGAGAGGTGCTCCTGCTTCTCCGTCGACACAGCAAGCTCCTTTACAGGCCGAGAGATTACAAACGAAATCCTTTTCGATAATCTCTTCAGAAATTATGGTCTTTCCAAGTTGAAACATGCTGCAAATATAATTCTTACACTAGAGATTTTTACAATTTATTCAGCTTTTTATAATACCTTTATTACAGTTAAGTAGTTTACATTTGTACAAATTTTGAAACCATCAACTTATGAACTTTGACATTACCCAAATTCTAACTGCCAGCATGATTCTTTTTGCTGTAATTGATATTGTAGGGAGTATTCCCATTATTATTAGCCTAAGAAAAAAAGTGGGGCATATACAAAGTGAGAAAGCATCAATTGTAGCTGGTATCTTGATGATTGTCTTTCTTTTTGTGGGTAAAAAAATATTAAACCTCATAGGGATTGACGTAAACTCTTTTGCTGTAGCTGGAGCTTTTATTATTTTCTTCTTGGCATTAGAAATGATCTTGGGTATTCAGTTATACAGAGATGATGAACCAGAAACCGCAGCCGTAGTGCCTTTGGCATTTCCTTTGATTGCCGGTGCAGGAACCATGACCTCAATTTTATCCTTGAGAGCAGAATATCATCCAGAAAACATTGTTATTGCAATTGTTATCAATATCATTTTTGTATATATCGTTCTAAAGTCATCCGGAAAAATTGAGCGATTCTTAGGAAAACAAGGTATCAATGTTGTTAGAAAGATTTTTGGTGTAATTTTGCTAGCAATAGCAGTAAAATTATTTGCCACTAATATTAAAGATTTATTTTAACCTTCAAAACATAAATAAATTAATTTGAAATATTTTATCAACCTATTAATTGTTATTGCCGCAGGGCTAATGATTTATAATGCCACGCACCTTGATTTTGGTAATTTACTTGCCAAAGACAGTAAAACGGCTCTTATTGGGGTTCTTGCCTCGGCATGTGTTATTATGCTCATGTCTATCTTATTAATTTCGAAGAAAATTCAACGAAAAAGACGAGGGAAATAGGCGTATTTTATTCGCGTTAGAAGAGAAAAAAACAGGCGATAATTACTGGTGGAATTGATATCACCATCAATATCATAAAAAAGTTATGCAGTTTTCTAAACACTAATGCTCTTTTTAATGCTTTCTTAAGTTTTATATCTTCTGAAGTTACAATATGCTCTCTTATTACGTCTGCAGAGACGTATGAAGTTTCTACAAGAATATCATGTTTCAAAAAAATAGCTGCGCTATTATCGAGCAATCTAAATGCGACTGCAATTATAAAGAAGAAAAGAGGTGAACAAATTGCAATAGCAACTAGATATTCTTGTATTTCTGTCATATAAGGGGTAATTATTGCTTTTCTTTAGATAGCTCCAAAACTTTACTTATCATTGGATCACCTTTGTTTATAATTCTTTCAAATGCATTGGTCCCAAAAAGCTGTTGCGCCATTGTGGCTCTAAGATATTTTTTAAGTTGTTCCTGATAATTATTTAAATAAATTTCAATTCCCAATCGTCTAGCGTATGTTATAAAACCTTCAGCAAAGTCATCACTTACCACAATCTTTTCTTTAAATTCACCTTCAGAAAGTCCATTATAGAAACTCCTCTTTTTATCTAATTCTTCAAAAACATAACGGCTAATACGACCAGAACGTAACAAATAATCCAATGTCTCTCCCACTCTGGTAGTATCCTTGCTCACAAATATATCTGGTATAATACCTCCTCCTCCGTACACAGTTTTACCGCCAGGGGTTTTAAATTTTAAAGAATCTGCAACTTGTATACTATCAGCATTTTGCAATTCACCGTTTTTATAGCGTTCCATATACTCATTAAAATATTCCTTATTACCATTAGTATAAGGTTTTTGTATAGAGCGCCCAGTGGGTGTATAATATCTTGAAATTGTTAATCGTATGGCACTACCATCGCCCAAAGCCATTTCTCTTTGTACAAGCCCTTTTCCGTAGGATCGTCTACCAACAATAACTCCTCTGTCATTATCCTGAATTGCTCCTGCAAAAATCTCGCTGGCCGAGGCTGAATTCTCGTTTAATAACACATAGATTTTCCCTTGTTCAAAATCACCTCTCTTAGTAGCAAAATTATTTTCAATGGTTCCCTTTTTGTTTTTCGTAAACATAATCAACACATCATCTTTTAGGAATTCATCTGCCATTTTCAAGGCCGGGGCGATAAACCCTCCTCCATTATCCCGCAAGTCAATCACCATCGTTTGCGCTCCTTCACTTTTTAAAGAATCCAACGACCTTTTAAATTCTTTATAAGTAGTTTCTGCGAAGCGATTAATTTTAATATATCCTATATTCTCCTGAAGCATATAAGATGCATCCACACTTTGCAGGGGAACTCTTCCTCTTTTAACTACAACATCAAATATGCCTTTACCTTTGCGATACACCTTAAGTTGCACTTGGCTATTTAATTCTCCCTTTAACTTATCTGCCAATCTATCTCTCAATAAGCTTTCTCCGTACAATGTATCATTATTTGCCATTAAGATTCGATCTCCTGCTTTAATACCCGATCTCTCGCTTGGCCCTCCCTTGATTGTATTGATTACCGATATAGTATCCCGATATGGATAATAGGTAACTCCTATCCCAATAAAATCACCCTGCATGCTTTCGGTAATCCCCTCTAATTCTTCAGGAGGGATATAAACCGAATGTGGATCTAAGTTTTCTAAAATTCTATTTACCGTTACCTCTACAATACTATCGGTATTGATATCATCTACATACTCATAATCGATATAATCGATCAATCGATTAAGTTTTTCTTTTTTAGCATTGGAAGAAAACAGTTTGGCCGAAGGGTTACTAAAGTCTAATTTACTACCTAAAAACACTCCAACTCCCACTGCCAATCCTAAAAACAACGGCAAGTATTTTTTTGAATATCCCATTAATCTTCTAAATCCGTAATCTTTTCTATTTCTACTCCGGCTTTTGCAAGAAACGCTAATCCAGAGTTATCCTTATATCCTATTTGATACACAATCCGTTTTATACCAGCCTGGTGGATCAATTTACTACACTCTTTACATGGTGATAGCGTAATGTAGAGAGTTGCTCCCCTACATGATTGAGTAGACGATGCTACCTTGGAAATTGCATTCGCCTCTGCATGCAATACGTACCACTTTGTATATCCTTCTTCATCTTCGCATGGGTTTTCAAAACCAGTTGGGGTTCCGTTAAACCCATCAGAGATTATCATTCTATCTTTTACAATAACCGCACCAACTTTTTTTCGCTCACAATGCGATAATTTTCCCCATTCTCTTGCGATTCTTAGATAGGCTTTATCATACTTCAGTTGTTTTTTCTTAGACATAGGGTAGAATGACTACTGTATTCATAACAATCAAAGTACGAATATATTACTACCATGTGGCAAATACAACTGAAAATACCACATAATTACCAAATTTTGTTCGCCATAAGCATCGGGATGACCATTCCGATCACAATCGAAGAGATAATAAGAATCCAATCTCGTTTTGAAAATCTAAAAAATGTTTGCACCACAAAGCTGATTAACACCACAATAATCACCACGACGATTTGCGCAAGTTCTATCCCCAAAGCAAACTCAATCAAAGAAAGAAATTTTGTGCTTCCACTACTATGTTTAAAATATATTGAAAAACCTAAACCATGTATTAAACCAAAAAATATAGTTGCTCCATATAAGACCCCAATTTTACTCTTTTTTGAACCACTTTTGGATGTTAATACATTAAATATGGCTGTTGACAATATTGTTAACGGAATTAAAAACTCTATTAGTCTCGAGTTTACCGACACTATATCATACGCGGCCAAAAACAAAGAGATGGTATGGCCTAGAGTAAATAAGGTGACTAATAGTAAGATTCTTTTCCAGTTATCAAAAGTATAACCAACGGTAAGTACTATTAAAAATAAGATATGATCATACGCGCTCCAGTCTAGCACATGACCAAAGCCAAGCTTTACATAAAGCCAAAATTCTGACATAATTTAGGGTTTTTGAGGTTGGGTCTAATGTACAATTAAATCCTACAACAACGAAATAGATGAAAAATCTTATCAAAAGTTTAATAAACCAAAATTAATGGCTTCCTCTTTTTCAACTATTTGGTTTATGTCTTGAGGTACTATAATATTGACTGCAAATATCATTTTTCTGAATTGAGCGAAAAAAAATAAAAAACCGTCATTATTTTGCAACTTTACAGTTAAATTTGCAAGTTTCTCTTTTTATTTTCAGCCAGTTTCATTTTTTGAAACTGTTATTATTTAATATTGCATCATCTTTTGATAAAAACACTATTTATGAACGACAATATACATAAGCTCAAGGCTTTCAATCTTCAGGAAATGTTATTGGTACTAGCTATTATAGGAATTCTACTATTAATTGCACTACCTAACTTCTTGCCTCTTATAGCCCAAACCAAAGCACAAGAAGCAAAAATACAATTGAAGACCATAAGTAATATGCAGACCCAATACCGGTATTTAAATTCTAAATATTCTGTAGATTTTACAGAGATCAACTATGAAGCCCCTGTTACTGTGAAGAATGGAGGTACTGCTAATTATGCCTATGAAATTATTGAAGCCTCTGTTTCTAATTTTAAAGCTAGAGCTACGGCAGTAGTTGATTTTGACGGTGATGGAGTTTTTAACGTATGGGAAATCGATCAAAATGGCAGTCCTAAGCAAATTCAGAAAGATTAATATGCTGATTTTAAAAGGACTTATTATTGTGAATTTAGGATATATTATATGTCAAGACTTACGAAGTCGAGAGGTATATTGGTTTTTATTACCATCTCTTGCACTATTACTTGGGGTCTTGCACTATTTCAATGCATATAATATCCATTTTTTAACATCGACAATGATCAATGTGGGAGTAGTCATAATTATACTTGCTTTATTATATATCTACACTTTTCTTTTAATAAAGAAACCGTTCTTCAAAGAAGTTTTTGGTATCGCGGACGCCCTTTATTTTTTAGCACTTGCTGTTGCGTTTCCAACGGCTACTTTTATTATCATTTTTGTGTTTTCGTTAATCTTCTCATTACTTACATGGTTGATTTTAAAACAAAAAAGCAGTTATAATTCTATACCTCTTGCCGGTTATATGTCAGTTTTTTTACTATTGATCTTTATTGCAAACTGGTGCACAAACACTATTAATTTATATCTAATATAATGAGTATAAATAATTTTGAAATACCAGTACACTTAAAACAATTGATTACCTCTAATCAGGCATTTCATTATAGAGTTGTTCCAGTGCAAAAAGATGGAGATACGATACATTGTAAAACGGATCAAGAAAATATTGAAAATCTTCAGCGAGAACTGTCGATCATCCTAAATCAAAATATCGTTTTAGTCCCAGAAACTTCAGAAAATATACAATCTTATCTAACTTTTAATTATCGAAAGGCAAACACAACACAAGAAAAGCTTCATTATGAAGATAACTTTTTGCAAAAACTAATCACGACTGCAAAAGATTTTGACAGTAGTGATATCCATATGGAACCCTATGATAAATTTTGTAGAGTACGATTTAGATTGGATGGTAAGTTAAAAGAGATGTATACCATTACTCAAAAAGAGTTTCCGCAGCTTGTTAACCAAATCAAAATACAATCAGGGCTGGATATCTCTCAAAAAAGACTAGCTCAAGATGGCCGAATTACTTTCAAAAATGGATCAGAAGAATTCGATATTCGTGTATCCACAATGCCAACTTTATACGGTGAAAAAATTGTATTGCGGCTTTTAAACAGGGATACTCAAGAGGTTCAACTAAACGACTTAGGGTTTACCGAAAAAGAACTCGAATTATATCATGAAGCCATTAGAAAACCTCAAGGCATCATCTTGATATCGGGTCCAACAGGTTCTGGTAAAACAACCACATTGTATGCTACCTTAAAAGAACTAAACAAAGAAGTTTCGAATATATTAACCATCGAAGATCCAATCGAATATACGTTAGAAGGTGTAAATCAGGTTCAGCTGCGAGAAGATATCGATTTTGACTTTCCAGCAGCACTTCGGGCATTTTTACGTCAGGATCCAGATGTAATTATGGTTGGCGAGATTCGTGACGACAAAACAGCCAATATGGCTATCAAAGCAGCTTTAACTGGACATTTAGTGTTGTCAACCATTCACACCAATTCTGCCTGGGCTACTATTTCCAGGCTTATTGATATGAATGTTCCTTCTTTCTTGCTGGCCAGCACTTTGACCATGAGTATTGCACAGCGTTTGGTAAGAAAATTATGCCCTCATTGTAAAATCGAGAAGGAGTCAGAAATAAAAGATTTTCCTATTGGTTTTGATATCCCAGAAACACTAACAAAACATTATGTAACTGTAGGTTGTAATCAATGTTACCAAACCGGATATCTGGGTCGAAAAGCAATATATGAGATATTACCAATAACCAAAGAACTGGAAACTACCATACGGCATAACGAATTACAAATTGATAATTATATCGCATCCCAAAATATTAAAACATTAAAAAACAACGCCATACGCTTAGTTGCCGAAGGTCATACCTCTGTTGAAGAAGTATATTCATTATTAGCCAATAATTAGAACTCATGATCTTCAAACAAAAAAATAGAATAATTACTATGAAAAAATATATACTACTCATTTGTTTCATTTTAGGCTGCGCAACGATTTCTTTTGCGCAAGAAGATATTCAGCCTCAAGCAAATGGCAATACCAGGATAGCTACTATAGAAAACAAATTACAAATGCTTAGTGTAGATATCCCCGGGCTTTCTGAAAAAGTGAATATAAATATTTCAAACACCAGCCTACTTAATTTTTTACGAGCTATTTCTCAGGTACATAAAATAAATATCAATATTGCCGAAGAACTAAACTCGATTAACATCATTAATGGTTTCAACGAGGTAAGTGTACAAGACTTATTGATTTTTCTAGCCAAAGAATATCTGTTAGATATTGATTTTACTGGTAACATATTGTCTATAAGAAAGTATACGCCACCCACTCAAATTCCAATTGAAAAGGAAATTATTGCCTCTTACGATATTACATCTGAAACATTAACAACTGATTTCAACAATGACCCTTTACCCAAAGTTTTTAGGAAAATAACTGAGTTATCGGGCAAAAACCTACTCTATGCTCCAGAACTAAATAACAAAACACTTACACTTTTCATTACCGATGTTTCTATAGATCTTGCTTTAAGAAAACTGGCAGAAGCCAATAACCTTGAATTTAATAAAACCCGAGATGGTTTTTACGAGTTCGAATCCATTCTAGGTGCCAACGATCCCAACGGTTCTGGCAGACCAAGAAGAAATCGCAATAATTTTTATTACAAGGTAGTTGACTCACTTAATAAAGTGATTACCGTGGATCTAAAAAACACGCCCATTTCAGATGTTGTTTATAATATTACCGAAGATTTACATTTAGACATTTTTACTGCATCTCCTTTAGAAAATGCGGGTACCGTAACTGTAAAAGCCGAGGCAATACGTTTTGATGATTTATTAATTAAGATTTTTGAAAGTAACTCTGGTACTACAACAACTCAAAACACCCAAAGTAACAACAGTATTAGTAATAACCCGCAAAATGTTCAAAATAATGGACCTACTGTTTCCGGTAGTTTCACTTTCAAAAAAGAAGGTGAGATCTACTATTTTGGAACTGAAGATCAACTTTCTATAAAAAAGATCGAATTGGTACAAATGATGCATCGTTCGATCGCTATGCTGGGAGATGCCAACCCCTCTACCTCTTACGGAAATAGTTTTAACAACAATAACTTTGTAACGGGTGGCACCAGTTTTTTCGGGAATACAGGAAATGGCGGGTTAAATCAATCCAACCTTAATAACAGAAATAGAAACAATGCGAATAACAGACTTTCAAGAAATGGAGCTTCTCAAGGCACAGAAGCCGGCTCTATTTCAGATATATTTCCGGCAAGTGTTACCGCCGGATTGGATATCAAAATTGATACAGAACTAAATAGTTTTGTCGTTAGTGGATCGAGCACACGAGTAGAAAAGTTCAAGAAATTCGTAAAATATGTTGATAAACCCGTACCTCTTATTTTAATTGAGGTTATAATTCTTGAAGTAAACCGAAGTGCCACCGTAGAAACTGGTGTAGAATTTGGACTTGGTGAAGAACCAGTAAATGACAAAGGGGTGGCCTTCCCAAGCACCAATATCACATTGGGTGCACAAACCATCAATCGAGTTATTGGTGGATTTGATGGCTTTGGATCTTTAAACCTGGGTAATGTAGTTCCTAATTTTTATATGGATATTAAAGCGATGGAGACCAATGGAAATGTGAAAATCTTATCCACACCAAAGCTTAGTACTTTAAACGGTCATAAAGCCTATTTATCAAGTGGTCAAACGACGTATTATGCGGTAACCAGTCAGAATATTTTTGGGTCACAAAATCCGCAAACTTCAGAGATCGTTAACTATCAACCTATCGATGCAGAATTGGCCTTAGAATTTAAACCGTTTGTTTCTGGAGATGGACAAATTACGTTGGATATCCAGGTGATTCAATCTAATTTTAGTGGGGAGCGTATTGCTGAAAATGCTCCGCCAGATATCAACAGTCGTAGATTCTCTTCAATCATGCGTATGCAGGCCAATGATGTTGCTATTTTAGGCGGAATCGAACAAAAAGTGAAGAATGATTCAGGGTCGGGTGTGCCTTTATTATCACGTATCCCTATTATCAAATGGCTGTTTAGCAAAAGAGTTAGAGAAGATTCAAAAAGAAGACTAAATGTGATTATTAAACCTACAGTTTTTTACTAATGCTAAATAAACTAATCTCATATAATCCTATTAGAAAAACCTTACTCGCTTTAGAGCATTCTATACAAGGCGATAAACTATTGATTTTAGGTTTAGAAATTCAATTGAAAAAAGGTGAGCTTGATATTTCCCGAAGTTTTATAACCAAAAGTATTAGAGATGTAGTCGATTATGCGAAAAATACTCAAAAGATCAGTCTGGTTATTACCGATGATAATATTCTCACCAAAGAAGTAAGCAGTACAGATACAGAGATTGAAATTCTTTTAGAGGCATATCCCAATTTAAACTTAGACGATTTTTACTACCAAATATTAAAGACAAACACCAAATCATTTGTTTCAGTCTGCAGAAGGGACTATGTCGACACCATTATTCAAAATTATAAAAAAGAGAACATCTTAATCACTAACCTTTCATTAGGTAATCTGAAAATGGCCGCATTAACATCTTACATTCAAAATGAGGAGATTTTAAATCATACATCGTTAATCCAAATTCAGGATAAACAGGTTACCGCTATTCTACCCAATACAAATCACGATCAACAAGATTATACTTTGGAAGGTTTGACTATAGCAAGCTCCTATACACTTCCAATGGCAATTGTGTTAGATTCTTTTTTGCCTGAAACAAAGATTATCGGTAACATAGAGGAGAAAAACCTGCAATTACAAAATGAATATAAAGAATCTACCTTTTTCAAAAAAACATTACAATATGGTATCGGATTTTTGTTGATAACATTGCTTATCAATTTTTTCGTATTTAATGCCAAGTACAAAAAATGGCAGGGGCTCCAGGAAGAAATCCAGGTATATACTACCCAAAATGAAAGCATCAAAAAACAACAATCTATTGTTGGCACAAAAGAAGCTATTGTAAATAGTATTCTTACCACCGGATTCTCTAAAAGTTCATTGTATGCCGATCAGATTATACAGTCTATGCCTACCACAGTATTACTAAACTCATTTACCTATCAACCCACCGCTAAAACGATACGCAGCGATAAGCCTATTTTACTGAAAAATAATAGTATTTCTGTAACCGGAAATTCGACTGATAAAGCAGATTTTACCGCTTGGTTAAACGCTATTGAAGATTTGGTTTTTGTAGACACGGTAACCATCATTAAGTATGGTATGGATAAAAAGAATACTTCTGGTTTTGAAATAACGATCAACTTAGCTCATGACACAACGAAATAAAAACATACTTCTGATCGTAGGACTACTATTGATGTTGTTCTTTGCCTATCGTTTTGGGTTTTCTAAAACTTTTGCCATAAGTAGTGAGGTGACAAAACTTGAAAATCAAAAACAAGCCTATCATTCAGCCTCAGCACAATTGGCAGCTTTGACTAATAAAGAAAAACAGCTGGATGAAATCCTTCAAAAGAACAATGTTGAAGGAAGTTCTTTGCAAAACAATATCTTAAAAACCTTAAATACGCTATCAAACGAGTCCGGATTTACGATAGTTACTTTTGAAGAACCACATATTTTTACCGATGAGGCCACTCAAAAAACAACTACAACTTATAATTTCACAATTCAGGGCGATTATAAATCGCTAATTAACGTGGTATATTCGCTGGAGCAAAAGTACAGCTTTGGTAACGTGATCCTGGTAGATTTTGAAAAGAAAAAAAATTTTAGAACCAGAAAAACGTATTTGCAATGTAATGTTTTATTGCAAAGGCTGAATTAATATTGGTGTTACTCCTCTCCTTAAAAATTTTAAAAAAATTTAGCGAGTTTCAAAAAATGAAACTGGCATATAGTATTATTGCAAATAATCTATATAGCAGTTAACAAATTATTATTAAACAATAATCGATTGATAAAAGATATGGCCTACAATACAACTATATTTGCGGATTTTTGTTGGTTCTAAGGGAAAAATACACAAAACCATATAACATAATAGACTGTCATAACATAAACAAAGTAATCGCAATTAAACAATAATTAACTCATAGAATAAAACCATGAAAAAACTAGAGATCAAATCATTTTTTATTGCTTTCAGTATTTTTTTTATAGCAAAAGCATAAATAACAGAATTACCTAATGGAAATGTTGGAATAGGAACTAATAGCCCTAAAAGTCCTTTACATATTACCTCAACAATAACCTCTATATCCTCTACACAGAACCTAGATGCCAATCTAATTATTGAAGGGAAAAGCGATACTAGGACCATTGAAAATGGTGCTTCCTTAGGTTTTGCTATTCCTGCAAATACTGATGGAAGTAATTCTTGGGAACAGGGAAGAGTACTCGTCACACCGGACAATTCAAGTAATGGAAATGCTAGTGGAAGAATGTATTTACAAACAAGATATTTGAATTCCCTGGGAACGGCTTGGGAATGGAGAAATAATCTTGTTCTAAGATCCTCAGGAAATGTTGGTATAGGAATTAAGAGTCCTAAAAGTTCTTTACATATTGCCTCACCAATTACATCTATATCCTCTATACAAAACATAGATGCCAATCTAATCATTGAAGGAAAAAGTAATGGTAGAACAATAAATAAAGGTGCATCTTTAGGTTTTGTTGTTCCTGCCAACACCGATGGAAGTAATTCTTGGCAACAGGGAAGAGTACTTGTCACACCGGACAATTCAAGTAATGGAAATGCTAGTGGAAGAATGTATCTACAGACAAGGTATTTAAATCAACAAGGAACGGCTTGGGAGTGGAGAGATAATCTAGTCTTAAGATCTTCTGGTAACGTAGGCATCGGTACAACCAACCCCGACTCCAAACTCACCGTAAAAGGAAAAATCCATGCTGAAGAGGTAAAAATTGACCTAAGCGTTCCTGCTCCTGACTATGTATTCAAAAAAGACTACGATTTGTTATCTATTGATGAGGTTCAACAACACATCCAGGAAAAAGGGTATTTACCTAATATTCCTTCTGCCAAAAAAATGGAAACAGAAGGCGTGGATTTAGGAACTATGAATATGAAGCTGCTTGAGAAAATTGAGGAGTTGACTTTGTATACCATTGAGCAGGAAGAACAGTTAAAAGCGCAAAAAGAAGAAATTGAAAACCTTAAACAACGGAATGAGGATGTGGTATCCTTAAAAAAACTAGTATTTGAGTTACAATCCAGGTTAGAACGGCTTGAATCACCAAAAAATTAACTAAGTCACCTATTAAAATAAATCGGGGAAAATGAAAAACATAAAAATTATAATTCTTTTAATTCTAATCACTTTTGGACTGAATGCACAAAACTGGAATCCAAATGGAGAAAATAGTGCAACAGGAAACTTAACCCTTGATGGAGCTTATCTAGACCTTATCATCCCAAATACCTATGGGTATTGGGCTCGCGGGTTTTTTAATGTAGCTCCAGATAAAGTAACGCGAATCGGAGGAGTTGGACTTTTAGGCCAAGGTAGTTCGACAGAACATTATTATATGGCGTATGGTGAGGCACCTTGGAATTCAGGAAAAGGATTATATGTCAAAACTGATGGAAACGTTGGTGTTGGAATCACTAATCCCTCAGGGAAGTTACATGTAAATGGTGAGACCTATATTGAGAATGGTTGGATAAGGGTTAAGGGGAAAAGAGGTATTTACTTTCAAGATTATGGAGGTGGTTTATATATGCAAGATAATACTTGGATAAGAACCTATGGAAATAAAAACTTTTACCACAACACAGGTATTATGAGAACAGACGGAAGACTGGAAGTGGGTCCAACTGGAAATCGCTTTGTTGTAAATCAAAATGGTTTTGTCGGAATAGGAACGACCAATCCATCACAGAAACTTGATGTTAATGGTGCAATACAATCTAAATCTATGGTATTGATAGATTCGAATTATGGATCCAATTCTGATTTTACAGCCTTATACAGGGAAGATGCAGGAAATGATAATGCCGTTGTAAAATTGAGAATTGGCGATGATGTATTAGGAAGCTTAAATGTCGGATACAAGTATTGGAGTACTGGTGAATGGATCTCTACATTTTATGTCAATAATTATGGTAAAGTAGGTATAGGCACCACTACACCCGATGCCAAACTCACCGTAAAAGGAAAAATCCATGCCGAAGAAGTAAAAATCGATCTAAGCGTTCCTGCACCTGATTATGTGTTCAAAAAAGATTACAATTTATTGACGATTGAAGAGGTGCGACAGCATATTCTGGAAAAAGGGCATTTACCTAATATTCCTTCGGCAACAACCATGGAAACCGAAGGTGTGGATCTGGGAACTATGAATATGAAATTACTCGAAAAGATTGAAGAACTGACTCTGTATACCATTGCGCAGGAAAAAGAAATAAAAGAATTAAAAAAAGTCAAAGCCAAAAATAAAGAGTTAGAAGCTAGATTAGCAAAAATAGAGGCTTTGATAGCAAATACCAAAAACCGATAACCAACATGAACTCACATATGAAAACTACATGTATAGTATCAATATTTGTTTTTTTATTTGGTACTGCCAATCTATTGGCTCAATTAAACCTAAAGTTTCAGGAACCTAAAACACCTGAAGTTTATTCGTTAGAGAAATATGGGAATATCCCTATTTCAGAATATACAGGGGTCCCTAACATTGCGATACCACTGTATACCATCAAAAATGGGGACATAGAGGTTCCTTTAAATCTTTCCTATCATTCCAACGGAATTCGTGTAGATGAAGAGGCATCTTGGATAGGACTTGGATGGAATATTAATATGGGGATGATTTCTCAAATTACCAAAGGCTGGGATGATTTAGTAGTTCCGGTTAAACTACCCAATTACTATAATCATTCTAAGCCTGAATACGTTGTAAAACCTCAGCCTGCAGCATATTATACAATACCCCGGGGTTCTTTAGGAGGTAGTAATGTGGATCGAATTGAACTGGATACGGCAAATCCTATCAATCATATTGATGATTATTATGCGGCTCGAGTTCGAAATGACGGAGGATTTTCAGGCTACAATGGCATTTATTACCCTAGCGGAAATTATTTGATTGATTATCAAGAACCATTAACATTTGGATACAATGCCGATTTTGATATTGAAACAGATCTATTCAGAGCAAGCTTTTTTGGTCATTCGCTGGTTTTTTTCATAGGGCGTGATGTTTATGGTAATGAAAGCATTAATGTTCTCAATAAAAAGAATTATAATGTAATTGTTACCGATAAAGGGAATGATGCTTTTGAATGGACAATCACTGCTCCCGATGGAATACAGTATATTTTTCAAGAGCAGTTAAAACTAAATCCTAATATTAACCCATATGCGGGTCTTACATCTGAATCTTTCGAACAAGATGATTCGGGGTATAATTCTTATGTTAAAACAACAACTACAAATTTTAATACCAGCCCTAAAGGATCGGCAAGGACTTGGAAAATTACTAAGATTAAAGATACCAAAGGTAATGAGGTAAACTTTGTATATAAAAAACTTCAGGAAATTGTAAATACCTCTGGTTATTCGGGTCATTGTGATTTTATCGATTCACGAAGTAAGACCAATACCACAATTGGTAACAATGGGGGGACCCCTGGGCAATTTATTGGGCCAGATTATACGAACACGGTAAACTCATTAATTTATCGTAAAGTGCTCGACGAAGGAAAGCATATCAAGGCGAGCAGGTATTTATCAAATATGTTGCAACAAAAAAGTGTCCTTACAGAAATTAACTTTAAAGAGGCGCGAATAGTTTTCAATAGGTCTGAAAGATTAGATCTTCCTCATGATGAACGATTAGATCAAATAGAAGTATTTTATGGGAATAAAAAAATTAAGAATATCGATTTTGATCTTTCTTATTTTCAGAGTGCTTCCGGAAATGATCATCTTTCAAAAAGATTAAAGCTTAACGGCATAAGTATAAATGATCAGAATTATAACTTCACTTATAACTCAACACCTTTGCCACAAAAAAACTCCTTATCTCGAGATTATTGGGGGCATTATAATGGGTTGCCAAACAATTCTATGTTTTATAATCCTTTTCGATTGTATGATAATGAAAGTTTAATTCCTGATTGGGCACAAAGTTTAAAAGATTCGATAAAAAATAAAGTTAACAAATCAGCACATCCTGAGAATATCAAAGCAGGTATTCTGGAGTCAATACAATATCCAACAGGGGGTGTTACTAAGTTTGATTATGAATTAAATGAATTTGATAATTATATCTTTCCTAATTATGATAATAAGATTGACCAGGGACAAGGAAATATAACTGTATCGCATCTTAATATCTCAAATTCTGTAAATACAAGATATGCAAAAATTGTTACCACCGAAGGAGATTTTATTTCTGGAAAAGTACGAATTACTCAGTTTAATTCTACTTGTTCATTTCAAAATTCTCAAATAAAAATTGTAAAAATTCCGGATGATTGGAAAAATACGTATCTGAGTGGGGTAAATGGCATGAATGCTTTTTGGGGAATCTACAATTATACTGATTTACCGCAAGGAATGACAGTTTATGAGAAGACTTATTTTTTGAACAGTGGTGTTGATTATGAATTTAGTGATATACAATTAGAACCAAATTCTTTATATGGGATATCAGTACTATATGATTCAGGTTGTACGACAACAGGTTCTCCAGGAGGAAATATAGAAGCAACTATTAATCATAAAAATGCTAGAAATTATGTTCAAACCAAAAGCCACGGATTTGGACTACGAGTTAAACAAATAACAGACAGTATCGGCTCTTCTGAAAAGTATATTAAGAAATACACCTACGAAGGAGGAAAACACATTACACCATTTATTCTTTATGATGATGAAACCTCTTATGCTTCAAGTAATTTTTATCATCCGGGAGGTGGAGAAAATGGTCAAATTGTAAGTGCTTGGGGGAAAAAGCTAACCACGTACGCAACCAATCAGTACCAAAATGATGTTTTGGCCAACGGAAATCATGTAGGTTATGATAAAGTAACGGTTATCGAGATTGATGTTAATAATCAAACGAATAATGGAAAAACGGTTTCATACTTCTCAAATACTCCTGATAAAAGTATCCGGAAAAAAATTAATACCATAGGGGTTCTATCAGATGAGGAAATTGATCTTTTTGGAAATTCGGTAAGGGGAGTTGATCTAGACAACGGATTGCTGTTACGAAGAGAAATATTTGATAAGAACAACGCTCTTGTTCAGGAAACAATAAATAAGCATATAACTAAAACCCATATCCCTACAGTTGCGTATGGAGTAAAACCGGTAAGCATAGGAGGAACCAAGCATTACATATATGGTGCTGGAGGTGCTGGATTTCATCATCATTTATTTTCTGAATATTTGTTCTTCTATTATCCATTAAAAGGTCGCGAGTCTGTATTAGACCACAGCATTACCAAAGATTATTTGGGTACTGATATGGTAGAAGTTAAGCATGATTATAATTACAATAGTTATAATCAGGTAGAAAAAGACAACAGAGTCAATTTATCAGACGGAAAGACCTATACTACAACATATTATTATCCGAGCTCTGGTTCAGATCTAGGTAATGAAAATAGAATAGGAATCCCTATAAGAATTGATCAAAAAAATGGAACGAGTACAGTTTCAAGTGGTCAGAGCATTTATAAAAAGTTTCCAGAATACAATAACCTGGTCTTACTAGAAGAAGAAGTAAGCTGTCGTTACTATAATTATCCTGAAGCCTATAACGAGGATTCCTGCAGGCGTATATCGTATGACAAGTATGATGACCAAGGGAATATTTTAGAATATCATTTCGAAGATGGTATCAATGTAGCTATCGTATGGAGTTATGACCATATGTATCCGGTTGCCAAGATCGAAAATGCCACGTTTGCTCAAGTTGCAACTGCCTTAGGAATTTCAGAAGGAGCATTAAAAAGTTTTGATGAAAGTTCCATACCTACACTAAATAATTTACGAGCCAACCTGCCTAGTGCCATGGTTACTACCTACACCTACGATCCTTTGGTGGGAGTAACCAGTATTACCGACCCCAAAGGATACACCATGCATTATTTCTATGATGATTTTAATCGTCTAGAATTTATCAAAGATGCTGAAGGAAAGCTGATTTCAGAGAACAAATACAACTACAAGAACTAATTATAAAGCAAAGACAAGATGAAGAATATTTGTATAAAAAATTTGATAATAATTTTTGTCCTTTTGCTTGGGAGTAAAGGATATGCGCAATTTGGCGTTGGAGATTTACCTATCGATGGAGATATTCCCAAATGGTATCGTGATGCTGATGGTGATGGCTGGGGGAATACTAATAATATGATAGAAAGTTATCATCAACCGAGCGGTTATGTATATAAAGATGGAGATTGTAACGATAACAATGCTTCAGTATATCCAAGGGATTATTACCGGGATTTAGACGGGGACGGTTTTGGTGCAGGTGTCAGGGTTACCCGATGCAACCCTAATGGTTATGTTACAAACGGTGCAGATTGTAATGATAATGATGCCAGTATCAACCCTAATACCACGTGGTATCTGGATAGCGATTTGGATAATTTTGGGGGGACTACTATTCATAGGGGCTGCATTCCTCCAGGAGGGGTTGTTTTGGATGGTATTTATTTGAGAATAGGAGGCGATTGTAACGATAGCAACTCATCTATAAACCCCAATACAATTTGGTACAGAGATGCCGATGGAGATGGTTGGGGGAATTCGGGAGTGACTAAAAAACAATGTAGTCAACCATCGGGTTATATCAGTAGAGCTGGAGATTATAACGATAACAGTACCATTATCACCAATATTGCCCCCAGAAACTTTTATAGAGATGCCGATGGAGATGGTTACGGAAACCCAAACAACAAAACCTATCGTAGTGTTCGACCTTCGGGTTACGTAACTAATGGGAGCGATTGTAACGACAGCAACTCAGGATTACACCCAAACACTGTTTGGTATCGCGATGCTGATGGAGATGGTTGGGGGAACAAAAGTGTGACCAAAAAACAATGTGCACAACCTTCAGGTTATGTACGTAATGATGACGATTATAATGACGGGAACAACCTGATCACCAATATTGCTCCAAGAAACTTTTACAGAGACGCCGATGGCGATACCTATGGTAACCCATCAGTAAAAACGTACCGTAGTGTAAAACCTAGTGGTTACGTTACTAATGCGCATGATTGTAATGATGGAAACTCAGCCATACACCCAAATACAACGTGGTATCTCGATGCTGACGGAGACGGTTGGGGGACAAATAATCCTTTTGATGTAAAAACACAATGTGCAAAGCCTAATGGATATGTTCTCAATAATGAAGACAAAGATGATAATAATGCTCTAGTAACTAACATTCCTCCAAATTATTATTATCATGATGCTGATGGAGATGGTTGGGGAAATCCAGGTAGCAGAACCTATCGCAGTGAAAGACCCAATGGATATATAACTACAGGAAATGATTGTGATGATACAGACGCTTCAATAAACCCCAATACGCGATGGTATGCCGATAGTGATGGTGATGGTTATGGTGATAACAATAATGTATATACGGGTTGTACACGTCCCAACACGGTATCCCCCATTCGTATCTTAACTGCAGGTGACTGTAATGATAGTAATGCGGCGATACATCCAAATACGATTTGGTATCGTGATGCCGACGGCGATGGCTGGGGAAATTCAGGAGTGACTAAAAAACAATGTACCCAACCCTCTGGTTATATTCTCAGAGCTGGAGATTATAATGATAATAGTACGAT
>CANMDH010000003.1 GCA_947496555.1 uncultured Aquimarina sp. | reverse complement strand
CGTTGATTCAAATTGTCTATAGCATCACATAACGGTGTATTCGTTTCTATTTCTTCGATAATCTCATCCATGACACCCCCTTGCTGATTATAAGCCATATCAAAGATATCTTTACCGTGTTTTGTAAATACTTTATAGACCAAAGTAGCTTGATTGCGATCATGATCATCACCAGCAAAATCTGCAATAAGTTTAATACTGCGTTGTAGAAGTTTGATACCATTATCCCGAAATCCATCTAATTGTGCAAGTTCTGGAGTGAGGATACTTCCTCTGTTTTTTTTGTAAATCGTTTTAAAAGCTTCATAATCTGCTATAAGTTGGTCTACATAAGTGCTAAGCTTCATGGCATCGAGATCTTGTTCTTCGCTAAGCTCTATGAAAGTACGGGTGTACTTTGAAAATTCTCCGTTCCTAAAACTTTTTAATTGTGGAATGACTAATACATTGTTCATAAGTTATATTTATTTAAATTATTTAGAATGATTCTACACCTGGGAAAAACGCCCCGGAAAACCCGGGAACATTTTCCTGCCCCGGAAAAACGTGCCGGGTTTTCCGGCAACATATTCCCCGCACGGAAAGTTGTGCCGGAATTTCCGGCGACACATTCTGATCGGATAATAAGCTGTCGGAGTTTCAAGCATGTTTTTCCTTAAAAATTATCCAATGATACGTGCTGCGAGTTTCATTTTTCGATACTGGGAAGAAAAAAATGTTTTTTTTAACTTTTTATTGATGTAAGGCATATTACGGAACTATGAATAGTAGTCTATGAGCGCTATAAAGTAGAGAAAGAGGGAATTATCTCACTTTTGACCCCTGCTGCGCAAAGTCTCCTGACTTTGAGCGATTATTATGTTTTCTAAATTGTTTACTTTCATCTTGGATCGTTCCCCGAAGTCAGGAAAATTTGTAGAGCGGGTGGGTGTTTTCCTGATTCTATATTATTTAAAACCTCTTCAGACATGTATAGATTTGCATATATTTCTCTTATTGATATATCCGAACTTATTCTTAATTCTCTTAATGTTTTAATCATGTTTTATTAAATAAAACATCAAAAAAAAGAATGCCCGTTTAGAATAAAAATAAAATGGGATAACAGCTATTTGATGTTGGGAAGAATATAATTTTCAACGATAAACTCATTTCCTCTTGGTCGCTCGGATTACAAATCTGCCTATCGCGATCACAAGAGAGGCTGAATTCTAAGTTAAAAAGCAAATAATTCAGCCTCTTTTGTTTTACACAGATTCATATTTACAGTTTGTATTCTTTTAGGTTTTCTTCAAATAAATATTGTAAACTAATACTTTAATTCTTCGTTTTTATCCCAAATACCCCAATATGCGCCTACATCGCCTTCTGGCCCCACCTTCCAAGATTCGTCAAAAGACGAAAAAAAGAAAACTTCGATATCATCTTCTTCAGACCATTTTTGTGTGTTGATAAAATACTTCATGGCATTTTCATAAGACGGAAACGCTCCCTCTAGATTTGTCCCATTACTTGGCCAGCCTGTTTCAGAAATGATAACCTTTTTACCATTGCCAGCACGAAGTGCCCTGTGATACATATCTTTCATATATAGCAACGAGTAATCCAGGTCGCATCCTTCCCAGAAAGGATAACAATTTGCTAAAATAATATCACAAGCTTCAGTAATTCTTGGATGATCAACAAACTCATAATAGGCATCAACATATCCAACAGGAATACCAGTAACCTCTTTTTTTACCTGATAAATATGGCTCAATAGTTCATATTCGGACAAATCTCCGCGATACATCACCTCATTACCAACTGCTGCGATATCTACATACCCATCATTAGCCAACTTTATAAGATTAGATATTTCTTTTTTATTAATTTCAATGTCATTGCCCAACCAAGCACCAACTAATGTCTTCATTCCATATTCTTGTGCAATTTTGGGTATGGCTTCATTACCATCTGTACATGAAAACGACCGTATCCATTTTGTGTATGGACTTATTATTTCCATTCTCTTGCGAATTTGATCCTCGGTAATTTGATCTCCTGGTTCTTGCCCCTCTAAATATGGGCTAAAACATAATCCATGCATCCCTTTTTTTAAAACCTGTCTATACATTTGTTTTAAATCTTCTGTAGTTTTATTGGCATACTCTAGAGTGGCCAAGGTCAAAAACTTTTCTTTTCTAATAGACATACTATGTATTAATTAATATTATTAAAGCTCTCCTCTTCGTTCTACTAATGTGGCTTTTATTTCTCTAGCTCTTTTTTCAGTAAGGCTATATTTCCACATCACCCATACTGCTAATGCAGCGGTAACCGATGGGACTACTATGTCAGCGATCCTAAGTCCATTCATGGTTTCTAAAGATTGCTCGGTAACATTAGGATCAAATCCAACAATACTCAAAATAACCCCACCTAAAACTAGTGCAATAGACTGACCAATTTTCACCATCAACCAATAAATAGCTCCAAAGGTTCCTTCTTTACGAGGCATTCCGTTTTCTAATTCATCTAAGTCACATACATCTGCAGTCATGGACATCATTAATGTAAATAATCCACCCATTCCGAAAGCAAATAATGGGATTGGCAAAAATACAAGCCATGGTACTTCGCTACCTGGATCAATACTAAACCAAGACATTCCTATCGTATCTAACATTGGGTTTAAATATTCGAATATTGAACCTATTCCAGAGTTTAACGATTTACCAAATCCCGTTTGGTTAAATTGACTATTAAGCTCCTTATCAAAACCCCACCATTTTAAAAGGTAGCCTACTATTGATAAAACTGTTGAAATTATAAAAGCTTTTTTCTTTCCCCACTTATTAGCCATTCTTGAAATAATGGGTATAACTATAAATGCGGTAATCATGGCATTAATCGTATTAAACCATGCTGGCCAAGTACCGGCTAGCTCATAACTACCGTTATACATATAAAATACAATAATGAAAACACCAAAGGCAGCAACAAGTTGAAATCCATTAAAAACCAAGAACGTTGCACCACATAATTTCATGAAGGGTTTATTTTTAGAAACCTGAACAATTCCTGCCAATAAATCCTTCATATTAGCAGCAAGCGTTTTGAAATTAATCTCCTTTCGATTTTCCATATGTGAGGAATCAATACCTTTACAAAACAATGCAGGTAAAATTCCAAAAACTATACACATAGCACCTACAATAAGTGCCATAGTACGAACACCCTCTGTCTGTGTATTAAAGGTATTTGTATCTGGAATAATAACATACAACCATGGTACAATCATCCAGGCAATTTGCCCCATGGTGTTAGAAAACGCCATTAAACGTGTTCTTTCGTTATAATCTGATGTCATTTCATAGCCAAGTCCAACCAATGGAGTAGCGAACATGGTATTACCAATAAGGAACAGTAATTGAAGTACTATGACATGCCAAATAATATAGGATTGAGAAGCATTATCATCAATTTGCCACATGAAAAAGAAAAGTATACCACTTATGATTGCACCAACAAAAATATAGGGTCTTCTACGTCCCCACCTAGATGTAGTGTTGTCGGAAATGAAACCCATTATTGGGTCTGTTATCGAGTCAAATATTCTAGGTAAACCACCTAAAAGCCCAGCCCATAAAGGATCAACTCCCCAAGCTGTTAATAAAAAGAATTGGATAAAAACCTGAAGCGTTGCAGGTAATATGTTTAATATAAAATGACCTGCACCAAAGGCGGCTTTTTGACCCACAGGGACTTTATCTTTTGAGGCAGTTTTAATATTTGACATAGTTTTAATTTTAGTTGGCGAGGACTATTGTTTGAATAGCCTGTGCATTAATAGATATATCCTTTGATTTTTCACCTAAGGCTAATGAAAACTGTTTTGCTTCTTCTGTAGGATTAAATACAACCACGGCAATGGAACCATCCAGATTTTTAGCAGCAGTAACCATAAGAGAATCATCAGAATTATCTACTCCAATCACTTTTGCCTTTGGACGCAAATACTTACTAAAATGTGCCATGGTATAATAAATTGGAGTAAAATATACCTCATCATTATCGGGATCTACAATCACCGGTGCTACACACCAGTTTTTAAACCAGTTTGGGCCACCTTGTTTGTCCAGTACCATGTTCCAATCTACCCAACCATCTACCCAATTGTTCAAACAACCTATTATATCTCTGGCATACCGATTTACTGGAGCATATTTAGGATGTAGATATTTTTCATCTTCAGCTGCCCAATCCCAGCCCCAATCGGTTGCTTCTTTACTCCAATACCATTGATCATCTTGCCACTTAGGCACTTCAGAATCTACGCAACCTTCAGTTTCAATTAATAGTTTATTAGGTGCTTTGTTGTGTGCATATTGTAAGGCTTCGGGAAATATTTCATATGTACTTTCATACCAATGAATCGCAGTACCATCATAATATTTTGAAGAAGCTTCATCCTTGTACATCACATCTACCCATTCCTTTAAACCCGCTCTATTCTGGTCATAACCTAAGATGATTTTGTCTCCATAACCATCAGCTTCCAGCTTGGGGCCCAGGTGATGTTGCACAAAATCTGTCATTTCTTCTGGTGTAAAATGCATACTTTCCCAGTTATCACCATTGCCATGTGGCTCATTCTCAACAGTAAACCCCCAAATATCGATTCCTTGTTCTTTGTAGGCTTTTAAATACTTAGAAAAGAACAACGCCCACGTATCATAATATTCAGGCAGCAATTTTCCGCCAACCCATTTGTTATTATCTTTCATCCATGGCGGTGCAGTCCAGGGTGATGCAAATATTTTAAAACCATCTTCTGAAGCTGCCATGGCTTCTTTGATCATTGGGATTAAATCGTCCATGTCCTCTTTTACTGAAAAATCTTTAAGCTCTTTGTCTTCATTAGGTGTATATGAATATTGGCTCAGTGAGAAATCACAAGAATTCATATGTGTTCTTGTCAATGAATAATTGGCGCCCTCTTTTCCAAAATATGCTTTAATGATTTTATCACGATTTTTGGTACTTAACTTATTCAATAAATATGCTGAAGATTCTGTAAAAGCACCTCCAAAACCTGTAATGGTTTGATAGGTAATTTCAGGATTTAGCCTAATACTAGCTTTGGTTTCTGAAATTGAAAACTCTGTAACTTTCGTCAACTTATTACCGCTTGCAGAAGTTTCATAAACGGCTACTTCAAGACTTTGTTCTTTGGTACACCCACTCATGGTTAAAATAACTAATAGTATTATGTAAGTCTTTTGTCTCATCTTTATCTTTTTAAAAATCAACAGTCATTATTTCTTTAACATCAGGTAACTCTACATCTTTCATCATTTCGCTTTTATCACCATTGTACGTTTTGGTAATTGGGTTACCGCCTCTAGTTAGTCCTTTAAACGTACCTTGATCTACCATATCCCAAAGTGCATATTTTGCTTTACCATCAACAGTTATTAATCCAAAATGATTTTCTGAACCTTTAGTATTGTGGGCATCTTTCCATGGTTCATCGAAGGCTTCAAAATAAAAGCATGATATCCCTTCTTTATTGGTCCATTCTCTCATGTATTTGTGATACAATGCTTCTTTAAACTCATCTGTGGCTTTAGAACCATTTGGTCCATAGTGCCCATTAGAGATTGTAGCCCAGCCTGTCTCACCAATATGAATAGGCTTTTTCACACCTAAACTCTCTACATAATTTGAAACTGCTTTATATTGCTTTTGAGCAAATTTTAACGCTCTTCGCATTGCAGCTTCTATTTTTTCTTCTGAAGAAAGATTTTCTTCATCATCATCTATCCCCCAAAACTCTGGGTTATAATGTGTATTATGGTATGGGTAGGTATGCATGGACACATAATCTACGGCTTTGATTAGGTCTTCTAAATCTTTAACATGATAACTTTCTTCCCCTCCTCCCCAAGATGCATAGTCATCGGAAGAAGTAATCCATAGATCTTTAGAAAGTTCACCTTCTTTCTTTAAGTTTTGTAAATAAGTAACCCATTTTAATATTACATTGGGCTGCACATAATAGCTGGTTGCCCATCTAATCATGGCTTCATTGCCTACAGCAATTACTTTTACAATATCCGGATATTGATTGGCCAATGCTACAGCTCTATGTATCTCACTTTCATTTTGTGCACTTTCTACAGTATGATCCGGTTCATTATCGGTCCAAGCGTTCTTACAATCAATCCAAGCACCAAGCATTACATACATTTCGAAAGTTTCATCTTCTGTCTTTAGCTGACGTATAGCTTTTAATACATTAGAAGCTTGAGCCAATTGAACATTATAGGTTCTTAAGACTTTAATATTCATAGCTTTCAGTATTTTCATATCTTCTTTTAACTGTGCAACAGTAGGTTGAAACTCTCTCGAAGATTTACGATAACCTCCATAGGATATGGCAAGATAATTTGGGTTGCCTAAAATGTCTTTTGTGGTACTATTTTTTTGGGGGCGCATAGATTGTTTAGTTTTTTGTTCTTGATTGCAAGACAGCATAAGTACTGCAAATAATAATGATAGTACTATGTTGCGTTGTAGTGTCATTTGGTTTTATTTTAAAATAGTTTTCCCAATATTTACTTTTATACTTTCTATTTCACCAGTTCTTTTAAATAGTTTCTGGCTAATAATAGTATCTAATTTTAAACCTGAATGTGAAATTATCGAGCTGTCGTTGTAGGTTATTTCCAGGCTATTTTCTCCGGATAATGAATATACAATAGGTACTTGGCAATATGTAAAGGCCAATTCGTGTCTATATAATTGTAATTGTTTTTTATTTTGATTTACATCTAAGTATTGGAAGATAATTGGATTTTTCAAAAACTCTCCTACTCTTAACAAACATGGGTAAAATTGAAGCTCGCCATTTTTAACCGACACGCCTAATTCTCCTATACGGCTTAGAATATCCTCTTTTACTTGTCCAGTCATTCCTGGTTGTTGCGCTCCTTTACCATTGGGTGTATGTGAGTAAGGGTCTGTTGGAAAAGCTCCATACAATTCTGGAGATTTGTGAACACCAATACCTTCGTTAATTTCATAATAGTGTTCTAGTAGTTTTCCTACTACTTCATCTGATTCTTGATCATCTATAGCTTTTAAACAACATTCTTCTACTGCTAGTAAGAGTTTTGAAACCATATGCCAGTAAATAGAACCTAATCCTTCATAGCCGTAAAATGTTCCAGAACGCCCCGTAAATGCTTTGTGATTAAATACTTTTTCGAAAATCTCAAATACTAAATCCTTATCTTTTTCAACTAAATTATTATATCCTTCAGACGAGAGATTTTCTAATTCTTGTTTTAGACTCTCGGCATTATTAAAGCTTCCATTAAAATGATAATTTCCGTTTACATCTTTTTCAATGATTTGTGTATTGTTATCTGCAAGTAATTGCGTTAGTAATCTTGAATTTTCTACATACTCTTTAGGGATAATATTCTTTTCTGTAAATTTTGGTAATTCTTTATTTGGATATAGTAAGTAACTATATTGATCTGACCTAAACAACGCACTGTTCTTCATGGAATTTAAGAGACTTAAGCTTTCTTTTGATGATAAATACCCAGAACTTAGCACTGCTACCTGACCTTCGAGCATTTCATCCAAATAGGTAATAGAAATTTCATTTTCATTATCCACCGTCATTAAATTATATGCGTGGTACATATTATCATCTCGTTTATTTGCCCCTATTGAATGATTTAAATATTTCAATGTCAAATCAATAAATGCTCTTAAGTCACTTAGCTTAAGGGTTTCTTTCTTACCTGACAATGCATGGTCATAAATTTTAGTTCTATACGTACTTCCAGCCATTCCTAATCCATCAAGAATTTGCTTTCTATCTTTATTTGATAAGCTCTTGGATAAAAGTCCTTCATTGATTTCGAACGTGTTATTTATAGTATTGTAAAATTCTAAAAGTTCTTTAGAAATTTGAATGTCTTTGTCTTTTGTATTTTCAATAACGATTTTAAAAAACTTGAAGAAACGTCTTAAGTAATAAAGCGTAACCATCGAAACTCCATTACCCACCAAAGCATTATTGGCATCATTCCATTCTGGACGTTGTGTATTGAGCCAAATACCTGCTTCAGGAATGAAATTAGACAACTTAGCTAGTGTTGTAGCTAAAATCTTTTCAATGAAATTCACCTTATGAATACTATAGTTTTCGTCTCTTAACAATACTCCATCAGCACCAAATTCAGCGCGTTTTTGTTGTATCTTTTTATCAAGTTCGTAGTCAAACTCTATCGTATCTTTTGGATTCTTTAGCAGGTCTTCATAAGGCTTGATTTTATAAGGTACATTAGCATAAACGAACATATCCTCGCTAAGGAAATTTTGCAATCTGTCTGGATAATGATCTTGGAAAAATTCTAAAAATTTTAATAAGTAAATAATTTGATGATCTCCCCAATACCCAATATAAGACCATGGATCGTGCTCCTCTATAACTTCCCAATCTATACCGCCTTTTGTAATTCGATAGGGATTATAACCATCAAAAGTACTAGCATTTAGGAATTTGTGGATCATACTCTCTACAAATTCTGGATAAGAATGCGCTAAGGCTTCCCAATTCTGAAAAATATCTCTCCAGTTACCTTCGTAATCTAATATTTTGGAACCATCGACCTCATCTATTGTATTTATTGAGAATTTGTTCCACGGACGGCTAGGATCACCATGACGTCTACTAAACTTAAGTGGCATGTACTCTAAAGCGAGTCTCCTAAAATTTTTATCTTCATTTTGATGCGCTACTTCTCTAAGATCGAAAAGCGTAAAAGCATCTGGAAAATTCTCTAACAATCCTTCATTCTTGCGATATACTTTCTTATTTGCCGATGCTAAGTAGTTTGTAAAATCCCATTTTTCTATTTCGTAATTAGAATCGAAAATACCACCTCGCATAATATTAAACAAGGTGTTTGAATAGTGTCTGGCATTTCGTCTTTTATCAGCTGTTAACTGGAGCCCATCTGAAGCTGATACCAAATTGATCAAACGTTGCGTTCCTAGTTCTATGTCATCATTAACCTTCTGAATTAAATTACTGTCATTTTTAATAATTTCGGAAATTTCTACTACTTGAGAAGGTCCTTGATTAACATTAGCAACTGTCATCCAGTCTTTACTTTCTTCTGCTTGCAAAGTGATATCACAATTGATAAAATATGCACCTTTTTCGGCTTTTATATCATCTTCTGCCTCTATAACATCTCCATTTCTATAGTTATTCAACTGCAATGACGATATGAGGTACTTTGGATTTTCTAGGCCTCTTGACCAAACTATATTTGCTTTTAAAGCTTCGCTTGGCTCTGCACGGTCAACAATAATTGCACTAAGCGCATAAATGCCTAGTCCGTTATCGTGTACAAGCTCACTTCTTTTATAAGCATCTATCAGGTTGCTTCTAATCTCTTGAAGACCTGCTCCTACCCCATAAGGAATGATGTTTTGAATACCATCCAATATTTCAACATTTGCCGATGTATCGGAGTTATTTATTAATGTACTTTTTCTAACAAAACCATATTCATTACTAGAATTCCACATATAGGTATATGTCAAACCTAAATCATGATTTATTTCTTCAAATAAAATCTTATTGCCGTAAGCATTCTTATAAATATTTCTGGAATATTGGTATGTTCCTGAATAACGTTCTGAAAACGGCTCCCATATGATTAGCTTTCCTTCTTTTTTTATTCTAAAAATGGATTTGCTACCTGTAATGTCATACGATTCGGTAATCTTATCATCTGTATAATATGGAAAAATAGCATTGTTAGAATCTTTCCTACCTGCAGATAACCCTCCATTACTAGATATAAACATCCAATGGTTAGAATCACTAACAATACTCATAAAAAAGGGACGCATCATATCACTATTAGAAATCATGTAAAACACCTCATTATCAATTGTAACGTGTTGGAGTTTTACCTCTTTGTCTCTTATTCTTTCTTGCATTACGGCCAAATTATCTTTCATTATAGAATGAAAATTTTAAAGGGGTTTAAAAAGGTCGAGTACACTACTTCTCGACCTTTTGTTATTTCATGTTCATTAAGACTATTCAATACTAGTTTGATGTAATATTGAAATCATCTAAATAAAAAGTAACGTCTGCCGGCGTAGTACCAGGGTCAACATTACCTGGTTTTACCACTAACATGGTATATACAGTCTCGTCTGACGCATTAGGGAATCCATTGACAGATAAGTCAAAGGACATTTCTACCCAGTCATTGGCTGTGGTAAGCGTCTGTGCATAGGGTGCAGGATTACCAATACTACCATCATTAGGAATAGCCACAATCTCTAAGCGCACCTCTTGGTTGGGTAATGTTGAATATATCTTGAAGGTAATGGTAGAATTATTTGTAAAACTTCCCGTATTGAAAATATTCTGAAAACCTCCAAAACCGTCGGCCCCTGTTAGTTTTATAAATTGATACACCTTATCAGAAGTGTTAATCCCACCAGAAACTGGATTATCAACAATTTCTCTTGATTGATTCGACCCAAAAGAAACATTGAACCCTTCACAGTCTTCAAAATCTACGGGAAAAGAGGTCACATCTGCAGTTGGTCCCCCTACACAACCACCACCGGATCCACCTGAACTATATAATCTAAAATCATCAATATAATAGGTCTCAGTAGTATTTGTATTTAATTCGAAAAACAATATGATCTTATCGTATTTTCCACTTTCACCGCTTGCGAAGTCAAAAGTTAATTCTTCCCAACCACTTGCCACGCTAGTAACGGATGTGACTTCCACATTAATCGCGTTATTGGTCTTATCTTCAAGTTTAACTAAAACATTTGTACCTGCATTAGGAGACCATACCTTTAGTTTAAACCCTGCATTAGCATTAAAATCAAATTTTGCATCAAAGTCAATTTGATTATTAGCAAAGAGTGCGGCTCCTGATCTATCAATTTGACCTACTTTACATGATGTATTCACATCGTTATCAAAATCTGGATTATCAACCCAAGATAAGCCTGCGTCAAATGAAGCTATACTTGCCGTTGGATCTGTCTGGAACGTTAAATCGAAATCTGATGCATCTAATGATTGACTAGTTTCAGGAACACAAGGATCTGCGACCATTCCGGCGACCTGCTCAATATCATCTACATAAAAAGTACCAACGGCAGTACCTGGACCGTCTACAAAAATGACCATATCATTATACGAGGCTGAAGAATTTAACGTAAATGTTAGTTCCTCCCAACCAGTACCACCGTGATTTTGTACATTTTCGACAGGTGCCTCTGTACCATCTTCAAATTTTAATAAAATGGGTAGTGCTTGATCTGAGTATAACTTCATTTTTACTCCCTTATCCATTGAAAAATCGATGGCAGTGTCTAAATTAAAGAAAGCGTTTTCAAAATTAGCTCCTACATTTGTAATTTGTCCTACCTTAGTTGGTTCGCTATTAATACCTGATAATTGTGGGTTTTCTACAACGGTAAACGACACATTACCTACAATCTTAGTAGCGTAATCAATACCATTACAGTCAAAATCTATTGGGATTTCTAATAAAGTTTCTGTACAAGGAATATCAGCAGTATTAATCTGTGAAATATCATCTATATAGAATGTACCTGCAGTTGTACCGGATCCATCAACAAAAATGGTGAGTTTTGAAAATGCATCTGAAGAATCGAATGTAAAGTAAATTTCTTCCCAACCTGTTCCGTCATGACTTGCAGTAGTTTCAACGTCGGCTCCAGTTCCTTCCTCGAGTTTAAGTAAAATATCTATTGGAGTATCTGACCAGAAAGTAACTTTTACGGATTTTTGCGCTGTTAAATCTAATGGATCTCCTAAATTAAAGAAGAACCCTTCAAAAGCAGCTCCGCTATTTGTAATTTGACCTACATTAGATGTGCTTGGGTTTGCACCCGTTGGATCTGGATTCTCTACAATTGTAAATGCCGCACCATTAAATGTGCTAACCTCATAATTTACATTAGCATCATCAAAATTAACAGGAAATGTAACTGGAAGAGGAATATTAATGACTATTTCATCTTGAAAAGCTCCTTCTGCACCT
The DNA here is from genome assembly GCA_947496555.1 of uncultured Aquimarina sp. Classification (GTDB taxonomy): domain Bacteria; phylum Bacteroidota; class Bacteroidia; order Flavobacteriales; family Flavobacteriaceae; genus Aquimarina. Next base: position 204,409 of record CANMDH010000003.1, on the reverse strand, counting down.
GCTACATTTTTCGCAGTTAATATCACTGTATAACTACCTGTTGTATACGTCTTAATTGGATTAATTTCAGTAGAAGTTGTACCGTCTCCAAAATCCCAGGTATAACTATCTGCATTTTCTGAAAGATTTATAAAAGATACTATCCCCGTATCTTCATTTATGGTTTGAGCAAAACTTGCAACAACTTCGGGTAAATTTGTATCATCATCATCTTCACAACCAAAAAAGGCCATGACTATAACTAGAAGCCAGATTACATTAGTTTTTTTGATCAATTGTTTCATGAGTTATCTTATTAATTAAATTAGTTTGTTTGTGTGATATCATATACCCGCACATAGTCTACCACCATAGTTTGTGGAAAAACCGTATCTTCATTAGGTGCTCCTGGTAAATTACCCCCAACGGCCAGATTTAGAATAATGTAGAACGGTCTATCATTAAATACCCATTCACCCTCTCCATTAGTTTCTTCATCCACATCTTCGGGAGTGATCTGGTAATACAATACGTCATCTATGTAGTAGTTGATATAGTTTGGCCCCCATTCTACACCATATATATGAAACCCTGTATCCACCCTATCATTTTCTAAGGTATATTTCTTTGATATAGATTCTCCACGGGAGTATCCGGGTCCATGGACCGTACCAAATATTTCTGTTGGTGCATCACCTACGTTCTCCATAATATCTATCTCGCCTATCTGTGGCCAAATGCTGCCGTCACTATCATCACCTAACAACCAAAAGGCAGGCCACATTCCTTTACCAAAAGGCAGGCGTATACGTGCCTCAAAACGACCGTAACGTTGTTGAATTTTTCCTTTAGTCTGCAATCTTGCAGAGGTAAATTGTGCCCCATTAAAATCCTCCTTTTGAGCAGTGATCAATAAAAAACCATTCTGTACAGTAACATTTTCAGGTCTGTCGGTGTAGAATTGTAGTTCATTATTTCCCCATCCGGGAATACCTTGTTCTGTGCCATCACCGATGTCGAAATTCCAAAAAGAAGTATCAATTTGGCCATCAACATCAAAATTATCTTCTGCCACCAAATTAGTGAATGTGGCCACTGTTTGCGTATCATCGGTCCCACAACCTATAATAAAAAGGCAGGAAATAAACAGAAATCCAATTATTGTATTTAAATTCTTATTCATTTTTCAATTTTTTATTCTCTGTAGAAGTATATATTATCAATTATAAAAGAACTGCCATTTGACACAAAAGCGACTCTTGCTATATTATTTAAATTAGGAGAACCAGCGAAAACTGCCGTTGCTTCTGTAAAGTCATTTATAGGTATGTCTATGCCTACCCAAGTACCTTCTGTTAATTCTGAGCTAGGTATAGTAAACCCACCTCCGGTGTCATCTCCACCACCATCGGAGTTATCTGCCCCAAAGTCAATTAACTGAACGGTAAACGCGGGGTTTTCAGAACTGCTCAATTGCACATCTACGTGAAGGTGCGTCATGGTAGATACATCATTTGTTCCATCCCAGCCAAGTCCCACAAAAGTTAAATTGTCGTAAGTAACAATCTGATCCCCATTGAAGCTTTGTGTTTGGATCTGTACATTTTGATCGTTAAATGCAGCAAAATTCAAATTATTAACACTGGTATAGGCATCACTAAATATGGATACAACATCTCCGGGATCTCTTGCTGGGGGTGTTTCTGCACCAACAAAACTACCGATTACCTCTAGGTTTAAGGACCCTTGCGCTAAAACACCATCAAGTTGTGCTGTAATTGTTGTTGTACCTTCACCAACTATTTCAATTAGTCCAAGTTCATTAACAAATGCCACATTCGTATTAGAGGATGAAAAATCAAAATAACCTGGTGCAGGTACTACAGTAACATCTTCACCGGTTCCTATGTTAAAAGTTGCACTTAATGCATCAATTTCTTTTGTTGAGCCAACAAACAGTTGTTCTGATAAATCTTCTCCAGAAAAAATAGTGGGCCTTAATTGAGCTATAGTGCCTAAATTCTCGAATCGTAATTCGTCTATCCAAAAAGTATAACCGATATTATCGTCAAAAGAAGTTCCGATAGCAGGGTCATCATTTTGCAATACATCGTATGAACCAGCAGAGAACACAAACATCCCTTTTTCTTGTATTAGTTTCGAGGGATCGGGTATCGGTACAATGTATTTCCGCCAGTCTGTAGATAGTCGGATACTAGGCCCATTTACTGCAAATCTATTCTCTTCAAAATCGGTTCCAAAACCTACTAGACCAACAGTTGCAGTGATGGAGCCACGAGCCCAAAAAGTCAAAGCATCGTAACCTGTCAGGTCTCTTCCTTCTCCTCTGTCTAAAAATATACCCCCAACAAAACTTCCGTTTACATCTCCCGGTGCCGGCACGTCAATTCTGATAGACGAATTTCCTTCAAAAGCTACATTATCATCTGTTCCAAATCCTTCTGGGTTGGCACCAAGTGCAGGGTCGAATGATTTAAAAAATTCATCTGTAAGACCTACTGGACTATCTGTGAAAATCTCGGCGGTATTTGGAAAGGTTGCAAAAACTGCTTCGTCTGAAAGATCTCTCTCACAGCTATATAGTATTACTAAAACCAATGTTAAAGAGAATATGGTTTTTAAATCGATATGTTTTATATTCTTCATTTTCATTGTATTATTTTCCTATGTTAATGTGTACATATGTTCTTATCTCCCATTCGTTACCATCATCAAATCCTACGGGACTTAATATAGGTTGCGGTGGGAATGTATTTGGTGGTACCGCAGTTGGTGAGTACCGAGGAGAAAACTCATTTAATGAACGCCAAATACCACGAATTCCGATTCTAGTGCTTGGTAGGACAAACCAGTCTGGTTTACCAATTGATGTTGATACATCTAACATTAATTGCACCGGATAGGTTAGGTTAAAATCTCGATGATAATCATACGGCCCCCAATCGTTTATTTGAAAAGTATGTTGAAACTTCCACTTTTTGAAGATAACACGAATATCCCCTCCAATTCTATCAATTTCTCTAGAGTCGCTACCATTTGCTTGGCCATTACCTGCAAATAATTTGGCTATTAAGGCTAAATCCGGGTTTATTTTAGATACAATACGTGAATTAGCTTCCCATAAATCTCCAGCAGGTACAGAATTAGGAAACGCAAATATGGTACGATCGGCTAAAAAACCAATGTGCGCATCCATTGTCGTTGGAAGGTGCCAGTATACAAATCCAAAATTAAACGCAAGTTTAGCATCTTCTGATCTATCGCTATCCCATTGATAAAACCATGATCCGGGGGTTGGATCATAGGTAAACAATAATTCTGCAGCTGTTGTTTTTCTGTTCGCTCTTACTACGAAAGGATCTACAAGTATGTTTCTTAATCTTCCTGTCCCGCCAACATCATTTGGTATCGCATCTACTAACGGCTCTTGCCATAAAAAGTTAGGAGCTATTTGCCAATCTCCTATGGTGTATGTAAAACCTGTTAGAAAACTATTTTGGTTACCACTGCCATTATCTTTTAGTTTCCATCCGGCAAATGATTGTGTTTGATCAACTCCCCCGTTGGCTACCAATCCAGTAATGCCACCCAGGGCGTACCAATTAAACTTTCCTTTTGAAAATGTAACCCTTGCTTTAGCACCCCAATTATCGTCACTATTTACCTTATCCTGATACACTACATAGTTTCCAGATTCACCTCTTACATCTTGATATGTGATATCATTTAGCGGACTACCTGCCCATATACCTCCGAGTGTAACCCCAAATGCCCCAAAGTCTCTATCTACCACTAGGGTAGCTCTCTCGGTAGGCCAGGGCGGAATTACACCACTTCTTACCTGATTTGCATCGAGGATACGACTACCACTTTCATCTAACTCTATATCAGTTTCAAAATCTCTATGGTAAATCCCTGTGATATCAAATTTCTTTATCTTGGTACTATACTTTAGTAATGCTGTAGGATTAGCTCCCCACCATATTTGGGGACCGAATGCCGCTTTCAAACCGTTTAGACTGCCTTTACCGTCCAGCTCTATGCCCAAAATTTCACCATTATAAATATCCAAATTAGGGCCGTAGTTAGCCTCGGGATATAAACCGAAAAAGTCACCTTCGTAGCCCCAATGATAATGCCCGGTTCGATAAAAGCCCTTTATATCGACAATATCAGTGTTCCACTCGTATTCTGCGTTATAAACACGTAGCCTGTTAAAATCGGCTATTTCAACATCTAAGTCGTTTCCTCCTTCTACACCTTGAACCGTAATTGGCCTACCAACATTTTCATAAAATATTTCATTGATAGGATTCTCGGCAACATTACCAAGTATATTAAAATTAACATTGGCTCGCATACTTGGTGAAGGTCTTCCTTCTACACCTACATAATATGACTGCATATGATCAAAACCTAATTGATTTGGAAATACATTTGCATTTGGATCTTCATTTTCTGGAGTTGTGATTAATTTACCCCCGGTATTATACGTTGTGAACTCTGCTCTTAACTGACTAATTCGTATTTTACCTCCACTTTTGGCTTCTAATGCAGCTTTATCTCCTCGTGCTCTTAACATCGCATCCATTATTTGGATGTTGTCAAAATAATTATCCATAAAATCAAGTGTCATACCATTTTCATATGGATTAAGCAGATGAGCATCTTTTAAAGCATAATATGCGGCTCGTGGATATAATTCGTAGAGTCCTCTTTCATTAGTTGGTCCTTTTGCACAAATGCCAAACCACTCTTCATTCATATTATTATCCTCTTTTTTTGCTTGATCTCTGTTATAACCTCCATTAGACCAAGAAGCTGCATTATCGTGAACATCTAAGTTTTCAGTTTGTTTATACTTCCACCAACCGTCACTAAATTGAAAGGTAAAACCACCTATGGAGTTATTAGCTTTTCCTAGTCCGGCGGCATTTTCATAAATTTCTTTCCAATTTCCAAGGTTATAGTATGCCTGAGAATATTGATCTTCCTGATTATCTCTAGCATTGAATGCATCTGCACCGAACTCTGCAAAAAGAATTGGTAAGTCTAGTTCGTCCTTAACTCTTTGAAAAGCGTCTCCAAATGAGATACCACGATACATATTAGTACCATAAATATCAATGTCTGTACATTCTTCTTTTACTATGTCTACATATAACAAATCACCGTTACATATCGCTATCGGATGGGATTGATCAATTGTTTTCACCTCTTTTGCGGCATCATTAAATGCCTTATACAGTGCTCGGGCAGCAAGTTTGATTCCCGAGCTCGTGTCATTAATTGGAATATCTTCGGTTTCTGCTCCTGTCCATGATAAATGGTAATTGTTTTCATTACCAATCATATATAATAACAAACCGGGGGTGTTTTTATAAGTGGAAGCCATATCCCTGGCTTCTTTCATTAAAACTTGCCTTGTATCTGGATCGGTATAATCGGTTTGCGGTACCCAAGCACCGTTTATCGTAAGTCCATAGGCTCCAAAAGTAATGTTGAGCATGGTGTAAATACCATAATTTTCATAGATATATTTAATCCACTTGGGTTTTAGGTTGTAAGTACGTATGGCATTAACACCCATATTCTTTAATAAGGACATTTCACCGTCTATCGCTGCTTTGATTATATCATCGGACTTTGCCCATATTCCAGGATCGGTTATTGTACTGCCAATTGGTACATAATCCCAATTGACTCCATTAACCATAAAATCTTTTCCGTTGACAACCAATTTCATCCCATCACTATCTTTTGCTACCGATACTTGATCAGCTTGCGGAAACACATACATTGAAAGGAAGAAAAGTACTAGTCCTAGAAAATTGCTTTTCATCATATTAATTATTATTGAGTTGATCTTTTATGTAATGATAAATGCCATTAGTTGCATTTTTTATTACACATCATTTATCTAGGAAAAGTTCGTTAAGTACATTGTTTGGCTGTAAACAACTTCCGAGGTATAGATAAAACTATAAAACATCTTGATAGAGTTTACCCTTTGTACTTCAATTTGGAGTGAATAAATTTATTAGGAAAAATTATGATATCAACAAAAAAAAACTCAACGAAAAATATACATCACAAAAAATTAAGTATTTTTTTGACAATTAAATAATAGCATAATCCCTTTATTTTATGGGGCTAAGATTTATAAAGGCTTTTTACAAAAAAATATCATAAAATACAGTCTTGTATAGGTAATGTTGAGTTATGCGTAACTAATGTAGAGGTGTTTTTAGATCTCAAGGATATAATTAACCAAATTATCCTCATGGGATAAATTCATTTTTTTGCGAAGTCTGTATCGCTTAATCTCAACGCTTCGAGTTGATATATTGAACAATGGTGCAATCTCCTTTGATGATAAATTCAATCGTAAATATGCACACAGCTTTAAATCATTAGAAGACAGACCAGGATGTAATTTCTTTAGTTTTTTTAAAAATTTCTTATCGACCGTATTAAATGCCTCTTTAAAAGATTCCCAATTGTCATTATGATTTAAGTTTTTATCAATGATCCGTATTACGGGTTCTATAATACTTTGGTCCTGGACCTTGATGAGACGATTTTTTATTTGTGTTAATAATTCATTCTTTTTTGCAATGTCAATGGTTGAAGCCGCTAATTCTTTGCTCTTACTCCTAAAGTCCTGTTTGAGCTGCTCATTCTTAATTCTGATGATTTCTTTTTCATTTTGCACCTTTGTCAATTCTAACTCGCGCTTATTTTTTTCAATCAACTTTTGCTGCTTTTTCCTATAATATCGTTTATACATGATATGCATGAAAAAGGAAAACAAAATGATTCCTAAAGCATAAACTGTTACCATTAAATTAGTAATATACCAGGGTTTAGTAATTTCAAAAGAATAACTGGCAATATTACTTGATACTTCATTTCCAATTTTGGCTCTTACATTAAATTGATAATCTCCATAGGGAAGGTTTTCGAAAAAAGCTGTAGGATTCTCAGACCAATCACTCCAATCATCATAAATACCTAATAGCTGAAATTGGTATCTTGGTTTTAAATATTTATTATATGCTGGTGCATAAAACGATACTTTTAGATTATTTTCTGAACTTTGAAAATCTCCTTTAAAATCTTTATCAACCAGTTTTATAGCTGCCTTATTCTTTTTATTACTACCATTTGTAATGTTTCCCAAGAAAACCTGAAATTTTTTAATACTTAAATCACCGATATCAACAGTTATATATCCAGAACTGGTACCAAATAAATATGTATTACCGTTCTCAAAACTCATTACACTTTCATAACCAGCGACACTTTTTCGTTCTTCTATTGTAAAAGGTATTGTATTAATCTTCGGAGCTTTTGTGAGCGTACCTTGAGTTACAAAAGTTATATTAGAATTTGTAAAAACCCATAAATTATTATTCTGTTTATCAAGAATTAATTTACCCGAAACGTATTCTTTATCAGAGTACATAGTACTTAAGAGGCTATCTTTAACAAACTCCCCCCTATGATGATCATATTTTAGAATCGCTTTTTTATAGGCATATAATAGTTCTCCGTTGTAGTTTATGAGTCCAGAATTAGAACCAATTATTGAGTTGTCGATGGCAATATTTGTTGCTGTAGAAAAACTACTATCTACTTGTATCTTAAAAACACCTTTATATTCATGGTTTACATAAACCTCATTTCCAAAAACCTCAAAATATCGAGATGAGTTATTAAAACCCTCAATTTTATTTCTAAGTTGCCAATTGTTGCCCGTATTTTCCAACACATACAAACCGTCATAATTTCCTTGTAAAAGAAGATTTGAGGCATCATCTTTCAATTTGGCGATATTCCATGTTCCTGGAATATTGGATATTTTTTGAGCCTGATTGTCACCTATGATAAAAGTACCTGCATTATGCCCGCAAAATAATGTTTGATTAATCTTTTGTAAACACCAAACCTGGCCTTGTGTACCTTTAATAAACTTAAAGTTATCCTTGCTGTCAAGTTTTTTATAGAAAAGTCCTTGATTAGTGCCTAAATACAAATTATTGTCATGAATAGCCGATGCATAAATGCTTCCTAAAACACCACTATTATCAGTGTATATTTTGAACGACGAATTTATATTAATATAACTGATTCCATTATCAAGTCCCATCCAAATATTACTATCTCTATCCTGATATAGCGATAAAATTGTATTGTTTAGCAACCCTTTATTTTGATCTATCTGGTATAAAAGATCACCTTTTTCGTTTAGGTAAATTAGCCCATGAGATATGGTTCCCAATACAAAATTATTTTCTTTTAATCGTATAGCATTATAAATACTCACGTCAGATAATAACTCATTGGCACGTATATTCCACTTATTTAATGAATCGTTTTCAAAACTATAAAATCCATAATCTCTGGTTAAAATTAGAAGGTTCTTGCCGACATCGAAAATATTAACGATTTCATTATTTTTAACCATATCATCGCCAATAATCAAGGTATCTTTACCATGCTCAATTTTATATATACCTTCATTAATAACCTGAAAATAAATACTTTGATCCACCTTAAATATTTTGGTTATCGTATTTTTTGAATCAATAGTACTTACCGAATTATCATTAACATTATATATATAAATTCGATTTAAGGACTGAAAAACGACCCAATCATCAATGTCTATTATATTCCAAAACTCTTCATCATCTATTAATTTGGTTTCTATTTGTTGGGATAAAGACGAATAATGCAAAACTCCGAAATCATCCTTTTGCCAATATCCAAACTCCATATAACAACCTGTATAGATTCTGTCTCCAACAACATTAACAGATCTTATAATGGTTTCATTTGGAGAATGGTACAATTTCCATATTGCACCATTAAATTCTAATAAGCCTTTATTATTTGCAACATATATTAGTTTGCCTGTAGATTGAGAAATCCCCCAATTCTGATTTTCAGCGGAATAATCTTTGGGTGAATAATTTTGAATAGGAGGTAACTCCTGTGCCATAGTTACTGAACAGAAAATAACGACTAAGAGCAAAGATGTTATTTTATTAAATCCCAATTACGAAAAGAAATATATTACTATATACAATAATACAAATTATTAATTCAACTTAAATATTGATAAAATCTATCTAAAAATTGATGTTTTATAAAAATTTGAAATGAAATAATCAAAAGTGATATTTTTTTGGAAAACAAATTGCAAGCCTATTTGAGAAGAGGTAAAAACAAGCAAATTATCCTTTTAAAAGTCTTGTTTTTAAGAAAGAAATCCTGGTAAAATTGATCTTAAGAAATAGGAAAAATTACTTTGTTGTATACCTAGTTAATGAGGATATGCGATTAGCATTCCAATTCTTTTTGTAGGAAATTAACATTTTTTTACGGGAAACCGTAAATATTTAAAAGCTTATTATTATATTGTGGGTTATAAAAGTAAGGAAATTCTTTCCTAAACGATTTATTATTTAGATTTACAACTAAATAACCAAAAAAAACAAACCTTGTCTTTTTGAGTTATTAGCTTGAAAAACATTCGATTTAATGGTTGATTTATAAATCAATTGTTATTCAGACCCTGCTTTTGTTGGCTCGCCAAAGTTTTACAATTGCGGGGTTGTTTTTTGTTCCACTTTTATAGCAAACCAAGGTCTTTGGTCATAGCAATTAAATGAATCGCATTTTTAGCTTTGAAGTTATACTTCAGCTTATTCAATCTTTTTTCTATGGAACTTATACTATTGGGTGAAATATGATTTTTCTTAAAATATGCCCCTATTTCCTCTTGGGTAAGCCCATCAGACAAATGTTTAAGTAGCAAAAGGTCATAGTCTCTAAGCTCAAAAATATTGTTTTTATTCATGGCGCTAGATAGTAATGGAGAAATAAAACTACTACCATTATACACTTCGTTCACTGACTGTACCAATTCATTAAGACCGTATCGCCCCTTGCATACATATCCATCGATACATAACTCATCGAAAAAGGATTTCACCTTTGCCGGCCTGTCCTCCATAGAATATATAATTACTTTAATCTCAGGTTGTATTGTACGTATTGCTTCGATGAGTTGTACTCCCGAGACAATATCTCGTTCACGATGGCTATCTTTAAATGAAAGATCTGTAATCAATAAATCAAAAGGATTACGATCCCTGCGGGCTCTTCTAAATTTTAAGTAGGCATCATCGCAATACTGCGCCTGTTTAATTTCTTTGATCCCGGTTCTCTCATGTAAAATATTAGAAATTCCATGATTAATACTCCCCAGGTCCTCTGCAACTAAAACTTTCTTGAACATAAGCTCACTCTTTTAATTAATTTGGAAAATGCATCCTGGCTTTAAAGCCTTTTCCTTCTTCAGAGTCAAAGATAAATGATCCTCCAATAGTTTTTATACGGTTTTCCGCATTCTGGAGTCCACTGCTATAAATTATGTCATTTTTAGAGACCCCAATACCATTATCGGCATAGCTGATCTCTACCGCTTTATTGGCTTTTTTAAAGGTTACCGCAACCAAAGTTGCCTGGCTGTGTTTTTTCATATTCACCATTAATTCTTGTATAATTCGATGAATAATGATCTTTTTTTCGGGGGTGATCGAAGTCCAATTTATGTCGTCGATATCTTTAATAATGATCTTAGTTTGATCAGATCCATAACTACTTAGCATCCCACTAAGTTCTTGTGTATAACTTTTGCCCAATTTGAAACTACTGTTTTCTCTAGAAAAATCCCGGGTGCGGCTATAAATATTCTCGAGTTTATCCAACACTTCCTGATCATTATGGTCATTTTGTATCTGTGTCATTACATGATACACATCGTTGGCTAGCTCATCGTGTAGTTTTTTAGAGATACGTGTTTCTGCATTAAAAACATCTCGAATACGTTCTCGTTTATGTTTTTGTTGTAGGAGATAAAACACAAAACCGCCTGTCAGGATTAAAATAAAGGTTCCTAAAAGATAGATGATATTTTCTCGTTCTTCTTTAGTTTTTTCTACCTCAAGTTTGGCATTATCGGCTTCGAGTTTAAGGTTTTCATTGGTAAGATTTTCATTTTCGTATTTGGTGACTGCATAGATCTCGCGATTGCTTTGATTAATCTCTTTTAGTTTAAGATAGGTTTCATTAAATACTTTTGCTTCCTGTCTAGTATTATCTTTTAACTCTAACACAAATCCCAAAGCTTCAATAATCGATGTTAGACTTTTTAATTCTAAAGCATTTTGATAAGCTGTATTTGCATATTCTAGAGCTTTTACTTTATTTTTTTTAAAATGATAATTAGTTAGGTAAATATTGCTAGCAAATAAACCATCTACATCCTCAATACTGCTTCTAATCTTCTTGGCCTTAAGAAATAATTTTTCCGAAATCTCATTATCTTTATTTTGTAGCCATTGAACATATCCAAGATTAGCAATTACTCGGGCGTATTCTTTTTTATTATTTCGAACAGTGGGATTCTCTTCTAATTCAGAAAGAATGGATAAAGCTTGATTATAATTTGTTGTGTCGGCAAGTATAAGGGCTTTTGTGTTTTCAAATTTTAATACGTTATTTATACCGATAGAATTAATTGATATACTATCTTTCCCTAAAGCTAAAGCCAGAGAATTATATTTAAACGCTTCCTTATAGTTATTCTGTTTTCTGTTTGCCACCGAAATAATATGATACAAACCAGAAAGGCTAATTAAATCAGTAGTACTTTCAACATATTTAAGACCATCTATTGCTGTTGTTTTACTTCCTGAATAATCTCCAAGCATAGTTTGCATATTCGCCATATTTAGCAGGCTTCTTCCTGCTCTTATGGTATCTTTCAGTTCTCTAGAAATTTTAAAAATTTCGTTATAGTATTGGAATGCCTCAGCAAATTCTTCATTTTTTTTATGATAAATTCCTAGCTTTAGTAATGCACTTTTGATATAAAAAGTGTCTCTATTCTGTATTGCTAAATCATATAATTTGTGAGAGTAAATAATGGCACTGTCATATTGTTTAGTTTTTCCTAGTAACCAGGTTTTCTGCATTAACCCTTTATAAATAAGAGAGTCCTGTTTATATAAGAATGCAGCATTCAAAAAAGAGGATGTAAACCTGGATCTTTTTGGCAATGATAAAGAGTTATTATTGCTTAATTCGTAATACTTAAAAACACTATCTAATTCTTTTTGAGAGGGAATTTTGGTATTTTCGGTTTGGCTAAAAACCACCGAAATGTTTATACAACAAATTATAATCCCTATACTAATAGATAAGGGGGGAAAGACGCGCCAAAGTTTCATTTCCCAAAATTACTAAATTAAATTTGGTCTATGCTTAATAATAATTCACACATAGACCAAATTCAATAAAGAAATAATCTTTAATTTTCATAAATTAATTACCTCCTCCTACATCTTCATCCGGATCTACAGTTCCATCTTGCCCATTAGTTGCAACTTCCTCTGTTGAAACATCAACATTATCAGCAACACTATCGGCTGTACAAGCAGTAAAACTTGTGGTCATAAAAAGGGCTATCAGTATATAAAATATAGTTTTCATAATCTTTACTTTTTTTGAAATTTGACAAAGCGATTACTGCCCGAAGATTTTTCAGGAAATTTTGATACCAGTAACCGTTACTTAAAAGGGAGTACTCCTTGATTTTTTGGAAAGTGAAAATCCGATTTGAGTAATTTCTGGCTACTTTCCGATGGCCTTTAACTACTCGTTTACGGATTTCCGTAAAAACTTGGCTGATACATTTACTATGTTAGCAATGTATAAACCGGAACTAGTTACTGTGTGAATTTATAGAGACTTTTGAAGTTACCCGACAATCGATTCCAAAGATTCCAAAGATTCCGCAGAAAGCTTTAAGATTCCAAAAATTCTAAAAGCTATGGGATGCAAAACAAGTATTACTTACATGAATGAAATTCTAGAGAAGTACAGAAATGAAAAGGGAGGAGAAATGAGCAGTTATCTCCTTGAACCTACCCGAAAACAAATTAAAGAAGCCTGCTTATGGTTAATCGACCGACGAAAAGAAAAATACGACGAACGTATTTTGAATCGTTTTTTTAAATTCAAAGAGGGAGAAAACAAAATGTATGCAATCGAACGTGTAAAGGGAGACAAGTTTAAACCGGTTGTAAATTTTTTGACAGGGGAAACAAAATCAACAACACCGGCAAACCTCGAATTAATTAGCTGGCTTATCGATTTTAAGCCAAGACCATTGTCAGTTTACCTGGGTTCAACAAGTAAGGATGAAGAAGAAATTATTCAACGGCATGATGACCGAAAAAAGCAGTTAATGCAGCTTAAAAAAGAAATTGGAGTTACAGAAATCCCAGAAACTAAGGTTATTCAAGAAAATAATAAGAGTATCACAATAATTTCGCAAATTAATCCGTCTCTTAAAATCACTACAATAGTATCTTTATGATCTGAAAAAAAAGTGTAATAATTAGAGGGGGGCAAAAATTTAGGGGCTACAAAATAAAAGATCAATGCAACATCTTAAGTATAAAGTAGTGCGTATTATTAATAAAAATATCTGCTTTTGGTAACAATCCTGTTTTCTTTGTTCCTTTTGATTAAATAAATAGAACCCATTTATACTTTTATATAAGCACATCGTCTATTTTAACCCTACTCTTACCCTAGGAAACCGGTTCCTTCTTTTTCTTATAGTGAACTTGGTTTCTCCAATAGGAAATACCTCCTAAAACAATTAAAAATACAATTGAATAATAAATAGAATTTGGAGTTATTACTTTATCTCCACTTGCATAGGAGTGTAACCCTTTTAGATAGAAGTTTACTCCAAAATAGGTCATCAAAACACTGTAAATAGCAATTACCGAAGCCAAATTGAACCACCATCTACCACGTAAACCAGGTACCAAACGCATGTGAATCACAAAGGCATATACCATTATACTAACAAGAGCCCACGTTTCTTTGGGATCCCAACCCCAATAGCGACCCCAACTTTCGTTGGCCCACATGCCTCCCAAAAAGTTACCAATGGCAAGCATCACCAATCCAATAGTAAGAGCCATTTCATTTATAATAGTAATTTCTTTGATATTCAGGTCCATTTTTTTCTTGTTAGATTCTGTAGTAAGAATCATTAACAACAAAGAAAGAATTCCTAGAATTGCCCCTACAAAGAATGGTCCATAACTACCTACAATGATCGAAACATGTATCAAAACCCAATAGGAATCTAGTACTGGTTGTAGATTAGCAATTGCAGGGTCCGTCCAGTTTTCGTGTGCAAAAAACAAGATAATTGCTGCCACAAATGTAGTAGCAGCTATCGTAAGATTACTTCGTTTTCCAAAGGCCAACCCTATTGCCAGTGTCATCCAGGCCACATAAATCATAGACTCATAAGCATCACTCCAGGGAGCATGCCCAGAAACATACCAACGTATTATTAAACCAGCCGTGTGTGCTATAAATAGTAGGATTACAAGTCCAATAGTACTATTTACTATACCTTTAATAATTTTAGACTCTTTAAAAATCCGAACAATCACAAAAATCATCAAAAACAACCCAACTAATCCATAATATCTATATAAAGTTCTAAAGATATCATACTTGTTTAAAGCGATTTCTGCCTTTATTTTTTTGTCGGTTGGTAAGATTTCGTTACCAAATTTTCTTTGAAAACTTTTTATACTTTCAACATATTGATCCGGTTTGCTATAATCTCCAGTTCTCCTGGCTTCCTGAAGAGATTGTCTGTAAATTGGAATAATCTGTCTCGTATACACAGAATCCATTCCGGTAAACTTAAATTCATTTAACTCGGGAACAGAGACCCATTTGTTTCCCTCATCACCAGGAACAGGGAATACTCTTAAAATTCCACCACCCAGCGCCTGATTAAGCAAATAAAACTTCTCATGTGTTTTTAGAAAATCCTTCTCGAAGCTACTTGGTGTATTGGTACTACTTGCTCTTTCAAGATATGGTGTCAATTTATAGGATCCATCTGGTTCTACAAGATCGATCAGAGATACTCTTCTTTCGGTTTTTGGAACCCCTAATATTTTACGAATACTATCATTTTCCCTTTGTATTTCTATAATTGGAACGCTATACCAAACAAATGGATTTTCTACCATAGAAACAAACACCTGATCGGCATTTAAACCTTCATAGGTATCCTTTTTGCTAAGTTTACGTAGTAATTCTGAAGAAAATGTGTTTACGGGTTTCATTCGCCCACGTTCATCCTGGATTACAATGCTTCCAAATTTAGCGGCGTGTTCCTTACTTACCATATTCGCCTTGATCACAGAATCTAGCTGGGCTTTGGTCGGTAATGTTTGCAAATGATCTTGATGACCAGGTATATCTTGCCCAAACGAAAATGTTGATACAAAAAGAGTTAAAAGCACGGTCAAGGAATTCTTTTTTGATTTCACTTTACTAAGCATTTTTTCTAGATCTTTAAACCTTGAACCTTTTGTAAACAAAATCAACATCAAACCTAGATACAATAGCATATAACCAGTATACGTGATCCATGTGCCCCATCGATCATGATTTACAGACAATACAGTTCCTTTTTCATCGGGATCAAAAGAAGCTTGAAAAAATCGGTATCCTTTATGATCCAAAACATGATTCATATAAATATCATACGGTCGAGAATTGTCGCCTTCAACAATATCTACTTTACTCTTAAAAGATTTATACACATTCTCGGTTCCAGGATATTTTTCGGCAATAAAGTCATTAAGTTTCAATGCAAAAGGCAGCTCCATTTGTTTTGAACCATATTGAAAATACATATCGAGCCCACCTAAAGATACTTTGGTCATATCATTAAGATATCCTTTACCTCCCAGCAACTTAATTTCTTTGGTTTCCCCTTTGGTTGAAACATTAAAAATTAAAGCATCCTGTTGTCCTTTATCCTTTACTTCTATCGGAACTACGTCGTATTTTCCCTTAATTACTGGTTCTGGAATAACAAATTGCATTCCAGCAGTTTGATATAAGGATCTAAGCATCAGCGGTTGGATACTATCCTTGAAGACCAATCCCTGAAATTGATCTGCCATCCGCATAAAAGAACCATCAAAGGGAGATTGAATAAAATACTCATCATTCTGGTAAGTAATATTTATAGCTCCTTGAGTCTGCTGATTAAAAGCTATTAAAACATTATGAATATTTGAAATTTCACCTTCTTTAAGGAAATGATCATGACGATCACCATCACCAGCTTCTACAATTTTTAGATAACGATCACCATTTTCAGATGCTACCAATCCCATCTCGGCTCCTTGAATGAAATTTTTATATTCGATGGTAACGGGTTGCTTATTATAGTCTGTATTAATGGTAAAATCATTATTAGCAGCTTCAGCAAGTTCAAATGCTTCCGAAATTATTCTTCTCCTTGGTTCTCCATTAATTTCACCATCCAGGAAAATGGTCAGATACGTTTTTTCTGAAAGAAATTTAGAGGTTGTTTCGCCTTCTCTAATTGGCATAACACCTTCATAACTTATATATCGAGTAACAAAAGCGCCCACGATAATCAAAATAAAAGATAAGTGCAGCAATAAGGTTGCCCATTTTTCTTTTTTATAAAGTTTATATCTAACAATGTTTCCACAAAAATTAATGGCAAAAAATACCATGATAGCTTCAAACCACCAGGTATTATAAATCCAAATTCTGGCTGCTGTTGTACCATACGCATCTTCTAAGAACGTGCCAATCGCCATTGAAGCTGCAAAAACAATAAATAAAACTGCCATTAATCGTGTAGAGAACAAAATGCGTGCTAGCTTATCCTGCATATTACCTTTCTTTTTTTTGCTCGGCAAATTTAATGTTTTTGGCAGGATAAAGTATCATTATTAAGCTTTGATTTAAGTGTTTTAACAGAAGTGTTAATCTTGTTCAATTTTTTAAGGGAACTTCCTTATTTTAGCCAAATGATTAGAGTTGTAATTCTTGGTGCTGGAAATGTTGCACAACACTTATATACTGCTTTTTTAGAACAAAAATCGGTAGAAGTTATACAGTGCTATAATCGAAAAGGTTTACAACTGCATCCAAATCAAAAGATAAGCGCTATTACAAAAGATATTGATGTTCTTCTAGAAGCAGATATATACATACTGGCGGTAAGCGATGACGCCATTAAAGAAGTTTCTTCTCAACTTCCTTTTAAAGACAAGTTGGTTGTACATACCTCGGGAAGTGTTCCTATAGAAATGTTAGATAATTCTAATAGAAAAGGAGTATTTTATCCTTTACAAACATTTAGTAAGGACAAAGATGTCGATTTTAGTAAAGTTCCATTTTGTTTGGAAGCCGAAAGAGATGATGATTTAGAACTTTTGAAAAATCTTGCCAGGTCATTATCTGAAAAGGTATATGAAATTTCATCAGAACAAAGAAATATACTGCATGTTTCAGCAGTATTTGTAAATAATTTTACGAATTACTTATTTTCGGTTGGAAATGACATTTGTGAAGAATATGATGTTCCTTTTGAAATTTTACATCCATTAATATTGGAAACTGCAAAAAAAATCACAAAAATGGATCCAGCTGAAGCGCAAACAGGACCAGCTGTTAGAAAAGACAATCAGACAATAGAAAGGCATTTGAATATCTTATCAGATACTTCACAAAAAGAACTATATCAAAACTTGACGAAGGCAATACAATCTAAATATGGAAAAAAGTTATAAAGAATATTTAAAACACATTACTACTTTTATTTTTGACGTCGATGGTGTACTTACCGATGGTACGGTATTCATTAATACCGAAGGGGAGTTATTACGAACTATGAGTATAAAAGACGGATATGCTTTAAAAACAGCCGTACAACAGGGATACAACGTTTGTATTATTTCTGGTGGGAAAAATGAAGGTGTGCGTAAAAGATTAAAAGGGTTAGGGCTTACCGATATTTATCTTGGTGCACATCATAAGGTTGAGCAACTTGATGAATACCTGGATATTTATAATATTAAGTCAGAAAATGTTTTGTATATGGGAGACGATATTCCTGATATGCCCGTAATGCAAATGGTTGGATTACCAACCTGTCCTCAAGATGCTGTGGCAGAAATTAAAGAAATTTCGAAGTATGTATCTTTCAAAAAAGGTGGAAAAGGGTGCGTAAGAGATGTAATTGAACAAGTATTAAAAGTACAGGGGAAATGGATCACTGATTTTGATGCTGAAGCATAGTTATAGTAATTAGTTGATGGTTGATGGTTGATGGTTGAAATAAAATCTTAATAAAAGTTTAAACAACAGAGTTTCCTCATATTTATTAAAATGAAACTAGTATTTGCTACCAATAATCTAAATAAGTTAAAAGAAGTCCAGGCACTGATTCCTTCTAAAATCCAGTTACTAAGTCTCAATGCTATTGGATGTAATGAAGATATCCCAGAGACCTCCCCTACGATTGAAGGGAATGCAAAGCAAAAAGCACAATACATAAAATTAAACTACGGTTACGATTGTTTTGCAGATGATACTGGTCTTGAAGTAGACGCTATAAATGGAGCTCCGGGAGTGTATTCGGCTCGGTATGCAGGTGAAACAAAAGATGCCAATGCAAATATGGATAAACTTTTGAATGAATTGAAAGGAAAAGAAAATCGTAACGCCCAATTTAAGACCGTGATTGCTTTAGAACTCAACAACAAGTTAGTAACATTCACAGGGATTTGTGAAGGAGTGATAACTCTTGATAAAAGAGGCGATAAAGGATTTGGGTATGATCCAATTTTTCAACCCAATGGATATTCAGAAACATTTGCAGAGTTGCCTATGGCTGAAAAAAATAAAATAAGCCATCGTGGAAAAGCAGTACAACAATTAATAGATTTTTTAAGCCACTAGTCTGCTCCAGGAAAAGCTAGCATCTCACCCATTCCTACGGTAAATAACCAATTGCCGTAAATAGCATGTTCTATAGAAACTAATGTTGTTGATTTTGTTTTTTGATAGGTATACGCAAACAAAAGTCCTCCAATAAAGGTAAGTACCTGAACCAAAAAGCTTCGTAAAAAAAGATGCGCCAACGAAAAAAGAATTGCATTTATAAAAATGAACAACCATTTGTTCTTGATTAATGTCTCATAGCGATCATAAAAAAAAGTTCTATAAATAATTTCTTGCGGCCAAACCGATAAAAATGTATAAATAAACAAAATCATAAGCCATAATTGTGGTCTCTTGATCAAAACAGAAAACAATTTATCTGGCGCAATAAAGAAAACATACAACCCTGTTACTACTGATACAATCGCTAACTTAATGACAGTTTCTTTCCAAAAGGGTTTCCAGGAGGTTTTTGCAGGAAATCTAAATATTAATAAACCATTACGTTTTAGCAAGATAAGTATATAAACAAGCCCCATAAGGGTTAGTATAATTTTAATTACAATAGGATAAGTCAGTAAGAAACTTAAAGGCAATAAAACGAAGAGAAGAAATAACTCAACGCCTTTGTATAAAGTAGTTTGCATTATTTTTTTGCTCCAATTTCAGCATAAAATTTGAAACAAAAGTTAATTTAACAAAAAAAGCCCTTGGGGTTCAGGGCTTTTTGATTTTTGCTAAATATAATTTTAGCTAAAATAGTTCTATGGGGGCAATCAATATCTTTTACAAAACTTTAGAAAAAAGCCTCTGGGGGAAGAGGCTTTATTAGGTTTAGGGAACAAATAATTCGGGGGAATTATTCTTTCACGGGGGCAAAAAAAGTTTAAAACAATTCCAATTTTTCTCTTACTCTTTTTGTTTTACATTTCAAAAGTAGGTTGATTCAATATTTTTATTACTAAATCACTTTGCAATAATAGATGTTTTATCGATAAAAAACAAATAAAATCGATAAAATACACAATTTCTTTTGTAATCATTTATTTTTAGGTGCATATCTCTACAAATTTTTCAACTCAAAAAAAATTAAACTAGATGTATCCATTGCATAAATTTTATTAATATCGTAACATTACATCAATAAATTTCTAATATACCAAATGGAAAGTCAAAACATCACTCCTACCAACCCCCAAAATGAAGATATTATAGAAAATAAAGAACTAAACATCTGGGAAGCATTATTGCCAGTGGTAATACTTGTAGGGATGTTATTCTACAATGTATATTTATTTGGTGATGATGCCTTAAGTGGTAGTAATCAGTTTATTTTATTACTCGGTGCTGCATTTGCTGCAATTGTAGGATTCTTTAACAAGGTTTCTTATAAACAAATGATGGAGGAAGTTGCGAGAAATGTAAAATCTACTACAGGAGCTCTGCTCATTTTATTAATGGTAGGGTCCCTTGCCGGCACCTGGCTAATAAGCGGTATTATACCTACGATGATCTACTATGGTTTACAGATTCTGAACCCAACTATTTTCCTGGCGGCTTGTGTAATCATTTGTGCTATTATTTCGATAGCTACAGGTAGCTCTTGGACAACTTCGGCCACAGTGGGTATTGCGTTAATCGGAATTGGTGATACGTTAGGTATTTCACTTGGCATGACTGCCGGTGCCGTTATTTCGGGAGCGTATTTTGGAGATAAAATGTCCCCGCTATCAGATACTACAAATCTTGCGCCGGCTATGGCTGGTGGTGAATTATTCTCGCATATCAAATACATGACATATACCACAGTACCCACCATTACAATTACATTAATTGTTTTTATCATTATTGGGTTCGCCATTGATACTTCAGGAACTCCACAAATTACAGAGCAATTACAAGCTATTAAAGGTTCATTTAACATTACACCTTGGTTATTTATCGTTCCGGTTTTGGTTATCGGATTGATCATTAGAAAGACTCCTCCACTAATCGCATTATTAGCAGGGACCTTACTGGGAGCCATCGCAGCAATTATTGCACAGCCGGATATTGTTATGAAAATTGCAGGAAGCACAGAACTTACATTCAACTCGGCTTATATGGGGGTAATGAAAGCAATGACAGTCGATACCGCTGTAGAAACAACCAATGAACAGCTTAATGATTTGTTTTCTGCTGGCGGAATGTATGGGATGCTTGGTACTATTTGGTTAATCGTATGTGCCATGGTTTTTGGTGGAGTAATGGATGCTATTGGAGCTCTTGCAAGAATAAGCAAAGCTTTACTTAATTTATTTGATTCTGTTTTTGGTCTTTTTGCGAGTACCGTTGTAAGTTGCTTAGCATTAAATGTTACAGCATCAGATCAGTATTTGGCAATTGTTGTACCCGGACGAATGTATTCTAAAGCATTTAAAGATAAAGGGCTTGCTCCCGAGAATTTAAGCCGCACCTTGGAGGATTCTGGTACTGTGACTTCTGTTTTAATCCCATGGAATACTTGTGGAGCCTATCAAAGTGGCGTTCTTGGTGTACCAGTTGTAGATTATTTCTTCTTTGCAATATTCAACTGGTTAAGTCCATTCATGACGCTAATCTTTGCAGCCTTCAGAATAAAACTTAAAAGACTGGTAAACAACTAACCTATTTTAAAGTAAAAAGAGCACTCTAATGGTACTCTTTTTCTATTCTCTTCCATCAATAATCGGTATTGGTTTTTTGTTGTTACCAATAGCTACAAACTTGAATAATCCCGTTACGGCCAACTCGCGCTCATAGCTGTACATATCTTCTTTATAAATATCTACCCTAACGGTGCAACTTGTTCTTCCTACTTCGGATACTTTTGCCATTAATTCTATAATTGTGCCTTCAGGAATTGGCTTTTCAAAATCTATTTTATCTGAAGAAATCGTAACTACCTTTTTTCTACTGAATCGCGTGGCACAAATAAAGGAAACCTCATCCATTAACTGTAAAGCGGTTCCTCCAAACAAAGTTTCATAATGATTTGTAGTATTGGGGAATACGGCTTTAAAAATCCTGGTCTCAGATTTCTCGATTAGGTCTTCTATATTGTTCATGTAATTGGGATATAGTTTTTTCTTATCATTTTATAGATCAAAGGTAAATGTTATCATATTATCTTTGTATTATATTTAAAAAAAAACTTCGCATGAACATTATAGAAAGTTTACGATGGAGATATGCCACCAAAAAATTTGACAATACAAAAGTCCTTCCACAGGAAAAAATTGATATCCTAACCGAAGCCTTTAATCTTACGGCTACTTCTTATGGCCTTCAACCCCTAAAATTAGTGGTAATAAAAGACAAAGAGCTTCAAAGCAGATTAACGCAACATTCATGGAATCAGCAGCAAGTTGCAGACGCTTCTCATGTTCTCGTATTTTGTATTGAGAAAATCGTTGGAGAAGAATATATCTCTAAACATTTTGAAAATGTAAAGACAACTCGCAACACTTCAGAAGAAATATTGGACCCTTTTAAAAAACAACTGGTTGATTCTTTCAAAAACAAACCAGCAGAAGAAATATCTACCTGGGCTTCGAAACAGGCTTATTTAGCCATGGGAAATCTATTAACCGTATGTGCTATTGAAGAAATAGATGCCTGTCCTATGGAAGGTTTTATCCCTGATAAATATGATGAGCTTCTTAACCTAAAAGATTTAGGGCTTTCTTCGGTATTAGTCTTACCCGTTGGTTACAGAGCTAAAGATGATATGTTTTCTGATTTCAAAAAAGTAAGACGTTCTATTTCTGATACAGTTATTACAATATAAAACCATTCTTTTTTTGGGTAATCAAGTGCACAAACCCGTGCTTGAAGTAGTATTCAAAAAAAATATAAATTACCAACTATAAAATCAAAACACTTTTCGGTACTTTTGCCAGAAGTTAAATTTTAATGTAAAAGTATAGCTATGCCAGGATTTGAGTTATTTGGTGCTGAAGAAAAGAAAGAAGTACAAGATGTTTTGGACAATGGAATTTTAATGCGCTATGGTTTTGACCCCTTGAGAAATGGTCATCATAAAGCCCTTGAACTTGAAAAGGATCTTGCCAGCAGAATGCAAACAAAATATGCTCAAGTAGTATCTAGTGGTACAGCTGCCCTGACTGTGGCGTTAGCCTGTGCAGAAATTGGTGCGGGTGATGAAGTGATCATGCCTACATTTACTTTTGTAGCTAGCTTTGAGGCTATATTATCTGTAGGTGCCGTTCCCGTTTTATGTGACATTGATGATACTTTAACATTAAATCCAAAAGCTGTTGAAGCGGTGATTACACCAAAAACCAAGGCTGTAATGCCTGTACATATGTGTGGGTCTATGGCAGATCTTAGTGCTCTAAAAGCAATCTGTGATAAACACAATCTTATTTTATTAGAAGACGCCTGCCAAGCGATAGGTGGAAGCTATGATGGTAAACCTTTAGGTAGCCATGGAGATTTAGGTTGTTTCTCTTTTGATTATGTGAAAACTGTTACTTGTGGCGAAGGTGGTGGAATTATTACCAATTCTGAAAAATACGCTGATCGTGCTCATATGTATCACGACCATGGCCATGATCACGTTGGCAATGATCGGGGTGCAGAAACACATCCTTTTTTAGGATATAACTATCGATTATCAGAATTAAATGCAGCGGTAGGTATTGCCCAGCTAAGAAAACTCGATAACACCATCGCTACACAAGAAAAGAATTATACCATTCTTCGTAATGCCTTGCAGGAGATCCCAGAAGTTACCTTCAGGAGAGTACCAGAAACAGGAGTTGAGAGCTATGCTTTCCTGAACATATTTTTACCTACAGAAGATCTTGCCAGAAAAGCTCATAAAGCACTAGGAACTCACGGAGTTGATGCTTGTTTTTATTGGTTTGATAATAACTGGCATTACTATAAAAAATGGGAGCATTTATTAGAACAAAAATCCTTAGGAAGACTTTCTGAAGAAGTACAAAAAGGACTACAAAAGAATAATCGATCTTTTGACGCTAGTGATGCATGGATGGGTAGAACAGTCTCTTGCCTAATAAAATTAAACTGGACAGCAGAAGAAGTTACCGAAAGAGGTACAAAAATGGTTGAAGCTATAAAAAGTATATTGTAGTAACTTATATTATCTTAATACTCTACATATTCGACTATTTCCAGGCCATATCCTATCATTCCAACACGTTTTTGTTGTACTGTATTGGATACCAAGCGAAGCTTATGAATATTAATATCATGTAATATCTGGGCTCCAATTCCAAAGTCTTTGGTATCCATAATTATTTTAGGAGCTTTTTTAATGTCTTTCCCGTTTTGAATTTCTTTTAATGTCTTTAAGCGATTAAGGAGGTTAAAGGATGAACTTTCTTGATTAATAAAAAGTATTGCGCCTTTTCCCTCATTGTTGATACGCTGAAACATAGCATCCAATCTTTTGTCTGCATTATTAGTAAGCGTTCCCAAGATATCGTTATTAAAAAGCGTAGAATTGACACGGGTAAGCACGGGTTCATCTTGATTCCAGGTTCCTAAGGTTAGCGCAATATGAATTTGGTTATTGGTCGTTTGTTTATACGCTCTCAATCTAAAATTTCCAAAGCGTGTAGTAATATCGAAATCTTCCTTTTTCTCGATCAAAGAGTCATGTTGCATTCGGTATGCTACCAAATCTTCAATCGAAATTAATTTTAAATCAAATTTCTTTGCTACTTCAACCAATTGTGGCAGGCGTGCCATCGTACCATCTTCATTTAATATCTCAACCAAAATACCAGCAGGTTGTAATCCCGCCAATCTTGCCAAATCCACAGAAGCTTCAGTATGCCCAGTACGTCTTAGAACACCCCCATTTTTTGCCTTTAGCGGAAAAATATGTCCTGGTCTTCCTAATTCGTGCGGTTTTGTATTTTCATCGACCAGAGCCTTTATAGTTTTGGCGCGATCTTGCACCGAAATTCCAGTGGTACAACCATTACCAATTAGGTCGACAGATACTGTAAATTGGGTTTCATGCAAAACCGTATTATTCTGCACCATCATTTCCAGGTTCAATTCATGACAACGGTTTTCGGTAAGAGGAGCACAAATAAGCCCTCTTCCATGTTTTGCCATAAAATTGATCATTTCGGGAGTCACCTTCTCTGCTGCAGCAATAAAATCTCCTTCATTTTCTCGGTCCTCATCATCTACAACGATAATTACCTTTCCCTGTCGAATATCCTCAATGGCTTCTTCAATAGTATTCAACTTAAATTTCTTTTTGGTTTCAGTAATCTGCGACATAATTTTTTAATCTTGAATAATTACCTGCAAAGATATTTAAAAAGAAATCTATTTTTTGAATTTGGATGATCGTTTTACAAAGAAATCCCGTATGGGTTGAATAAAATTGTCAAAACTAAAGATTCCTCGATCTGTAGTTGCCCTGCGAGTTAAGAAAATACTAAGCGGAAATATAATAAATGTAGAAAGCCAAGAGCCTATAAAAGGGGGAATCCCTCCTTCTTCTGCACTATTTTTGGCAAAAATACCAATAAAGTGATAGGTTAGAAATAAAACAACCCCAATAACTATAGGTAATCCCATCCCTCCTTTTCTGATAATCGCTCCCAATGGAGCTCCTACAAAAAATAACAAAATACAGGATATCCCTAAGGCATATTTATCATGCAAAGACATTTCATACTTATTAAGAGCTCTTTTTCTATTGACTACGCTTTTTTCTAATGTATTGATCTTTCTAACTACTCCTTCGGTGTTAGAAGTCGCACTAAGGTAAATTTGTATCTTTTGGGTGGTATTGAAATGACTCATAATACCTAAGGTATCTTTTTTAGGATCCTGAATAGTATCTATTTTCATATTTTTATTAAGGCCTTCATAACCAATTCTTCTATCAACATCTACCCCCAGGTTCTTGATATCTTTATTCACTTGTATAGACAGAGTATCTATTTCATTTTTCAGCCCATTAACATTCAGCATATTATAGCCTTTACTGTATTGCTGGGCATCCATATCTACATTACCCAATGAAGATAGATCTATATTTAAGATATATTTTTCAAAATGAGTTTTGGCAAATGGCATCTTTTTTCTTCTCTGGGGAGATCTTTGCTGAATTTCATCATAATAATTACCATCATTTAAGACTAGCGTTATTAAATCTGAATTTACACTTCCTTTTAATTCTCCATCTATGGCTTTTATTACCGTAAAATTACCGGGTCTTGCTGCTTTTTTATGTATTATAACATCTCTAAGGAACTGATCATTATCTCCATATTTTTCAGAAACTTTGATATTAATATCTCCTAAATCGTTAAACTGATTTGGGGTAATAACCATTGCCGGTTTTACTTTAACTATATTCTTCCTAAGGTTAATAAATCTTTTTTCTGAAGAAGGTATTATTGTATTAGAAAAAAGAAAAGCACCGATACCTACAAAAAAGATAAAAACAGATAATGTACGCATTGCCCTTTGCAACGATATTCCCGAAGACTTCATGGCTGCAAACTCATAGTTCTCGGCAAAATTCCCAAAAATCATGATCGATGTAAGTAAAATAGTAAGCGGAAGTACCATAGGAATTAACCTAGGTGTTGCAAATGTTAAGAACTTTATAATCACAGAAAAGTCAAGATCTTTACCCGCTAATTCTGATATAAATAACCAAATAGTTTGCAATAAAAGAATAAACATAATTATTACAAAGAGCGGAAAAAAAGTCTTTAAAAAGCTTGTTAATATATATCTATCAAGAATCTTCACTTATTCTGTTTTTTGAAAATTACCTTCTGTAAAAGTAAGTTAAAAATTAAAAGAACGTGTGCAATTATATACACCCGTTCTTACTATCTTTTAAATATTAATTAATCGTTCTTTCTGTAACAGAAACAATTAGTCCAAACGATTAATATAATAATTCTCATATTTCGATTCGTCGAATACAAATAATGTTTCAGATAATGGTTGATTCGTTTTAAAACTATTTACTGTAATCGTAACATTAGTACCATTATTTTGTTTCTGAATCATTTTGTATATATGCTTGGTTTGCTTATCAATACCAAGTAATATTTCTTTTAAATCACTTTTTGAGTCAATTGGTGTTAATTTCACAAACTGAATTTTTCTTCCATTTACATTCTGAACTATATCCATTTTATAGGTATAGCCGTCTTCATAAAAAGTCAACATTTTAGAAGGAGTAACACTATTTTCATCCTCTTCACTTTGAGAAGAGATATTAATTTCTTCATCTTCGGGAACAATGATGTACAGCTTTTTTCCGTCATACATTTGAGCGGTTCCCATTAAATTAAGAAGATATTTATTTCCTTTTAAGGTAACATCCCCCCTGGTTTCCTGAGAAACATTCTCTGCCGGATTATTAAGTGAATATTTAAAGCCAATTACAATATTATTATAGCTTCTTACCTTCTTAGAAACTTCATTAAGAAGTTCTTTAGCTGTTTGGGCCTGTACAGCAGTTATACCAAATACAAATATTATTAGTATTATTCTTTTTATCATTTTTGTCTTATTTCTTCTTTAATTTTCATTGTCTAATAATTGCTGAAGCGACACCAAGTCATTAACCAACACTTGTCTAGCTTTACTTCCTTCAAAAGGTCCTACCACTCCGGCTGCCTCTAATTGGTCGATCAATCTACCAGCACGATTGTAGCCTAATTTTAGCTTTCTTTGTAATAAAGACGCCGAACCTTGTTGTGCTGTTACAATAACTTCTGCAGCTTCTTTAAAGAGTTTATCTCTATCGCTTTTATCTATATCAAGACTTGTGCCACTTTCTTCACCAACATACTCTGGCAGTAAATGTGCATCTGGATATGCTTTTTGGCTACCAATATACTCTGTAATTCTCTCTACCTCTGGAGTATCAACAAAAGCGCATTGTATCCTTATAACGTCATTTCCTTGGGTAAATAACATATCTCCACGGCCAATTAGCTGATCTGCTCCCCCGCTATCTAAGATTGTACGCGAGTCTATCTTTGAAGTAACTCTAAATGCTATTCTTGCCGGGAAATTAGCTTTAATCATCCCAGTAATGACATTTACTGATGGTCTTTGTGTAGCAATAATCAAATGTATACCAATGGCACGAGCTAATTGTGCAAGCCTGGCAATAGGTGTCTCTACCTCCTTACCTGCAGTCATAATAAGATCAGCGAACTCATCGACCACCAGTACAATATATGGCAAAAATCTATGTCCATTTTCTGGGTTTAGTTTTCTTGCTTTAAATTTAACATTATACTCCTTAATGTTACGTACCATTGCATTTTTTAAGAGATCATAGCGAGCGTCCATCTCCATACACAATGAATTAAGCGTATTAATCACTTTGGTATTATCAGTAATAATGGCTTCTTCGGTATCTGGTAGTTTTGCCAAATAATGACGTTCTATTTTATTAAATAGGGTAAGTTCTACTTTCTTAGGATCTACAAGCACGAATTTTACTTCGGCCGGGTGCTTTTTATACAATAAAGAAGTTAAGATAGCATTAAGCCCTACTGATTTACCTTGCCCCGTTGCACCTGCCATAAGAAGGTGAGGCATTTTTGCCAAATCTACTACAAAAGTCTCGTTAGAAATTGTTTTACCAAGAGATAAAGGTAATTCCATTTCAGCATTTTGAAACTTTGAAGATGCTATTGCCGATCGCATCGATACGATGGTAGCTTTTTTATTAGGAACCTCTATACCGATGGTTCCTTTACCAGGAATTGGAGCAATAATACGAATACCCAGGGCTGCCAAAGATAATGCTATATCGTCTTCAAGATTCTTTATCTTGGAAATACGAATTCCGGCCTCGGGAACAATTTCATAAAGCGTTACCGTTGGTCCCACCGTTGCTTTTATTTGGGCGATCTCAATCTTGTAATTTTTTAAGGTCTCAACAATCCGGTTTTTATTTTCTTCTAATTCACCTTGATCAATAGTGATACTTCCTGTTTGACCCGTATAATCTTTTAATAGATTAATCCCGGGAAACTTATAATTACCCAATTCCAATTTTGGATCAAATTCACCAAAATCTTTAACTAATTTATTACTAAGTTTTTTTACTACCTCTTCTTCTTTGGTAGTTTCAACCTCCATAGCTATATCTTCAGGATCATCTTCAGATTTTATAATTAGTTTTTCGGGAACATCTTTATCTCTATTGTTTGGGTTGCCATAGAAATCATTTATTGTTGGATTTAAAGTAATCTCATTTGGTGCAGATTCTTTTTTGACCAGATCTTTCTTTACAACCTCTTTCTTGGATTCCTCTTTTTTACCTAAATCTTTTGATCTTGCTATAATAGCATCTATTCTGTCCTTAATACTAGAACTGGAATTCTCTTCTTTTTGAGTTGAGACCTTATGCCCATTATTATTTATTGAGTCAGAAGTTGAGGAAGATTCAAAATCACTGGCAATATCTCTTTGTGTATTTTTAAGTGATGCTGTCAATTTTTCTGGAGTATAGCGTAAGCGTATAACGATATAAACAATTGCAAAGAATGCTAGTATTAAAACAGTACCTATAAATCCAACATAATCTTGTAAAAAGTCATTCGTTTCATATCCTATGATTCCGGCCAATAATCCATTTTCTTGTCTTACAAAGCCAAGAACGATAGATATCCAAATCATCACCAAAATACCCCAGAACCAAAATCCAGCGAGCTTTTTCTTATTTAAATCAAAAAACAAATAAATTCCTGTTAACGAAGTTAACACCGGAAGTATGAGTGACGAAACCCCAAAGCCTTTAAAAATAAAGAAATGGCTTACCGATGCGCCAAATTTACTGAGCCAATTTTTTGGAGAAGACGCTCTATTATAAAATTGTGATATTTCACTTTGATCTATTTTCCAATTGAAAAAAAATGAAATAAAAGCAAAAAACAACCCTATCCCCAAAAAAAACAGAAAACTTCCCAAAACTACTTTTTGTTGTCTTGATAAAGCTAATCTTTCTTTTAATGGAGTTTTTGGTTTTTTTGTTGTTTTCCTTTTTGTACTTACCTTCTTTTTAGCCATTATTTGGATGTCTTATCGCAAAAATACGAATATCTATATTGGAACGTAAAAATGCCCAAAAAATTTTCTAAATGAAATAAGGAATATAAATAATGAGTCCAATAATTATAGCTGTAATCGCAGCTATAAAAACGGCTCCTGCAGCCACATCTTTAATAAAACCAATTTTGTCATGAAAATCAGGGTGAATAAAATCTGCAATGGCCTCTGCAGTAGTATTTACACCTTCAATACTCATTACCAAACCGATAGCAAAAATTTGTAAAATCCATTCTGTCGAAGTAATATTAAAATAAAAACCAAGAGCGGTCATAAGTATTGCTATTACAGTTTGAACCTGTATACTAGGTTCTGTTTTTAATAACAATAATGCTCCTTTACAGGCATAACCGCAACCACGTAGTCTACCAACAATAAATTTAAAAACCTTATTCATTAATTTTAAGACAATATTTTTAGTGCTGCAGTATAATCCGGTTCCTGAACAATTTCCGGGATTTGTTCTGTATAAAGAACAGTACCTTCTTCATCAAGAATAACTACTGCCCTTGAATGTAATCCCTGCATTGGCCCATCTACAATTTCTAAACCATAATCCTTTCCGAACTGCCCCGTTTTAAAATCTGAAAGATTAATAACGTCCTTCAGGCCTTCGGAAGCACAAAAGCGACCTTGAGCAAAAGGGAGATCTCTGGATACACATAAAATTTTTGTATTTGTTAAAGCACTAGCTTCTTTATTAAAAGTTCTTGCAGAAGCTGCACAAATTCCTGTATCAATAGAGGGGAAAATATTTAGAATCACTCTAGACCCTTTGTAATCTGATAATTTGGATACTGATAAATCAGCACCTACCAATTCAAAATCTGGTGCTTTCTTGCCTATTTCAGGCAATGTTCCATTTGTATGTATTTCGTTTCCTTTTAAAGTTATTGTAGCCATAATAAATGATTGTTATATTTTGAACCCTAAAATTAGTAAGATTAA
This sequence comes from uncultured Aquimarina sp., assembly GCA_947496555.1. Taxonomy (GTDB): domain Bacteria; phylum Bacteroidota; class Bacteroidia; order Flavobacteriales; family Flavobacteriaceae; genus Aquimarina. The sequence goes on along the minus strand of CANMDH010000003.1, from coordinate 173,431 downwards.
ATGGTAATTTTGATAAAGTTTTAAGAAAATAAAAAACCTTCCGGAGCGGAAGGTTTTTTATTTTCTTTTTCAAGTGTCAATGGATCCGAGAACCCTTTGCATAAAACTATTAAGTGCCTCTTTTTTTGGCGTTCCTTGTTTAATCATCGTATCAACCTCAAGAGCACCATACATATTAGAGATTAATTCTCCGATAACATCCAACTCTTCATCTTTAAGTGAAGGCACTTCGGTTAATGCTTCTAGAGTTTCAATGGTCTCAACCAAAAAGTCTTGGTCATTTTGCTCTATAAACCCTGTGAGATGTTTAATTATTGGTAATTTCATCTACTAACTCTTTTAGAACATCAAATTTATTGGTCTGTACCTGATTCACAAAAGCTCCGGCTTTAAAAGTGGCAAAAGTTGGAAGATTATTGACTGTAGCCATTTTTCTGGATTCAGGATATTTCTCAGCATCCACTGCTACAAATGTAGTATCACCGTTTTCTGTTGCCAACTTTTTAAACTTAGGTTTCATTATTCGGCAGTTCCCGCACCAAGATGCTGAATATTGAACAACTACCGTATTATTATCTGCCACAAGTTGAGAAAGATTATCTTCTGTTAATTCTTGAATCATCTGATATTTTGGTTAAATTAGGTACAAAACCTCTTCAGAAAATATTCTGAAGAAGTTTTTAATGATAGATATTAATTAGACGCTAAATAAGAAGCTACACCGTCTCTATTGGCATTCATTGCTTCTTTTCCTTCTTCCCAGTTAGCAGGGCATACCTCTCCATTTTTTTGAACGTGAGTGTATGCATCAATAAGTCTTAAAAACTCGGCAACATTTCTTCCAACGGGCATATGATTTATTCCTTCATGAAAAACTGTTCCTTCTTCATCGATCAAATAGGTTGCTCTATAAGTTACATTATCTCCTTCTACTGTTACAACTCCTGTTTCTTCGTTATAGGTTTCATTGGAGATATCAAGAATTCCTAATGTACTAGATAAGTTACGATTAGAATCTGCAAGTATTGGATATGTTACACCTTCGATCCCTCCATTATCTTTAGAAGTATTTAACCAGGCAAAATGTACTTCTGGAGTATCACAAGATGCACCTATAACAATGGTATTTCTTTTTTCAAACTCTTTTAATGCTTCTTGAAAAGCGTGAAGTTCTGTTGGACAAACAAAAGTAAAGTCTTTTGGGTACCAGAAAAGTAATACTTTTTTATTTTTGTTCTTTGCTTCTTCTAGAACATTAATCTTAAAAGTATCCCCCATATCATTCATTGCGTCTACATCAAGATTTGGGAATTTTTTACCTACAAATGCCATATTTTTTAAAATTTTTGATATGATTAATTCATTTTTTTGACGTGGCAAATATACACCTACTTATATAACAAAATGAAGTGAATAATTTTTATTATTTATGTTTCAATAGTTTTTTCTAATTACTCACTATTTTCCTATAGAACACGTTAAATTCCTACAAATAGTTGTTTTCACCTACAAAAATTACGGTTAAATTGCACTTTTTTTACGGTGAATTACACTTTCTTTAATCTATTTTTGTATTTTCGCCTAACTATACGACCTATTAATCTATGTAAAAGTTGAAAAAAAATATTCAACATATAACTTTCTTATTTCTAATTGGTTTTACTCAAATTGTACAATCTCAATCTTCGTTAATTTCGGACAGTATACAGAGCTATATCAAAATAGCCGAAAAATTACAAGAAGAGTATAAGTATGAGGAATCTTTGGAAATGGCGCAAGCTGCCCTGCAGAATGCCCAATATAACAACGATGACAAAAGTCTTGGTTACATCTATAATATCATCGCCAAAAATTATGAGATTAATGAGGATGATACCAAGGCTAGAAGTAATTATCGTAGGGCAATGACACATGCAAGAAGCTCAAAGAGTGAAACGCTAGAAACAGATTTATATAATAATCTTGCCCGTGTTTATACAAAACATAACCTAACACGTTCTAAAGGAGTTGATTATTACAAAAAGTCCTATGAGTTTGCAGTAAAATTAAATGATACAGCAAGAATGATAAGACCTCTTCTTAATCTGGGAGAGTACTATATTTCTAGAAACGACTTTGACAGTGCTTATGAATATCTCGCTCCGGCAAGGCAATTGATTCACGAAGAATCTCCTAATCTGGTAAAAACAAAATTGAACGGTCTCTTGGGAAAATACTTTCTCAATGTTAGAAGATACCAAGTTGCAGAAGAATATATAGACCGAGCAATTTCCTATGCCTCAGGAGAGACTAAAAACAAAAAGAATAAAGATGAGTTGACTTCTACATATTTTGAAGAATTAGCCTCTGCATACGAAACAAAATCTGAGCTGTACCGTAAACAGCAAGATTATCAAAATGCCTATTTTTTCCAGAAAAAACAGTTTCAAAATATTTTAAGAGCAAAAGACTTTAAGAAATTAACCGAACTTCAACGCGCTAATGTAAAATATGAGGTTGATCAATATGAAGAAAAAATAAAAAAGGCAGAATCTGAAAAGAAAGAAAGTGAATCAGAAGCTCTGAAATGGAGAATAAGTATTATTCTTGGTATTATTCTTATCCTAATTTCCTTAGCTTTCTTAATTAGTTCTTATAAGAACAATCTACAGAAGAGGAAATTAAATAGCGATTTGATTGAAAAAAACAAAGAACTTATTAGTGCAAAAGAAACGGCAGAACAAGTTTCTACTTTAAAATCTCAATTTATTTCTACGGTAAGTCACGAACTAAGAACACCCTTGTATGGTGTAATTGGACTCACCTCGTTATTGATGGAAGACCCTGCCCAAAAGAAAAAAGATGAGTACCTAGAGTCATTAAAGTTTTCTGGAGATTATTTACTCGCCCTAATTAATGATGTTCTTCAACTTAGTAAAATAGAAACCAACGAGGTAAAACTCGAAAAAGTGACTTTTGACATAAGATCTTTAATCGAAGGAATTGTTAATTCATTGCATACAAAACAAAAAAGTAATAATAATACTGTCCATATTGATGTAGATAAGAAAATTACCAGTACTCTTTTGGGAGATTCTGTAAGGCTTTCACAAATTTTGATAAATCTAATTGGTAATGCTCTTAAGTTCACAAAAAATGGTAATATTTGGGTAAGCGTAAAATGTATGAAATGCAACGACGATAGCTATTCGTTACGTTTTATTGTTAAAGATGATGGAATTGGTATTCCAAAAAATAAACAGCAAAGTATTTTTGATAATTTCGCACAGGTTAAAAATGAAAATCAAGAATATGAAGGTACAGGACTTGGACTGGCCATTGTTAAAAAGTTAATTCACCTACATAATAGTGAGATCAAGATTAAAAGCCAGGAAGGAAAAGGCTCTGAGTTCTACTTTGATCTTACCTATGAGAAAGCCGTAAAAGAAGAAGAGATCTCTTTACAAATGGGAGAAGCCCTAAGTATAGGTACGAGCAATTTCTATGTTCTTATTGTTGATGATAATAAGATTAATCAAATAGTCACTCAAAACATTCTTAAAAAGAAAGGGTACACCTGTAATATTGCTAGTAATGGAATGGCAGCTATCGAAATGCTAAAAAAAGAGAAATTCGACTTGGTGCTTATGGATATAAACATGCCTGAAATGAATGGTCTTGAAGCCACCAAAGTGATAAGAACATTTAACACCCATATTCCTGTAATAGCATTAACTGCCGTTGAAGAAGGTGAAATAAGAAACCAAGCATTGTCTGTTGGAATGAATGATGTTATTATAAAACCTTATGACACGCAACAATTCTTCCAAACTATAATGAGGAACATCTCAAAAGTGAAGATGGTTTAATTTTCTATTTTTTGAATACCCTAATTCTTAATATTTAACTTTAAATCTGTTAAATGCTATTTCTTTTCTTTTGAATGTTTTAATTTTAAGAGCTAAAACTTCAAGGTTACCTAATAATTATGAGTTCAAAGGAAATAGGTTTCAATACCATTTGTACTCATCTTGGCGAAATAAAAGATGAGCAATTCAAAGGAGCAGTGTCTCCTATTTATCTATCTACCTCTTATGCGTTTGAGGGTGTTGATGTAAAACGTTACCCTAGATATTTTAACACTCCAAATCAAGAAGCTCTAAGCAAAAAGCTAGCTGCTCTAGAAAAAGGAGAGTCTTCTTTAATTTTTGGAAGCGGAATGGCCGCAATAAGCACAGCGTTGTTCGCTTTTTTGCAAAAGGGAGATCATATTGTATTACAAAGAGCGATTTACGGAGGTACCGCCAATCTTGTGAACGAAGAATTTGAAAAACATGGGATCGAATTTTCTTATGTAGATACCCAAAAAATAGAAGATTTTGAAGAAAAGATAAAACCCAACACCAAAGTTATTTACATTGAGACCCCCTCTAATCCATTACTCGCTATCATAGATATACAAGCAATTGCAAATCTTGCAAAAAGATACAGAATTATAACCATGATAGATAATACTTTTGCTTCGCCTGTCAATCAAAACCCAATAGTGTTAGGTATTGATATTGTCTTGCATTCTGCAACCAAATATCTAGGTGGGCATAGTGATATATTAGCCGGTGCCGTTATTTCTACTGAAAAAAATATCGATCAGATTTTTCAGGTTGCTAAAAATTTTGGAGGTAGTTTGAGTGATTTTACCGTTTGGATGCTCGAAAGGAGTATAAAAACGCTGGGGATACGTGTAAAACGTCAAAATAAAAATGCCATGAAGTTGGCCAAATGGCTTGATACCCTAGAAGATGTCTCTGCCGTTTATTATCCCGGATTGAAATCTCATCCCGATCATGAAATTGCCAAAAAACAAATGAAAGGCTTTGGTGGTATGTTATCTTTTGAATTAAAAGAAGGTTTAGATGCTAGTAAATTTCAAAAAGAATTAAGATTAATAAAAAGCTCAATGAGTTTGGCCGGAGTAGAAAGCACCATACTCTCTCCTACTCTTACTTCGCATGCGCTGCTTTCAGACGAAGAAAGAGAACTTCAGGGAATTCGAGATGGGTTACTTCGATTTAGTGTGGGTATAGAAGAAAAAGAAGATTTGATGCAAGATATCCTTCAGGCACTTGAAAAAACAAAAATTATAGCTCTTCAACACTAAAAATATATGAAATTGGACATCCTTGCCATAGGAGCGCATCCTGATGATGTAGAATTAAGTTGCTCCGGAACAATAGCCAAAGAAGTTAATAACGGTAAAAAAGTAGGTATTCTGGATCTTACAAGAGGCGAATTAGGAACGAGAGGAACTCCAGAAATAAGAGATCAAGAGGCAAAAAGAGCTTCAGAAATTCTTGGAGTACAAATTCGTGAAAATCTTGGCTTTAGAGATGGTTTCTTTACTAATGACGAGAAACATCAATTAGAAATAATAAAAATCCTACGAAAGTACAAGCCCGAAATTGTATTATGCAATGCAATCGATGACAGACATATTGATCACGGAAAAGGGAGTAAATTGGTAAGCGATTCTTGTTTTCTTTCTGGACTGATAAAAATTGAAACTACATTAGAAGGAGAAAAGCAAGAAGTCTGGCGCCCTAAACATGTGTATCATTATATACAATGGAAAAATATTGAACCTGATTTTGTAGTAGACATCAGCAATTATATTGAAAAGAAAATGGAAAGTGTAAAAGCATACACAACCCAGTTTTATGACGCCGATAGTAAACAACCTTCTACCCCGATATCAAGTAAGAACTTTTTGGACAGTATTAAGTACCGAGCTGCAGATTTAGGAAGAATTATTGGAGTTGATTATGCTGAAGGCTTTACCGTAGAACGCTATGTAGCAGTCGATTCTGTTTTTGATTTAATTTAATACGAAAAAATGTTTGTATAAATAGAGAAATACTTTATTTTTGCAAACCAAAATTACATGGTGGTTGTAGCTCAGTTGGTTAGAGCATTGGTTTGTGGTACCAAGGGTCGCGGGTTCGAATCCCGTCTTCCACCCATTAATTAAAAAAGCCCTTTTTCTAAAAGGGCTTTTTTTGTTTTATATCGATTTTTTACTTTACTACTCGCCTGCATTCCCAACTCCATCAACCACTATTCTCTCTAGTCTGTTTGCCACTTCCCAAGCAGTATAAAATGTTAATTGAGCTCGTTTTGTCATCAATTCATATTCTATTTTATCAGGAGTATCTGTGGGTTTATGATAATCCTCATGAACTCCATTAAAATAGAATATAATCGGAATGTTATGCTTGGCAAAATTGTAATGATCACTTCTGAAATAAAATCGGTTAGGATCATTCTTTGCATTATAGGTATAATCCAGGTCTAATTTGGTATACTTGGTATTTGCCTCTTCACTTATATTATGTAAATCTGTACTTAATCGATCACTTCCGATTAAATATATATAATTATTTTTTTCTTCGGACTCATGATTCTTATCAATTCTTCCGATCATATCAATATTAAGGTTGGTCACTGTATTTTCAAGAGGAAAAACAGGGTTTTCTGTATAATACCTAGAGCCATACAAGCCTTTTTCCTCTCCTGTTACATGTAAAAACAAAATTGATCTTTTGGGACCTAACCCATCTTTTTTTGCTTTCATGAAAGCTTCGGCTATTTCCAAAACGCTAACAGTACCCGATCCATCATCATCGGCTCCATTATAAATATTTCCACTTTGATCTATACCCACGTGATCATAATGTGCAGAGATAACAATTATTTCCTCTGGTTTCTCGGTTCCTTCAATGAAAGCCAAAACATTTTCTGAAGACTTTATCCCTCCTCTAAAATAACTCTCGGGTATTTCTTGAAAATAATCATCCTCTCCTAAGGGAGAAGGAATTCCCATTTTCTTATATTGAGTTTTAAGGTATTCTGCTGCTTTCTTTTGACCTGGTTCTCCGGTATCTCGCCCTTCAAAATCATCTCCTGCAAACGTATACAAATATTCTTTTAATTCTTCAGAAGTTATACTTTGCGCATACGAAACAACTGTCAATTCAGGAGTAACTTTGGCATTCGCTTTTGTTGTTGAAGAAGAATTCTGTGTAGTACCGCAACAAGAAACAACAATCGAACTAATTAGTAAAAAGATATTTTTCATGTATTTTTTTGAATTATAAAAGCACAAGATACTGATTTCATCCCATATGAGTTCAAGAATATTTTGTGCTACACAAAAATCTAAAAAATTATTTTAAAAATATTCTTTTTAGATATAAAAAAGGTTTTATATTTGCACCCGCAAAGGAGAAATGGCAGAGTGGTCGAATGCGGCAGTCTTGAAAACTGTTGAGGGTCACACCTCCGGGGGTTCGAATCCCTCTTTCTCCGCTAAGAATTTACTAAATTCTACCAAAAGCCCGTAAATACTATGTTTACGGGCTTTTTTAATTTTCCTTACTATTATTTAATACCATATAATATCAAATAAAAAGTGCGTGATTCGGTGCTTAAAATTGAACATTAATTTAAGCACCTAATTAACTACTAAACCATACATTTAAAGGGATTTAACATAAACTAAACAACTATTTTTTGTAAATTTAAAGAGCATAAAAAACAAGCACCTATGCAATTTACATTTTCAATCTTGTTTTATCCAAAAGGAAGCAATACAGATAAGTATGGTATGACTCCTATCTACGCTAGAATTACGATCAATGGAAAACGTAGCGAATTTAGTATAAAACGCAAGGTACTTTTATCAAAATGGAACTCTGATGCTGGAAAAGTAAAAGGTACCACAGCTGATGTAAGGGAATTGAATAGGTATATAAATTCTATTAGATATAAGATTCAAAATATTTATGAAAAGCTTTCTAATGAAGAAACGTTAATTACTTCTGAAGGTATCAAAAATAGATATTTAGGAAAAAGCATTAAACAGAAAATGCTACTAAAGATTTTTCAAAACCATAATATGAAAGTTGAAAAATTGGTTGGTAAAGATTTTGCCCCTGGTACTCTGGAACGATATAAAACAGCAAAAAAACATGTAGAGGATTATATCAAATTAGAATATAAAGTTGATGACATACTTATTAAAGATGTAGACCATAAATTTATTAGTGGATTTGAATATTATCTAAAAACAGAAAGAAACTGTGGGCATAATACGGCTATAAAGTATATCACAAACTTTAAGAAAATAGTACGAATCGCCTTTGCAAATGATTGGATAAATAAAGATCCCTTTTTAAATTGGAAAGCAAAACTAAAAGTTGTTGAACGAGAATTTTTGACTAAAGAGGAAATTCAGAAAATGGTCGAAAAAGATTTACACACTAATAGACTAGATCAAGTAAAAGATATATTTATCTTTTGTTGTTTTACCGGTCTTGCATATTCAGATGTGAAAAAATTATCTTCTAAAGACTTAGTTATTGGTATAGATGGTGAAAATTGGATAAAAATCAATCGTACCAAAACTGACACTCGAAGTAGTATACCTGTACTCCCAACTGCTGAAATTATTATTAAAAAATATAAAGATCATCCTGATGTAATGAATGGAGAAAAGTTACTACCAGTACTTAGTAATCAGAAAATGAACGCTTATCTAAAAGAAATTGCTGATGTATGTAGTATTAATAAAAATCTCACCTTTCATCTGGCTCGACATACTTTTGCCACAACTGTAACCTTGTCTAATGGTGTTCCTATCGAATCTGTAAGTAAAATGCTAGGACATACCTCTCTAAGAACCACACAACATTATGCAAAAATTTTGGATCAAAAAATAAGTGAGGATATGCAAGCTTTAAGATCTAAAATGAGCTCCTTTTCAAATCAAGAACAGGAAAAAATATCTTAAAAAACTTAGTTCCTCTTTCTAACCTTTTTCATATAGTAAGAAAGCTTAATCCTCTCTTTCTTAAAAAAGGCTTGGGCAAAGGCATCTGTTGTCCGAAAACCAACTTCATTTGCCATAGCTTTTAAAGTATAGTTCCTAAATTGCTTATCAACATTCAGTCTTCGCAACACATAATTGATTCTTAGCTCATTTATGTAATCAGTAAATATCTTCTTTTTATATGTATTTACGATTTTAGAAAGATATTTAGAATTGGTGTTGAATTTTTTGGCTAAAGTAATCGTAGTTATCTTATGCTTTAGATATTCTTCATTATCTTCAAACCTTTTCAACTTATTGAGGATACTCACTACAATATCTTCTGATATTTCAAAATCTTTGCGTCTATTCTTAGAATTATGATTCTGTTTGTTTTTATTAACCTCCAACAAAATAATAGCTTCCTGCCTGGCCTGGTAGATAAAATCTACAATATAAACAGACATCATAATAATAAAACCAAAGTTCACCACAGGTTGTTCTATACTTTGATAATCCCCTATCGCAACAATAACAGGCATCAAAGATAAAGTGAATAACCCTAAATAACCTGAAATAATCCGATACTTATAATATTTAGACTTAAGACTAGTGGTTGTTCTTTTATAGAGTTTTATCAACTCATTTCCTATTTGATATAAAAACGCAAAAGAAACCATTAACGGGACAGTGATGAATATTTTTCTGGACATAGGCAGGTTACCGGAAAAGTAATAAGGAATAATAAAAAGCAACATAAAAGCTACAATTAATACAAAAAAGAGGGTTTTTACGTCAAAATGTTTAAATGGATAAATATCATATTCTTTATAGATGTAGTATACAAAGTAAACTGCTACAATGATACCCACCAAATAGGCAATAATATTTTGAAGAAACAAACTTATAGCATACCGCTCATCTGGATAAATTCCTGAAAAGAGGTTATACAAAATATAAGTAATTATTAGTATCAAAAACCTCAATCTCGATCTATCATCGGGCCTTGAAAAGTAAAACAGCATTTGCGCAAATAGCACCAATATTTGGAATACTAAAATCACAAAAGTCACCAAGTGCATTTCGGTTCCAAACATATGACTACTTTTTTCTGAGCACGTATAATGTATATCCTAAATCCAACGTTTCGATAATCTCAAATCCATACTTACCATACCAATCTAAGTTAGATGCAACAGAAGTTTCCAGATAAACCGGTTTATCAACACAATACGTTAACACTTCATCCAGTAGTTTACTTCCTATCCCTTTGTTTTGACAATTAGAATCTACCCCTATATACCAGAGATGATAAAAAGGTGTTCTAGGATGATTCTTTTTGAGTAATTTTTCTCTTTTTAGGACTTCTTTCACCCTTGTAAATCCTATTACTGTTACTACTAATCTGACATCTCTAATCAAGGATGTCAACGTTGTTTTTTTGGACCAGGGAAAAAGTAAAATGCAAGCCCCATTTTTATCATCAGACATAAATAACTTACCGAATTTCTCCCCTTGAAAAACCGAATATTCGATTAACCTACGTAATCTTTGTTTACGTTTGGTATCTTGCTTAATAATATAGTTTGTGGATTTATTATCATCAAACGAATCGACAATAATATCAACAATTCTTTCCCTGTCTTTTGTGGTCCCAGCGATCATTTATAAAAACAAATTTATTACAAAATTTCATCGGGGTAGGCAATGAATCGTATAGTTGAGAAAGTTATTGATTATGAATTACGGAACAAAAATTTATTTAAACAAGTTTTGAACCCATTTTCTGGAAAAAAGGCCACCCTTTTTCGCGAAAACAGGCATTTTAATTCGTTTACAAGAAGATTCTGCATTAAATTTATAGTATACTCACTTGCTAAACTATTTAATGTAAAACATATGGACGTAATGTATTACTTCCTATTTCTTCTGTATTTGGAATAAATATTATATCATCGACTTTAGACCTTAACACAGGATCTCCAGGTACAGATGGGCAAAACTGATTTGATGGAGGGCTATGGAATTGAGGGCACTGTCACACAACCTTAAAAGTAAGTTGGATGAACTACAACGTGAAACAACTGAAATCTTAGAACAAACACATAAGAGTATTGTTCTATGTAGAAATGTGCTCTTACAATTCAGAAAAGAAATTAGTAAAAAAGCATTTACTTCTGTAAAGGAGGAAATCGATTTTTTCAAATCTATCAAACCCGAAGTTCTTTCTAAATTACTCTACTTTAAAGAAATTTATACCATCGAAATTAACTTTCCAAAGGTTCAAAAAGAAAACCAAAAGAAATTCATTAAAAAGCAATTAGACCGTTATGAATATTTCTTTTCGAGTCATATTGATTTTGGGCAATATATTGAGATGAATTACACTCATTTTGACGACTACTACTTTACCCGAAAAACGAATGATCAAATTCTGGTATTGCCCTCATTTTTTCATTTGGAAGATCCTGAATTTAATACTCCTGGCGATACCTTACTGGCACAATTCAAAGCTTACAGTAATGTGGTACTATATCTTCATAAAAAACTAGCTACAATTTTTCTTGATCATCAAGAATCTTTTGCGAAAAAAAATAGCCTACGGTGGACAGGTCACAAAATCGATCTTATAGAATTGATCTATGCTCTACACTCTTCAGGTGCAGTTCAAAATGGTGAATCAGGCATTAATGAAATAGCCATTGCCTGCGAAGCACTTTTTGCAGTTGATCTGGGCAACTATTATCGTAAATTTTTAGAAATCAGAAATCGAAAAATCGACCGTACCCGTTTTTTAGACAGCTTAAAATCTAACCTGGTTCAGCGAATGGATGATGCCGATAACTAAGTAAAATTAACTCACAAGTTGTGTCCATATTGTGAAGTAGTTTTTCCACTGGTGTTTTGATCCTTTTGGTACTTTGGAATTTTTTTTTGACTACAATTTAACATATTTTAACACATTAAAAATGACTAAAAAAACGCACACAAGTTGTGTGCTTGTTGTGAACAAAACTGATCAAAGGGGCTCAAATTTGTAAGCGAAAGTCAAATCAGTAGAGAGGCCATCAAATTGGGTGACAGCAGCGAGGTGGTCTCTTTTTAAAAACACATTTTCTTATGCCAGCAAATATTGTCACTACCGACGACCTTCAAGATTTCAAAATTGAATTGCTTGATGAGTTTAAAAACCTTCTAACCAGACAATCTCAGGGCAAACTCAAACGCTACCTAAAATCTAACGAAGTAATGGAACTACTGCAAATAAGTCCTGGCACCTTGCAAAACCTTAGAATTAATGGCACCCTCCCCTACACCAAGATAGGTGGTATCATTTTTTATGATGCCGAAGAAATCCAAAAGGTGATGACCGATAACCGAATTCATAACAAGTTTTAATCTGATGTATGAATTATATCAAACATCTCAACAAAGTCTTCCAGGTGTTTTCAAACGACTCTCGCTTAAACACTACCCATATCAGTCTGTATATGGCCTTGTTTCATTATTGGAACATCAACCGATTCTCCATAGTATTTCATATTAACCGGGATGAAATTATGCAACTTTCGAAAATAGGATCTAAAGCTACGTATCACAGATGCCTTAGAAATATGGACGACTGGTGTTACATAAAATATCTACCCTCTCACAATCCATACAAAGGCAGTCAGATTAAGATGCTCATTTTTGGTACAACTGATGAACAAGCTATAAACCAGTCTGAAACAAGTAGTGAACAAGCATTAGTATCTAATACAAACATTTATAAACAAGAAGAAACTATTATAAAACGTAAGTTACCTAAAACTGAAATGGAAGTGGTCAATTTTTTCAAGAAGAACAATTGGCCGGCTCTTGAAGGGTTAAAATTTTATAACCATTATCAGGCGATTGGTTGGAAACTCGGTGGTAAAATGAAAATCACCGATTGGCACGCAACAGCAAATAGTTGGATACTGAAGGCTAAACAACTACAAACATCGACACCACCGTCTCAAAACAAGGACAACTTGAAGACTAGTACTATCAAAAACTATGACGAACCCCTCTAAAATACAAGAAGGCGGAGTAGAATACTCCCTAGGGAAGTTTGACGGCAAAAATGTTTCTTACGACTTCACTAAAATTCTGGTGTACTTAAATGCCAAGGGAGAGTTACTTTTTGGTAAGCACTTTCGCATTTATGAAGATGATAAAGAGATCCTATGGAAATTGACTAATTACTTTATCAAAGATTATGATAACTGCGCTAAGTTTAACATAGATCCCGATAAGGGTTTATTACTCTCCGGCCCTGTAGGTTGTGGTAAGACTAGCTTAATGCGACTATTAAAGCATTTGGTTCCCCACCTAAGGCCTTATACGGTAATCCCCTGCCGTAATATAGTCTTTGGCTTTAACCATCTTGGTTACAGGACTATTGAAGATTATGGCAACGTTCAATCCTTTTGTTTTGATGACCTGGGCGTAGAGCCTATGGGTAGGCACTATGGTAAAGACTGTAATGTAATGGGGGAAATTTTAATCTCTCGCCATGAATTATTTTTAAAAACTCAAACTAAAACCCACGCCACAACTAATCTTAATGCCAAAGAGTTAGAAGATCTTTATGGCATACGTGTTCGCAGCCGGATGCGGCAGTTGTTTAACCTTATTGCATTTGATATGAACACTAAGGACAAACGTGGATGACTAGCTCTGACAATATATTATACTCAAAAGGTAGAAATGACGAATGCCTTACACCACCTTATGCAGTGAAACCAATTTTAAAATTCATCCCTAAAAACAAAATTGTATGGTGTCCCTTTGATAAGAAAGAAAGTTGGTTTGTAAAACTCATTTCAAAACAGAATGAAGTCATTTTTTCACATATAGACCTGGGACAAGATTATTATAAGTATGAACCTTTAGATTGGGATGTTATGATCTCCAATCCACCTTTTACCAATAAACGCTTCATTTTTGAACGTGCTTTGTCCTTTGGAAAACCCTTCGCCCTTTTGATGTCAAACACCTGGCTTAATGATGCAGCACCTAAACGATTGTTTAAGGATAAGGATTTACAATTATTGATGTTTGATAAGAGAATAAAATTTGATAACAGAAACAAAATAACCTTTAGTAGTAGTTATTTCTGTTTTAATTTTTTGCCAAAACAGATAATTATGGAATATATTTAATGGATCTTCATTCCCAATACAATAGTCGAAAAGACCATAATGTATTGATTTTTAATAAATTGTTTTAATTCCCTTTTATACTGACTCTTCACAAAGCGAGGTATATCTTTCATTAGTTACTGAAAACCGTAACAAACTTTACAATCAATTTAGCTATATTTATAAACAAGTAATTACATCTTTTCCCCAAAATAGCTAATATAAATATCATTAGCTTTTTTTGATGACTAAAAAGTATAACCCTGTATGTGGAATGATAACGAAACTAAAGAAGACCTAATAGACTTTCATTACTTAGTAAATTCAATTAATTCAATATTAGATAACGATAGATTAGTACCATCTACGATTGGTATTTATGGTGGATGGGGAAGCGGTAAGTCCAGTCTAATGAAATTGATTGAACACGAAAATGAGAAAAAAGACAATATAGTTATTAAGTTTAACGGTTGGCTTTTTGAGGGATATGAAGATGCTAAAACTGCCTTATTATCAAACCTAATTGATGAATTAATAAAAAACAGGACTTGGGATGGGAAGGCAAAAAAATATCTTGGCCGTTTAATAAAGAAAGTAAAATGGTTAAAAGTCCTAAGTACTACTAGTAAAATTGGATTAAACACTTACCTTTCAAGTTCAACAGATTTTGATTATAGCAATGTATTAAATGAAATCTCTAACATAAATGTTGACGATTATATAAAAAATATACAAAGTGAAGAAAGTGAATTAATAGAAAAAGGCGTTAGGGAATTTCGGTTAGATTTTGCTGAGCTAATAAAAGAAACAAAAGCGAAGAGATTAGTAGTTTTAATTGATGACTTAGACCGATGTAATCCAGACACAATCATTTCCACTCTTGAGGCTATAAAACTATTTCTATTTGCTGAAAAAAGTATTTTTTTAATATCTGCAGATGAACGGCTTATTAATTATGCCGTAAAGAAAAGATTCCCAGAACTCCCATCTCAAGAATATGATGTCAGCAAGGACTATCTAGAAAAATTAATTCAGTTTCCAATTCGTATTCCATCATTAAATGAATCTGAATTTGAAACTTATATTAACTTACTCTTCTGCAAAATACATCTTGAAACTAGCAAATTCAATACACTAAGAACCAAAATTTTTGAGTTATCGCCAGAGCAGAATAAAATTTTGGATTCAAGATTAAATGCTGAAAATATAAATAATTATCTGGATGATGTACCAGAACTATTAAAAGAAGACCTTATCCTTTCTAAACAAATTAATCCAATTTTAGTCTCTATTCTTAGCGGAAACCCTAGACAATGTAAGAGATTTCTAAATCTCCTAATGATCCGACTTAATATGGCTAAATCCAAAGGAATAGAGCTAAAAAAGAATGTGCTAGCAAAACTTATGCTATTGGAATATTTCAAAACGGAATCATTCAATAAACTAGTACGTTCTACTTATGAAAGTGATGATACGGTAATGAAATTTTTAGAATCTGATACTGATGATGTCCCGAACACCTTTAAAGGTTGGCAAACTGATATTTGGCTGCAAAAATGGATAGATATAGATCCCAAATTATCAGGTATAGATCTTAAACTATACTTCTACTTCACAAGGGGAGACAATAAAATTGACTTTATTTCAAATAAAAGACTATCTCCAGAGGCAAAAGAAATTTTGAAAGGCTTGTTAAGCGGGACCACGTCATTAAAAAATAAAGCAATTAGTGCTAGCGAAAGTATTCCAAAAAGCGATATTTTAATTGTATTCTCAGAAGTAACGAATAGAATTTTGACAGAAGAGGATTTGAAAAATCGAGGTGAATTAAACAAAATATTAGTTCAATATTGTAAAAAGCACGAAATATTAATTTCAGAGTATTGTGCTTTTATTGAAAAAACCCCAGAAAGCATCTTAATGCCCGCTAATGCCGCAAATCTAATGTTGATAACAAAAGATACTGGTTTTGAACAAAACGCCAAAACTATTATACAAAAATGGACGGACTCAAGTAATACAATCTTAGCCAAGGCTGCAAAAAAACAGTTGAAATAATGGGTACTTCTAAGGCGAATATTGGACCGAAAGGCACCCCAAATCCTATTCCAGAGTGGATTAATGATAACAATGAAGGTAATAGTTCCGATACTGAATCTAATTCAGATAATAATCAAGAAGTGAATGATGATAATGAAACCCAAATAAATTGGGGAGATGTTCGAAGAAGTTTTACATCATTTACAAAAAACCCTTCTAAAAGTAACTTTAAAAAATTTGCGTCAAGGTACAGAAGGGCTTCTGGTGGAAAAAAAGGTCTTAGCAAGTCGGCTTATGGAGGTAAAAGAGGTACAATAATACTAATAGATTTTCTAAATAGTATTTCCTCTGAAGGGTTAGAAGAAACTTTAAAAAAATATCAAATTGGAGATATTTCTTCTTTAAATGCGGAAGGTGCTATTAATAAAATTGCAGAAATATTTGATGAAATTGATGGAACAGATGAAGGTAGTGCAGCATCTTCCGCATCTATAGAAACTCTAAATAAACTATATACCGATTATTTGGAGGAACCAGAAAACATAGATAGTATTGATAAAGATTTTATTTCAGAATACCTCGAATTTTACATTTCAAAGTATATTTTTGAACGTATTTCTGTTGAAATTACAAAAACACTCGAAACTAGAGGACTTAAGCCGTCTAAGGTTAAAAACATAGAAACTCAACTTGACTTTTTTATTCAGGCGGAAGTAAAACTGGAATTTTCAAGCAAAGATTTTTCAACTATGAATTTAAAAGAAAAAAAACTAGCAATAAATAAGATTTTTGAAGATGCATATAGTCTAATTTGATATGAAAAAAGTTGTAGTTCTAAAGGAAAACAATAGTGATAACTTTAAAATAAATGGAGTTAATAACTATTATCTAGATTCAATAATCACATACCCTAATCAATCTAACACAGAGAATCCAATCGTTACGCATAGGATTTATGATTTCTTAACTAAAAAAGGAAATTATAAACTTTGCCCGAACAGTTTAGTTACTGATTTTACTAATATAGCTATAGCAGTTTATTCAATTGACCAACTTGTGGACCGTGAGAATAACGGTCATTATGGGTGGAGCAGATATTTTGAACTACATATTCCTGTTTATAATCTAGAAAAATGGAAATTAGTTAAAACAGATTTGGAGCAGACTCTTTCCTTCCTGAGTGGAGATAAATGGATCATCAATTTTAGATCTAGTGAATCACCTTTCCCTAATTTTACCACCTCTGCTTTTCGAACAAAAAAAGTATGTCTTTTTTCTGGCGGTATGGATTCCTTCATAGGTATATCTGACTTAATTTTTGAGAATGATAGTTTAGCAACAATATCTCATCATAAGGGAGGTAATTCCGGTGAGCTTTCAACACAAAGAAAATTAATTAACAGCTTACAAGAGGAATTTAAGGAAAAAGAAATATTGCCTTATTATTTTTATGTTCAGGCAAAAAAAATAGGTGTATTTCGGGGAGAGCAATCTCAAAGGGCCCGCTCAATTCTTTTTTTATCATTGGCTTTGTTAGTCGCAAATTCTTCAAGTGATAATACTAGTGTTATAATACCTGAAAATGGACTTATATCACTTAATTTACCTTTAACACCAGCTAGAAATGGCAGCCATAGTACTAAAACAACACATCCTAGGTTTATTTCTTCTTTAAATCATATTTTTCAAAAAGTCGGAATTAAAAACCTTATTATCAACCCGTATCGATTTAAAACCAAGGGTGAAATGTTGAGGGATACAAAAAATTCTGATTTTGTTTTGCGTAACGTAAACGGCACTTTATCTTGCTCAAAACCTGGTTATTATATTCAATGGAAAGGAGCTTTAAAAGTTCAGTGTGGTCATTGTGTACCTTGTATAATAAGAAGGGCTTCTTTTAATTTAGTTGATAAAGATTCATCAGTACATTATGTAAAAGATGTTCTGAGCAATGAAAATAATTATGATGATTTTGAAGCATTTAAAATAGGTGTTACAAGATATTCGAATAAAGACAAGATACGATTAGCATTTTTAAAAGCTGGTTATATGAAAACTTCAGAATATGAAATTAAAAGATATGTAAATATGTACGCAAGAGGAATAAGAGAAGTGAGAAGGTTCATCAAATAATCTTCTCAATATTTCTGGAGATTTCGTTTAGAAATATGATAAATCTCTTTTAGAAACCTTTTTAATATGGATTTAATACTTTTAAACACCTCAATCCCCAACTCTTTCATAACCACTAAAATTTTTAATTAAACATTCCAATATCACCAATGCCAAAGCCCTATAGCTTGTAGAGTTTTGGTAATAATCATTTTCATCGCTATTACTTAAAAAGCCAAGTTCTACCAAAACAGAAGGCATAGTAGCAGAAGTTTCTCGCAATACTTGAAAATTGCCAAACTTCACCCCCCGGCTTTTAAAACCTAATTGCTCTTTAAACCGTTTTTGTAGCTCGTAACCTAACCAGGTAGATTGGTCAGAAAAGGCATTCTTACTTTTAGCAACATACACTTCTACTCCCCTGGCATCAGGTTTTTCAGAATGATTGCAGTGTAATGATATAAATATATCCGCATTCAATGTTTTAGCAAGTTGGCTTCTATCCTCCAGAGCAATCAGAGTATCAGTATATCTGGTTAAATAGATTTCAAGCGAATCATCAAATAGCTCCCTATTCATAATAACAATCTGTTTTGCTATATCCATTACAACTTCTTTTTCACTTGTGCCGTTTTGGCTAAAAGTACCCCAATCTTTCCCTCCGTGCCCAGGGTCAATAACTATTCGGTTTTGAGCAACTGCATTTGATCCAAAAACCAAACAGATTTTTAGAATCAAAAACAGTAATCTTTTAACCGAGCGGAGTCGAAGTTTGACGTTTTTGAGCTTCATTTTTTATTTAGTAAAAATGGTTATCAACAGTTACCTACTTGAAAATCATAGAATTTGACACCAAATAATATCAAATTAACATATCCAAAATCAGATAATATTTTATTCACAAAACATTGATTTTCAGTTATTTATATTCAAATATACAGTAATTTTCATAAAAGCAAAATCAGTATAAATCCAAATGATTTTCCTATGAAAAAAATCGAAACTATATCCTCTATTTTGTTACTCTCCTTCACCCCCTCTTTTGCACAAATTGGAGGGATCGAAGATTCAGTAAATGACGTTTCTGATACTATACGAGCAATTTTCCCTATTATCCTGGGAGTTATTTTCTTAATCGGATTCTTATTTAATGCTGGGCATTTTTTTGGAGAGAATGCAGACCTGAAAAAAGGAATTACCCGTGTGCTTGTCTTTGTACTCATTGCTGGTGCTGTAGTAGGCATCTTTACCTATCTCATTAGCATTGTAGTTTAGTAATGAAGAAGTTCGAAGTCTATAGAAACATACGAAAACGAGCAATGATATTTGGGCTTCCCATATCATTATTTGCCCTGATGATGGTATCCGTCATTGGTTCACTATTGGTCATTATCTTTTCATTCAGTTTCGGTATTATCATCGGGGTATTGTTGTTTAATTTTCTTTTGTACACCGCCCTATTACGATTCGCTAATAATCCACAGCTGTTGCAAACATCCAAAGTATTCCCGAAAAGTATTAGCAATAAAAACCTCACTCCTCTTTGGTATGAACAAGATTAGCCTGGCATCTCATTATCCTATTGTCGATATTCAAGACAATGCACTATTTGCCAATAATGGCAATGTAGTACTTTGCTATCAAGGTTTACTACCTGAGATCTACTCTTTATCTTCAACCGATTTTGAAGATATTCACGGTGCCTGGTTTCAGGCTATAAAATCTTTGCCCTCTGGCACTGTTGTACATAAACAAGACATCTATTTAAAAGAAAAATTTACTGCAGAAAGTCTTCCTAACACCACTTTTTTAGAAAAAGCTACTCATCACTATTTTAAAGACAGAACGTACATCACACATAGATGTTTTCTCTTTTTTACGCTCACCAAAAACAAAGCGCTTAACAATGCCAAGTTTATAAATCCTTTTAAAAAGGTCAATGCCAAAATCCCAAAATTAATGGATACAGCTGTACATAGTTTTATTGGTTCAATAAATGATTCTATTTCGTTTATTAATAATAGCCGTAAAATGAAATTCCTTCCGCTTGACGGGAAAGAAATAAAACAACTCACCAATGCTTTTTTTAATGGTTTTAACGAAGGTTTTGATACAGATATCCTTCTAAACAAATCCAATATTAATATCGGCGAAAATTACTTCGATTGCCTCGCAGTCAACAGTGAACTTTGTTTTGGAGAAAATGTATACAGCAGCAAAACGAATGAAAAGTTTACCTCAGACGACTTTGTATTTCATCAGGGATTCATTGATGGTTTGGGACTCACTTTGAATGAAAACCATATCGTTAATCAAATTATCTATCTGGACGATAAACAAAAATGGCGAAAGCTGCTCGATAAGAAAATTGAGGAGCTTAATAAGAGTTCCAACTTTGGTTCGATGAACAAAGTAGTGTTGAAGAAAATACAACACATCCAGAATCAAATCAATTCAGACGATAGTGCACGAGTAATCAGAGGCCATCTGAATGTGATGTATTGGCATAAAGATGTTGATCGTCTCGAGCAAATAGGTTCTAAAATCAAAACCGAGTTCAAAGAACTAGATATTACTTCGTATTACCCTCGTGGTGAGGAAAGAAAAAACTATATCCTGAATAGCTATTGTGCTTTTGCCTCTAATTTTTCTAATGAGGATCTATATGTAACTGATCTGAAGCACGCATTATGCCTATTAATCAATAATACCAATTATAAGTCTGATGATACAGGCATTATCTTTAATGATAGAGAACATAATATTCCAGTGCTAAAAGATATTTGGGATGAGCACAAAAAACGCATCAAAGCCAGAAACTTTGCCATCTTTGCTCCTACCGGTGAGGGTAAATCCTTTTTGGCAAATAATATACTTCGCCAATATTTTGAAAGTGGTGTTCGAATAGTCATTATTGATTTGGGTGGATCTTATACCAAATTCGCTAAGCTCTACCCTGATAAATATACCATTCTTAGATATGAGAGTGGAAAAAACTTAGGAATCAATCCGTTTTATATTTCTACTGAAGCAGATCTTACCCCGGAGCGGTTAGAAGATTTATCGGTTTTTCTTTTTGAATTATTCGCTTCTGATCATAAAGTCACCAAATCTCAATCAGTCGCTATCAAAAAGGTATTGCTGTTGTACTACGAAAAAGTTCGCTCCTGTCATTCTCTGGATAGTTTTTACAATTTTATTGAGCAACATAAGGACAACTTACTAGAGCAACTAAAAATTAAGGAAGAGTACTTCAACATTGTCAACTTCCTGCATATAATGTCAGAATATGTGGGTAATGGATTGTACAGTTTTCTCTTTGAAGTAAGCGAAGACCAAACCTTTAAAATTGAGGATAAACGTCTTATTATTTTTGAGCTGGACGAAGTAAAGGATAATAAGGAAATCCTATCGGTAATGCTGAAGCTAATTAAGTCTGCCATACAAAGAACTATCTGGAGAAACAGAGCCGAAAAAGGAATCATACTTTTTGATGAGTTTGCAAAGCAATTGAAGTTTGATAATGTGCTGGAAAGCGTGGAATTCTATTATCAGGCTATTCGAAAACAAAATGGGGCTATTGGTATCATTCTGCAATCTATCAATCAACTCCCAAATAACTCTACTTCGGCCAGTATACTGGAAAACACCCAGGTTATTTATAGCCTGAATAATGAGAAAGGATACAATGAATTAGTCAAAAGATTAAACCTTTCAAGTCACGATTTAAACCAGTTAAAATCTATCAAGAACAATCTTTCAGGTCCACGAAAGTATACCGAAATGTTTATCAAAATCGGTAAAGAAAGTAACATCTTCCGGTTAGAAGTTCCCAAAGAAGTATATGCAGCTTATCTCACCGATGGCAAAGAAAACGAAGCCATAATGGCTATTTATAACGAGACCCAAAATATGGAAGAAGCTATAAAACAATTCACTTCTAAAATATAATTGATATGAAGACAAAAATCAAACTAGCATTAATTGGGTTTATCATATCCTTCTTATTGCCCGCTCGGGTGATGAGCCAAGGAATGCCTGTATATGATAACACCAATTTTATAAGCTTGGCTAAACAGCTTATAGAATCAGGAAAACAAACTTCGAACTTACTGAAGACTGTGCAATTCTTAAAACAGCAAAAAGAGAATATTGAGAAAGTCAACAATGTCATTCGTCAACTGAAGGCACTCAGGAAAATGACAAGAAACCATCAACGGTTGTTTGATGTGGTACAACACGATTTACGAAATATCCTTAACTCACCTTACGTCAAACCAGAGGAAGTAGGTAAGATTTCAGATTCCTTTAATGCCATCATTGAAAATTCATTAGATGATCTGGAATTTATAGATCGTGTGCTATCCAACAATTTTCTGAAAATGACTGATGGAGAACGAGCTAAAATTTTAAAAGAAAAAGAACTTGAGTCTCAGGAAATGGTTGCTGAAATCAATAAAAAAACCGAGCGCTACTATGAGATCATTTCTTTTAGAAAAATGCAGGATAGAATCAATAATCGAGAAACCTATTACTAATGATCTCAGGTGTTTTCTTAGGTATTGGGTTGGAATATGTAGATACTGTTTTTCAAATTATAAAAGACAGTGATTTCTCGCAGTACACCATTGCCGGAATGAAAACATTAGCTGTTTTGTTTTTCCTGATTAATATCCTCAAAAAATATAACGAAGGGATCGTTGACAAAGAGGGATACACTTGGGGGTTGAGCCCAGGAGAACTGGCCAAAAACTTTATGGTCGTTCTCCTGGTTATTTTTTCTACGCAGATCCTTGGTTTCTTTGACGGTATTCTGGTAGCTATAGAAACTCAATATCGCAATACGGCTCCGGCGCTCCTCCCATTGCAGATGCAAGACATACCTCTGGAAGAGGATGTGGGCGCATTGGAAGCCGCCAAAAAAGCATTAGCACTATTATATGAAGCTTTGGTTACACCTTTATATGGATGGAAGATTCTTGCGTTTATCATAAGCTTATTTCTTTGGATTCTTGATTTATTCATCTATCCTCTATTTCTGGCTGAACGTTATTTTCTTCTAGGGATAATGCAAGCCTTTTTTCCATTGGTAATAAGTCTGGCAGTATTTGAAAAGTTTAGATCTATGGCTTATAACTATTTTAGGCTCTATGCTGCTGTCTATATGTTGGTGCCTGCATTCTTTCTGGTCAATGTATTTATCAATACACTCTATACTGAAATTAATACCAACTTCTGGGTAACGTTATTTGGCACTGATGCAGGCAGTCGATTCTTTACACCTGTAGTAGAATTAGGATCTATACTCTTTATCGTATTCCTAAAATTCAAACTCTATCATAGATCAATTTCATTCACTTTAAGGCTCTTTACTCAATGAAAACAAAAACACCTTATAAAAATATCTATTCGGTGCTAAACCTTAATCGGTTTATCGTGCTAACGGTTACCATATGTGCATTGGGATCATCAGCCTTTTCTGGATGGATTGTCTATGACATTCATAAAAAAGCCCTTAATAATTCTTTTGCCATTAATACCGACGGTTCTGTTATTCCCCTAAAATGGGTTGTGCAAAAGGAGAACCTACAAGTAGAGGCTTTAGCTCATTTAGAACTATTTCATTCGTATTTCTATGACATTGATGCCAGTAATTATGAAAAGAATCTTGAAAAGGCGCTTTGGTTGGGCAATAGTTCTGTGGACAACTTATACCGACAGAAAAAAGCAGATGGGGTCTACAATCGTCTCTTGCAGTATTCCTTGGTACAAAAAGTATTGAGCATTACTTCTCAGGTAGATTTACAGCAGGTTCCTTATCCATTTAGAACAATAACCATTTTTGAAATCAACCGAGGAACGGTAGTTGATCGATATGAACTGGTATCTACCGGGAACCTTATTCACGTAGATCGTAACTATCCACACAATACTCACGGAGTATTGATTACAAATTATTTCGAGAACACTTTAAAGAAAATATCCAATGAAGATTAAACCCATAATGGGTATTTAAAAATACACTCTTATGAAAATAGAAAAGAACAAAATTGTTTTCGGTTCGGTACTTGCCATCGTGGTCATTTTCATTATAAGTTATTCGATGCTTGTAATGGGTAATGATGATTCTGAGACCGAGAATTTAAAACAACCACTAATACCGGAACTTGAACAGGAACAAGAAGATTATACTTCAAAATTAGATGCTCTCAATGATTTAAAAGAGGTTCGGGAAACCAATGCACCTAGTATTTATGACGAAAAGCTGATTGATTCCCTTGGTTTCTATGATCCTGATTTACCAGAAAAGGAAAAAGAACGCATTATCGACAGCATTTATACTGCAGGTCGCATTAACTATACAAAACAAACTTATAGAGTTACAAACTCTTCGCCTAATTCAACACCTATGAAAACATCAAAAGACACTACCCTAGCTTCTTCTGAAGAAAATAAAATCGAACCTAAAGAGATTGGACTGGAACATCAATTATTCTTTTCCTCTGACCCAAAAATTAACGAAATCAATGTACAATTAGACACCGACCCTTCCATTTACGTAAGTGTGGATGGCACGCAGGTAGTAAGGAGTAATCACCGATTACGAATGCGATTGACCAAAGACGCTCTTATTAATGGTCAAATTATTCCAAAGAACACTCCAATATTTGGATTTGTCACCTTTCAACCCAACCGAACTCAGGTTCGCATTGAGAATATCAATCACCACCCCATAAAACTAAACGCTTATGATCTTCAGGATGGTAGTGAAGGTTTCTACATAGAAAATAGTTTTAGAGCAGATGCTACTCGTGAAGTGCTGGACGATATCGTACAAGATGTAAACATTGCAGGTGTTCCGCAAGTTAGTGGAATCCAAAATGTATTCCGTCGCAATAACCGAAATGTAAAAGTTACCATAGTCAACAATTATCAACTCATTCTAAAGCCAAAACAATGAAAGGTTATGTCATAATTCTAGTTTTTAGTGTATTCACTATTGCAAATGCACAGACCATAAAATTGGACACTATTTATGCCAATGAAAATAAAAATGTAGCACTATTTTTTCCTGAACCAATTCGCCAGGGAATTACTGGAGCATCGAATTTTGTGTTTACCTATAATCGGGAAAAGGAACAGCATTTTGGATTACTACAAGCACAACCAGGAAGCGAAAGCAACCTGTTGATAATCAGTAAAACTGGAGTCATTTTTTCGTATATTGTAAAATATAAACAGGGGCTTAAAAAACTAAATTATTTTATTTCAGAAAGTGCTGCTATTGGAAATGAAGTTCCAGAAGAAAAAATCATTGAAGTAAAGCCAACGGTACCAACGCCAGACTATAACAAAAATACCTATTACAAGAGGTTTTGTTCTTATTTATTAAAAAGAAGAATACAAATTAGAAATCTCAAAAAGCCAAATAATGGTATCGTACTAAAAGTTGAAAATATTGTTTTTGATACAGAGGAGTTATATTTCGTGATCTCGATTGAAAACAACTCCACTTTGGATTATGATATCAACTTTTTGAATTTTTCTATCGACACTCGAAAAAAAGGAAAGAAAAAATCAATGCAGCGACTATTCCAAGCCCCTTTATTTAAACGTCATCTTCCTAAAAAAGTGAAGGAAGGCAACAAAGCACGATTGGTATATGTACTGCCAAAGTTTTCACTTAGTAAAGATCGGTTACTCTTACTGAGACTTAATGAGGACAAAGGAGAACGAAATATCAATCTAAAAATACCAAGTAGATATGTAAACAACCCTAATTAGTCCATTATGAAGAAGTACCTTATCCTATTATCGACCATTTTATTTTGGTCCTGCAATAGTCAGACAGCTTCATCTCCTGTAGATGTTGCAAAAATTGTTGTAAAAAGCTTTTATACACAAGATAACGAAACACTAAAAAAACATACAACTAATGAGAGCTATGAATCTTTTATGACTGTACAAGCTTTACTATCGGCCGAAGAAGAAAAAGATCTAAACTTTAATGTATTAGACAAGAAAATCGATAGTGATATCGCCTGGATTAAATTTACTTCCTCCTACTCTGATACACTGGAAACCTTTAAGCTAATTGATGATAATGGTCAGTGGAAGGTTGCTGAGAAGAAGGAAAAGGAGAAAGCTCCTTTTTAGAAAATATTCAAAGAGATTGATGCTACACAGGGTCATTCTAAAAATGATGGAGGTTTGATGGATTAATAATCTATTTGAACAAGTATAAGGTGGTTTCTCTACTAGCAATTTTCCATTCCCATATACTTTTCTCTAGTTCACTATTTCTGGATTCGTTTAATTCGTGTTAATTCAATAGTTTTCCAAGTTTTACCACCGTCATATGAATGTTCTTCAATGGCGTCATATTGGTTTTCAGTTATATTGGTCAATCTTAATTGATGCATATAATCAAGTTTTCTGGTACCCCCAATACGTCTCTGAAGGACATCTGTCCCATCAATCTGCCACTGATACTTTGAAATACCCCCATTGTTAAATACATACGTTTCTTGCCAGATATTTGATGAAGGGTCTATATACCCGAAAGATACATATGAAAAACTACTATCCTTGCTTATGAATTTTTGAGAAATAACACATCCACCTAATTCAATACTCGATTCGAGTTCACCAATATACACTTCTTCTTTTTCGGTCACTGTGTATTCTTTCCATTCACCAATAAAAGGTTTGATAATCTCAAAAGTCCCTTTTGAACATGGATTATTGGATTGGGAAAAGGAAATATTTGTAATTAAGGCAATTAGTAAAGACGATATTATACTTTTCATTTCTTGAGATTTTTACTATCCAAATTCGTAAATCGTAGTTTACATACCAGCAATTTTTATCTTATCTCACTCCAAAACTTGCTTCAACTTGACAAGAGCCTTTGGCCAGGTTTCATTAAAATAGTCTTCCCATTCTGGTGCGGAATCCATTCTTACTTTAAGGATAGTGTTATCATTTTCTTCAACAAAAGTGTATTCTTCCAATGCTCCTGCAAAGGCATCCACCTTTTCCCCTACAACTATTTCCTCTCCATTCTCCAAAATTCCGGTATGTTCAATACTCACAAACTCATTGGGTTGGTTTTCTTTGATTCGACTTACCATCCCACAAGCTTTCCCATCGGCATCGTCGGACAAAAAGAGAATTTTTGAGCCCTTATCCCAACTTCCCTGATAACGGGAGGTAGGACTGAACTCAGCTGTCCATTCTTCAAAAGTCTTTTTACCCAACATCGTATCATACACTTTTGATGCTGGTGCATTGATTTTGGTTTCAAAATGTAGTGTTTTCATTTCTTTATTCTTTTTAAGGTTATTCTCGCCATGATAACCAGTTAAAGTTTAATTACATAGGATTGTATTTCCTTAAGGACCATACTTATCGTATTGGTGAATTTATAGACATCGCAAAAGACATAGGTCTTGTCACCCATTCGCATCTCACCGTTGGCTGCAGCCTCCCTTCCATGGGTGATTACACTGTGCAGGGTCATTTCATCTGCCGTATATTGTTTCATCGTGTGAACTTCCTTGCTAAAAGCTTCTTTGCCCTCAATTTTCTTGTCGCCATAAATTGTCCAAACGATATCGTCACTGGCATGTTCAACAATGAAATCAGCATTGCCTTTGGCAAAAGCAATATTCAGCTCCTTTAAAAACCCCTTTCTTGGTGAATTGCCACAATCGGCTAGTATATTGATTTTGGTCATTTTATTGTTAATTGGATTCAACGTACTTTTTAAAATTATCCAAAATGGTCTGCCAACCCTGCTTTTGTTGCTCTAGGGTATTGGTATCCTCCACTTCAAAAGTTTCGATAATGGAAACGGCATCGCCATCTTTTTCGAAATTAATGTTGACCTTTCTTCCATCACTTAGGGCATATTCAATTGCAGCATTAGACTTAATCTTGGTATAGGTTCCTTCATAATCGAAGCCCATACTGCCATCTTTGGCTTCCATACGGTAATTAAATGACTTACCAACTTCTAAGTAATTTTCAGCCCTTGGACAGTGCCATTCCGGGATTGCAAAATTCCACTTGACGATATGTTCGGGTTTGGTCCAACTATCCCAGATTTTGTCGATACCACTATTAACTTTTGTCTCTACTGTAATTGTTTTCATCTTATTAACGTAATCTTATTAATTTGCCTTTGCGTTTGACTATGTTCTTGTAATCCCATTGGATTTCCTGTGCTTTCTTCAACCATCGTTGCAAGGCTTTTTTATCTATTTGATTGACATCCTGATAAAAAATGGACGCATCCTTGAATTTTTTGCCCAATACATTGAGCTTGTCTTCATCAAAGCTAACACCGCTCCAGAACATAAGCCGTATCCCAGGTTTCTGTTTACTGTAGCCTACAATAGGATTTTCGTCCAGGAACCAAACCGGATGCCTATGCCAAATTTTAGCATTTGCTTCTGGTAAGAACTCACGTATGATTTTCTCCAGTTTCTCACATATCAATCGGTCATCGGTTGATTGGGTATTATGGTATGTATTGATTTCGGATGTCATTTAATAATTTCTAGAACTCAGGATTAAAATTCACCATCCATGGCACACCGAATTTATCGGTAAAACTGCCAAAATAGTCTCCCCAGAATTGGTCTTCCATGGGCATTTCTATGTCGCCTCCTTCAGAAAGTCCATTGAACAATCTATCTGCTTCTTCCCTGGATTCGGGATGAATTGAGATATAATTGTTATTTCCTGCATTTGACTTTTGCCCCACGGAGGGCAAGATATCCGAAGCCATCAAAACGGTATCATTACCTATGGGTAAAGAGATGTGCATCGTTCGATTTTTCTCCGCTTCCGGAAGCTTATCAGTATCGGGTGCATCACTCATTTTCATATGTGAAGTGAATTCTCCGCCGAAAACCGATTTGTAAAAAAGGAATGCTTCTTCTGCATTTCCGTCAAAATTGAGATAAGGATTTACTTTCATGTCTATTGGTTTGTTGTTCAATTAATTCCTATAAAGATAAATGGTTAGAATGGGATTTTTACATTATGATTACGTCAATTTGACGGGTTGATTGCGACATCTATTTCCATTATATTTGAACATCAAAAATCTGGTAATGAAACATATATCCATCCTCATACCCAAAGGACATATCAGTGTTGTCAATGTTGCTGGAACACATCAAATGCTTAGCTGGGTGAACGAGTTTTATAAAGAAACAGGGAGAGACCCTTTATTTCAAATCCAGTTGGTGGGATTGGATACTGAAGCGGATAGCAAAGGCGGCCTTTTTGCTACCAAGCCCGAAGTCAGAATCGAAGATATTACCAAGACAGACCTTATCATCATACCGGCTATTCACGACGATTTTGAAACGGTGATTAACAGAAATAAGGATTTTATGCCATGGATAGTCAACCGTTACAAGGAAGGAGCAGAAGCCGTAAGCCTATGTATCTCCTCTTTCTTTTTGGCAGCTACAGGCTTACTTGATGGAAAACCATGTTCGACCCACTGGCAGTTTGCCAATATCTTTAAAGAACAGTTCCCAAAAGCCATTTTGACCGATGAGCGGATAGTCACTGATTCCGATGGCATATATACCAGTGGGGGTGCCTATGCTTTTACCAACCTGGTCATTTACTTGATCGAAAAATATGCAGGAAGGGAAACCGCTGTGATGGCCGCCAAAGGTTTTATGATTGATATTGAACGAAGTAGTCAGTCCCCTTTTATGGTTTTCTCTGGTCAGAAGAACCATAAGGACGATATGGTTCTCAAAGCACAGGAATACATCGAAGAAAACTATCAAGATAAGATTTCAGTCAATGACCTATGTAAAAACATGGCTTTAAGTCGGAGAACTTTTGAGCGCCGTTTCAAGAATGCTACTTCCAATACCGTATTGGAATATTTACAACGAGTTAAAATCGAAGCTGCAAAAAAAGAACTTGAAAAGGGCAGGAAAACGGTGAACGAGGTTATGTACGAAGTAGGCTATAACGATGCCAAGGCATTTAGGGATGTGTTTCGAAAAGTAACCAGTATTTCACCATTACAGTATCAGAAGAAATATAGTGTCGCAATAAAATAGCTTTAATGTTTACTGGGTCCTCTTTAATTTTGCTAACATCAGCCCAAACTATTGAAAAGCTCTACCCAAATTTATCCAGTGGTCACCATCATTCTTGTTTATAGTGAAAAGAACAAAACCAGCTGATGCTTGAATTAGCTTCTTCCAACATTTTGCTTCACTTTTGGGAGTTAATTGAGTAAATCACCTGATAATAGATCCTCCAAATGTACCTCTAATGCGACCGAAATTCTATGCAGGCTTACTACCGTTGTATTTATTTCGGCTCTTTCAATTCTACCTACTTGATTTTTAGGGATTAGAGCTTCTACTGACAGCTTATGTTGTGACCAATTTTTAGCCTCTCGAAAGTTCTTAATATTCCTTCCTATGAGCTTCATTAACTGTTCTTCTTCTATACTATATTTCCTTTTATTCTTTGACACATTGTAAAAATCCATTTATATCAATAATAAATCGGACACATATATGTGTTTTTTAATTGGATTTTTATTTACTTTGTATTGCTGAATAAGCCACGAATTCTGATGTTGAAAGTGATTTAAAACTTGATTATTAACAATAGCTTCTAAATATGACTGAAAAAATTATTACCCCGATTATGTTGGACTAAATCCTCCACCCAAATTTAATTACCCCCCTATAAGTAACTTAACCTACACTTGTTATGGGAATAGAATCATTAAAAATTAAAAAGCCAATTCACAATTGTATCATATATGTAGAAAAATGAAGATTGACAAAGAAGTAATTAAATCACAGATAAAAGTTGCCGATGAGGCTGGTTATCTAGAAATCCGTGACCACAGGGGAAATATTTTAATTTTACATAACGGAGAATTTTCTATAAATGACTGTATACAACTCAAAACAAAAAAAGCTAGAGATTCTATCTTATTAGAATCTTTCAAACTAAGTCGATTTGTAAAAATAAATAATCAGGGGTATTTACGAAAAGGAAGAAGGTGGATAGAATCCGGAAAAAGTAATAGTAAGGATAAAACAAAATAATCAAATCTATCGCTACATTTAAAACTATCGATCATTTTGAAAAGCACTGTAATAAAAATTATAATTGGAGTCCTAATTAAAAATAGACCGTGCTTCGTGATAAACTCTTTCAAAATTAGTATCGATATCCTTTTGTGAATATTGGTTGGTAAATGTAGGGCGTTCTCTTGAGATTTCAGGGGGATGAAATTTGATTTTCTTATCCTTTCCATCAGCATAAGCAATGAACTCACCTTGTTTCAATCTAAAAAATATATCAGCCCTTCTTTTGGCAACTTCTTTTTCTCCTTTGGTGATCCTGGCATCCGATTTAAAGAAGTTAGCTGCCTTACTTACGCTACGTGTGGGCTGTTTGATGAGTTCAAAAAAACGTTCATAATATTTTGCAGTATCAGGGTCATTAACTTTTCCAAAGAATTGGTATGATAGATTACTAAGGATAGCACGACTTGCTTTATCACCATACATCATATCGTTTT
Source organism: uncultured Aquimarina sp. (assembly GCA_947496555.1). Classification (GTDB taxonomy): domain Bacteria; phylum Bacteroidota; class Bacteroidia; order Flavobacteriales; family Flavobacteriaceae; genus Aquimarina. The sequence goes on along the minus strand of CANMDH010000003.1, from coordinate 141,681 downwards.
GCACCTTATCCTGCATCACATAAACAGTACAAATATTATAGCTACGTAAGGTTGCCGGAATTCGGTGCATATTTAATAAACGAAGTGTAGAAGCTTCTTCCATAAGCAAAAAAGAAGGTTGGTTGTTCTTTATAGCCATCTGTTTAGTAATGGTATGAATAATTGTAGCAATCAATGGAGAATAAGCAGTTTCATATTTCGGGTTATTTACTATCGAAACAACTGTAGGATGCTCTTGTGAATTGATACCTAAAGGCGCTTCATTGGCTGACAACACCATAAAAAGCTTTCTGGAGCTTATTTTCTTAAGTGCATTGGCAAGGGTACTTTTAACACCTGCCGTTTGACGATCAGAACCTTTACCACTTATAAAAGCATTAGCCATAGCTTTTGAAATATAGTTACTACTTAAAAAAGCAATTAGGCTATCGGTGTCGAGTAATTGATAGACAGCGATTAGATGGGGTAGTGTACAAAACTGCGGGTATTGTGTTTTCAGTTTCCAGATCAATGCGGCAATCAATCCTTCTGCAGCATCATTAAAGAATTTCGTAGTCCCAACAGCTCCTGATTCTTTTTGCTCCAACAGGTTTTCCATCAGCACTCGAGCTACTTCATTCACACTTTCTTCATTCGGTAAATATTGAGGTGCAATGGGATTCACTCTGCTATAAATTTGATCAAATGAAATCGTATAAAAATTTATGTTATGTTTTTTGAAGAGCGGATATGCCATTTCGGTAATCTCAAAATCTTTATAGTCATAAATCACCCCGTTAAAATGAGCTTGTGAAAAGTGTTCTAACATTCTATAAACTACACTTTCAGTTTTACCGCTGCCTGCTGATCCTATAATAGAAACACCCCTTCGGATATTATCTAATTTTAGAGAGCTTCCTCTGGTTTTGAGTTTTACCAGAAACGGATTTGCTTCATTCTTCTTTGCATTGTGGGTAAGGAATACATAAAATAACGTATTGACCAGCAACAAAGGACATCCCAAAATCAACAACCAATTCCAGAGACCTAGGGGATAGTGTTTCTCCATAATTTCAAAGACTAAGAGTAGAATGATCAACAATAAATTGATCCCAAAAGCATATTTTGTTAGTTTATGAATGCTCCAAAAAACAATACTTGATCCCAAAAACAGTAACGTTATGTATATATTAACATCCACGTTATATTCCGATTGAACCTGACTTTAAAGCAATATCTACACCTCTTTTTAATTGTTTGATAGTTCGGATTGCCACTTGCACTTTATTGGTAGGTATATCTAGCATAGGTACTCCAGACTTACCTAAAATCTTAAAAGCAATGGTTTTTTCATTAGCTGGTAGTCCCAATAACACCTTAAAATAAAGTTTTGGGTCTTTGAGAAAGTCTTTTCGTGAAGCATAACTTTCAGCATAATTGCGCTTATAACCAAAAGTTTTATCAAAGGTCTTTTCAGCTTTTTTAAAAAAGGAATCCCTATCAAAACCACGCTTTACTTTTTTCCCATTCATTAGTACTTCAGAAGCTTTGTATTTACTTCCAGGGGAAAGACCTACGGAATTGGATATATCCTTTCGGCTAACGATAATATGGATGTGGCTTTGGTTCCCTTCTTTTTGCATCCCCTGTACTATACGTTTGCCATTTTGTTGGTGGGGTGCTTCCCGTTCTAGTTGCTGAATCTTTCTCTGAAGTTTTTGAATGTTTCCGTGTTCCTCTCCTTTAGCGATTCTTCGAATCTGATGTCTTAATTCCAGAATTTGATTCGCATAGGGTTGGTTTTCCCGTACTTGTTTATCTGTTCCTTTAAAGGTGCGTTGATGTTCAATTTTAGCAAAGTAAAGAATGTCATTCACTGTGACTTTTCTTCCGTTAACTTCCCGATTGAAGGAAGCGGCATAATCTTTCATTATTTCTCGTGTATATCGCTTTAAAGTTTCTTTGTTATGTTGCAAATGTTTCAATTCTCTGGTACTTGGATTGATGGTAATAGAATAAAACTTAGGTTCGCGCTTTTTTAGTTTCGCAGTATTTTTATCGATAGCATCTACCACTTCTTCAGCTGAAATCTGCTCTCCGTGTTGATTGAAAAAGTATTCTAATTCCGAAGGTTTTAACTGCTGGTTTTCTTTCTCTAAATAGGCAACAAAATCAGCAGAACTTTGTGAATAGTTACCATTTGTTTTTTGTGCTGTAATAGTAATATACATTATACATCCATTTGATTATGTTCTATGAATTTGGTTTCTTCTTGCTGCTTGGGTTCCTCTTTTTCTAAAAGGAGTGGTTTCTTATCCGTTTCAAATCCTTCGAAGAGGGACTGTATCATCGCCACTGTAGGTTTGGTCTGGTTTTTTTCTATATCTCGTACTATAGCAATGACTGCATTGATTCGTTTTTTTAATGAGCTTTCTAAAGTCTTAATGTTAGGCCCTAGGCGTTCCTCTGGTGAAATTCCACTGGCTTCAAAAAACTCCAACATCGAAAGTAAGGTCATTGACTGCGACTTGGAAATTGCCTTACAATACCGTCTAAATTTTTGTGCTACTGAAGATTTGATACTAATGCTTTCAAACCGTTCTCTCTCATATCCCTTGTCCATTTTTTCGTGAATTTTTTGTCATTTTTACTAAGCTGTACCCGTTTTTTCGTGAAAAACCAACCTGAACTTTAAAGAGAACATTTAAAATACTACCAGAAACCCTCGTAGTTAAAGGACTTCTGGCAAAAATCTAAAAATGAAACATCGCGAAGCGTGTTACCCTCTTGCTTCTCCTTTTTGTCCCGTTCACTGGACAAAAAAATCGAACAACGTGGTGTACTACCAGTTACTTTAATCTCTTAAAAAAAGTTGTCGGGGTTATCCTGCGAAAGTCAAAGTGTGTGGGATAACCACAAAAAAGGAAAGCCATAAATCAGTATTAAATTTACGGCTTTATTTTTAAAATCAAACTCAAAGGACTGTAAATTATTTTGAAAATTTCTAAAGAAATCCTTTATCAGCAAAACTTAAATAATCTCCATCAGGTCCCAGGATAATATGATCCAGGACATTTACATCAAGAACCTTCGCTCCTTGTATAATTTTATCGGTCAATAACTTATCCGAATTACTCGGTTTTAAATTACCGCTAGGATGATTATGTGCCAATATGATACCTACAGTAAGACTTTTAAGTACTACAGCAAACAGAATTCTTAAATCAACAATAGTTCCGGTTATTCCGCCAGAAGAGATTTCACAAACTCCTTTAACAAGATTACTGTTATTCAGTAAAACGACTTTAAAGGTTTCTTTTAATTGAATGGTTTTCTTATCCCAATTATCATAAAGAAACTTTGCAATATCTTGTGAACAGTTTACTTTATAACTCAATTTCTTAGGTATATTCTCGCTGTAACTTATTTTAATTTCATTAACTTTATATCTCATTGTAATCGACTTTAGATTAGTAATGAAAAGAGGGTGCCACTTCTCACGGAAGCACCCTCTTTAATTTTTAATTACCATTTAGCAATAAAATTTCACTTGCTACAACTTCGGTAGTGTATTTTTGGTTACCGTCTTTATCGGTGTAGCTTCTTGTTTTCAGTTTACCTACCACGGCAATCTTTTTGCCTTTGGAAACATACTTCTCAATAATTTCAGCAGTCTTGCCCCAAGCCACAATAGTGTGCCAGTTGGTTTCGGTCTGCTTTTCGTCTTCCTTGTCTTTGTAATTTTCATTAGTTGCCAATGATAATCGGACTACTTTTTTACCGCTTTCAAGGGTTGTTACTGTTGGGTCGTCCCCTAGGTTTCCAATCAACTGTACATGATTTTGAATAGAACTCATAACTTAAAAATTTAAAAGATTAAAAATTGATTTACTTATGGTATCTAGAGCGTTTTCCTTTTTTGATTTTTTGGATAGCTTTCGATATGTTTTTTGATAAAATTTCATTGTTCGGATTTTAGATTTACTTCTCGTAGAGCCGTCGCTGTTACCTTTTTTTGATGCCCCGTGTGATTCAATATTCAGGTTTGATAAGACGTATAAAAAAGAGCGAAGTATAAGCCTGGTTTATGCCGTAGTTCAAAACTGAATGTTGTTGTTTTGCTGGCAAAAAAAGTATGATGGCGAGGAACTTGGTAAGTGAATTGAAAGACTATGGAAAACTTAGAATGCCAAGAAATAGGGCTAAATGAGAATATACCTCTAATATCTCAAATAAGTACTTTATCGACTAAGGTACGTTAAAGGGACATAGTTTACACTTTTTAAGGTATAATTTGAAATCAAAATCAAATTATTATGCCTTGGAAAACTACAACAACTATGGAACAAAAAATTGAATTTATTTGTGAATGGCGTACAGGAAAATATACCATCACGGAACTGTGCAAAAGTTTTGGAATCTCTAGACCAACAGCCTATAAATTGATTCATCGATTCGAAAATCAAGGCTATGAAGGTTTAAAAGAACAATCCAGAATGCCTGGAAAACATCCCAATGCAACCGATCAAAAAATCGTCGATAGTATTCTCAAATTAAAAGAAAAACACAAGCTTTGGGGTGCTAAAAAAATTAGAATCTTATTGTTTAAAGAGTTTACCAAAAAGAAAACTCCTTTTGTGGTAACTGTACACAATATCCTTCGAAAAAACGGATTGGTTTGCCCTCAAAAACGAATGCGAAGAGTAAAACCAACCTACCCTATTTTTGATCCAAAATCGTGTAATGAAGTATGGAGTGCTGAATATAAAGGAAAGTTTTTAATGGGCAATAAAATCTATTGTCACCCACTTACTATTGCAGACTCTAAAAGTCGATTTCTTTTTACTGCTAAAGGACATTATAAAGAAACCCTAAAAGCTGCTAAAGCAGAGTTTACAAAGGTTTTTAGAACCTATGGCATTCCTAAACAAATACATACCGATAATGGAAGTCCCTTTGGTTCTGTAAGAGCTATTCAACGATATACACAACTATCCTACTGGTTCATAGAACTCGGAATTACACCTGTATTTTCTGATCCTGCACATCCAGAACAAAACGGAAGACACGAACGAATGCACCGCGATTTAAAGGCTGCTTGTGCTAAACCTTCAGCATATGATTTAAAAGCTCAACAAAGACGGTTAAATCACTTTGTAAAGGAATATAACCACATAAGACCACACGAAGCTTTGGATATGAAAACACCTGCTGATGTACACGATTTTGCCTGTAGACCGTTCCCAGAAAAAATAACGCATTATGATTATAATAGTAACTATAGTGTACTTAAAGTAACTAAAAGTGGAGCTATTAGATGGAAATCCTATTACTGGGTATATTTAACCGCTGCATTAAAAGGAAAATATGTAGAGGTTCAAGAACTTGGAAACGGAATTTGGAAAGTCTAGTATAGAAATGTATTTTTAGGTTTCTTTGATCAAAGAAACCTAAGACATAAACAACAATCGGCAAGGTTGGAAACTAATTTAGTGTAAACTATGTATCTTAACGAACATTTTAAAAAACAAACAGTAATGAAAAAAATGTTTTTAATAGTATTAATTATTTCAAGTTCAATAATTACTGCTCAAAATGACGGCTGGCATATAAGTACAAATGAAAATTCAGATTATACAGGTATTGCCATTGCAAATGGTAGAATAGGAATGCTTAGCTCTTCTAAGCCTCTTCAAATACAGCACGTCGTACTAAACAACGTCTATGATGTGGATCCTGTACTTAAAGTCAGTCAGATATTACATGGTATGAATTTTGGCAACCTTGATATGTATATTGATGGTGAAAAGATAACAGAAAATAATATAAGCAATTGGAAGCAAACAATGAATTTAAAAACTGCAGCTTTTACTACTTCATTTGATTTTAAAAATAAGGCTAAGATATCTTGTACGGTTTATGCCTTACGAAATTTACAATATACGGGATACATTGACATTAGTATCGAAGCTAGTAAAGACATTGATTTAAAGGTGGCAGGAAAAATTATAACACCAAAAGAATATCAACTACCTAAACATTCATTTCAAGTATTGCGAGATGTAGAGACTACAATGCCAATTTTGCAATCCGTTGCTAAAAGTCCTTTTAAAAAACATCTTGTTAGTACATCCGGTACATTCATATGGCATAAAATAAATTCTTCTAGAGTACATGAACGACCAGAATTAACTCACAACCTTATATCAGACTATGAAAACTCGTTATCATTTGATTATAGCATCAAGAAAAATGAAAGTTTAGATTTTGCTTGGACTGGTGCGCAATGTACTACCAAAGATTTTTCTGACCCAAAATCAGAATCGGAAAGAATGGTAATCTTCAATTTATTGAATTCAAAAGAAGTATTGCTAGCTCAGCATAAAGCACAATGGAGTAAATTATGGGAAGGAGATATTATTATTGAAGGAGATTTACAATCGCAACAAGACGTTCGTTTAGCATTATATCATTTGTATGCTTTTGGTCGTAGAGATTCAGATTTAAGTATCGCACCAATGGGGCTCTCACTACAAACACCTTATAATGGTCATATCTTTTGGGACACCGAGCTTTGGATGTTTCCACCGTTACTAATGTTTAATCAAGATATTGCCCGCTCTTTAGTTAATTATCGTTCAGACCGCCTAGATCCTGCAAAAAAGAGAGCTATAAATTACGGCTATCAAGGGGCAATGTTTCCATGGGAAAGTGATGATACTGGAGAAGAGGCAACACCTCCTTTTGCACTCACTGGTCCGTTTGAACATCATATTACCGCAGACATTGCAATTGCATTTTGGAACTATTATCGGGTTACTCAAAATAAAAAATGGCTAACCCAAAAAGGCTACCCTTTAATGAAAGAAGTGGCAGATTTCTGGGTAAGCAGAGTTACTAAAAATAATGATGGTAGTTACTCAATTAATAACGTTATTGGAGCTAATGAATTTGCACCTAATGTTAATGACAATGCTTTCACAAATGGGGCAGCAATTACTGCTTTAGAGTTTGCAGTAAAAGCTGCTAAAGAAATTGGAGAAACACCAAATCCAGAGTGGCAATTGATTTCAGAAAAAATTAAAATTCTGAAACTTAAAGATGGTATTACTAAAGAACATGAAAATTATAATGGGGAAATCATTAAACAAGCAGATGTAAACTTACTTTCTTTTCCTCTAAATATAATTAACGACAAAACTTCTATACTAAAAGACTTGAAATATTACGAACCAAAATTATCTAAAGAAGGTCCTGCAATGGGTAAGTCAATTTTTTCAGTATTATATGCAAGGCAAGGTGATGCAACTAATGCCTACCGCCTTTTTAAGGAAAGCTACGTGCCTAATCAGCAGGCTCCTTTTGGTGCCTTATCAGAGGTGGCAACTTCTAATTTTTCATATTTTGCTACGGGTGCGGGTGGAATGTTACAAAGTGTTCTCTTTGGTTTTGCTGGTTTAGATATCACCGATGATGGAATTATTCAAAAAAATCCTATTCTCCCAAAAGAATGGAAATCATTAACCATAAAAGGTGTTGGTGCTGATAAAAAAACCTACCGAATTGATAAATGAATTAATAGCGAAAGGTACAAAGTCGAGTAGGTAAAGGGCAGGGCAATCGCATTTAAAAAAAATGTTTAAATTTGCTTAGTCATAACTTTATATAGCATTGGATGGCATATAAAAAAAATGACAACATCATCATGTTTGACTACTGGTCTTAACTCTTTTATCGCACATTTTTCTACTTTGACAGACCCTCGCACTACTTATCGCGGTAATTTAAAGCACTCTTTGACCGATATTATATTTTTAGTGATTTCTGCTGTTGTAAGTGGTGCAGATAGTTGGCAGTCTATTGAATTATTTGGGAACAATCAACAAGATTGGCTACGCAAATACATTGTTTTACCATCAGGGATTCCTTCTCACGATACCTTGGGTAGGTTTTTTAGCGCATTGGACCATCAAGCATTTAGTCACTGTTTTATAAATTGGGTAAAGGATTTATCTGTATTGACCAAGGGAGAGGTAATCGCTATAGATGGCAAAAGATTAAGAGGGTCTTATGATAGTTATTCTGATAAAAAAGCCATCCATATGGTCTCTGCATTTGCTACAGACAACGGATTGTGTTTAGGTCAATGCGTTTGTGGGGATAAAAGCAATGAGATCACTGCTATCCCCGAATTATTGGAAATCATAGCTATAAAAGGATGTACAGTGACTATAGATGCTATGGGGTGTCAAACTGATATTGCACAGAAAATCATAAGTAAAGGTGCTCACTACATTCTAGCGGTAAAAGACAATCAAAAGCAATTGTGTGAACAGGTTAAAAAGCTATTCAAGATCACAAAACCTTCATCAACAGATACAACTCATAATGTAGGGCACGGAAGGGTGGAAACAAGAAACTGTAGTGTAATAGACAATTTGACTTTTTTTGATAGTGACAAACAATGGAAAGGGTTGAAAACTATTATCAAAATAGATACTGAACGTTTTACAAAAATTGATAAAAAATCCCAAAAGGAAACACGTTATTATATCAGTAGTTTACCTCCAGAGGCAGCTGATATAAATAAAAAAATTAGAAATCATTGGGCTATAGAAAACAAACTTCATTGGATGCTTGATGTCAATTTTAGTGAAGATGCTTCAAGAAAAAGAATGGGATATTCAGCATCCAATTATAATATTATTACTAAAGTAGCTTTGTCGTTAATAACTAAAATAGAAACAAAAAAAGGAACTAGTCAGAAAAATAAAAGATACCTAGCTGCTCTTAGTAGCGAATTTAGAGAGAAAGTATTGAAAATTTGAATGCGATTGCCCTGAGGTAAAGGGGAATCTCACCCCTAAACCTCTCACAGAACCGTACGTGATAGTCTCCCATCATACGGCTCTTCTTAACAAGTCTACCTGCCTTTTGGTAGGTCAAGGCATAAAATATTGCTGTAGCTATACAGGTAATAAATATTTGCTCCTTTTATTTGCTTATAAACAAACATTGTTCGATATCTCTTAACAAATGCCGGTACTCCTCGTGATTCTAAGATAGCAAAGGCTCTACTGGTAAAATTTGTATCTTCTGAAGGTTTAAAAGTAAACTCTTGATTCTTAATTCGTATTCTGGCAACTATTAATAGCTGATTAGAACTTTTATTTATTTGATGTTCAATAGTTTCTCTTAATTGATTAGAAGTCTCATAGATTGTTACATTTCCAGAAATCTCACTACTATCAGTCACCGTTGTAAAGAATCCATTTATGTCTTCTTGGTTTTTGATCACTTCAACATCTACATCCGTAGAGGGAATAAAATCTTCATTAATATCATCTGAGAAATTCTCAATCGCTGGCCTAAAAAAATTGTTATTTGTTATACTGTAACCGTATCCTGTATCAAATTTTTGTCCATTAATGCTTACGGTTTTTTCAACAACAGACTCTAAAGTTGCGCTTTTTTTCTTCTGTTTCACAACTGGTTAAGGTTAAAAAACAGATCGCTATTACATATGTTATTCTATTATATTTCATGGTTTTAAAATGTATCTATTAATAAATGTTATTCAACTTAAAAAAGTAGTCGAATGGGTGCTGATAAAAGTTAGAATGGAGGTTCTATTCTCTTAAAGTATTAGGACCAGTGGAGTACCTTAGATACGTAATCATTCATTTTATATCACCGCAATTTTTGTAGAATTCTATAATTAACTCAGCCAGTTCTTCACCTTTCTCTTCCTGTATAAAATGACCTGCATTCAGTATTTTATGATTTTGGTCTTTAGCCCCTGGTATAAGTTTCTGAAATATCTTTTCTGCTCCTTTCATAATGTCATCTTTATCTCCAAAGATAGTTAAGAATGGTTTATGCCATTGCTTAAGTTTTTCCCATGCCTGTAAATTTTTATCTGATTCTGGATCATTTCTGTCAACCGGAACCAAGGTTGGAAATATTCTAGCTCCAGCTTTGTATTCTTCAGAAGGGAATGGCGCATTATATGCCGCCATAACTTCATCTGTGAGTGATTGAATAGTTCCCATATCAATTATTTTACCAATATCAAACGCTGGTGAATACTGGGAGAATTCTCTCCATTTTAAAAAACTTTTGGGCACTTCAGTATTACCTGTAGGCAAACTAGTATTGGAGGCTATGATCATTGAAAATCGATCATCTATTTCTGCTATTAATCGCAGCCCTATCAGTCCGCCCCAATCTTGGCAAAAAAGTATAACCTTCTTCAAATCTAAAGTTCTTATAAAGGTAATAAGCCAATCAATGTGCTCTTGATAAGAGTAATCTTGCTTATTGACCAATTTATCTGATTTACCAAAACCAATAAGGTCTGGAGCAATGACACGAAAATTATTTTTAGATAGGATAGGAATCATTTTACGATAGAGATATGACCAACTAGGCTCGCCATGAAGTAGTAAGACAATTGGATTGTCTTTCTCTCCTTCATCCAAATAATGAAGTCGGAGACCTTCTTCTACCTCCATATAGTTGCTTGAGAAATTGTAATCTAGTAGATGTTCAAATCTACCTTCTGGAGTTCGTATGATTTTTTTCATTACTGTCTTACATTATCGCTAAAACCACCATGAGTATTAGTCCCTGTCTTGTTTATTCAAAAGTACAAAAGGTATTTTTGGCTCTGTCGCATTAATTTCACTCTTTCAAATATACTTAAATTTGAGTTTTCTAAAGAAATAGAACACAATATGAATACTCGTAAACGGCAAGTAACAGATAGTTGGAGACTTGATGAAACGTATATCAAAGTAAGAGGTAACGATAGGTATTTATACCGAGCAGTTGATAAACAAGGAAACACTATAGATTTCCTATTAACAAAACGTAGGATACAAGGTTCTGCCCAAAAGTTCTTGAATAAAGATATAGGTAATAATGGAAAACCAAGAATTAAAAACACAGACAATAGTGGAGCTAATAAAGCTGGAATACGAATTTGGAATAAAAGGAGTTTTACTTCAAAAAAGATAAAAATTCGACGAGTCAAATATATGAACAACATTGTAGAACAGGATCATCGCAGTATAAAAAGGAGAATTGCAATTACCACAGGATTTAAAGAATTCGAATCAGCACAAAGAACACTCGCAGGAATAGAAATCATACACATTATTAGAAAAGGACAAATTTTGAATCCTAAAACTTCAACGTTCAAAACTTTTTGTTCTTTAACTGCTTAATCTATAGGAATGGGATAAAAAAATTAGAGTGTACTTATTTAATGCGACAGAACCGAAACTTTTGTAGTTACAGAAAATTACCTCAACAAGTTTCTCAAAAAGGTCAAAAGAACAACTGATATCTATCTTAAAAAGCTTGATTACAAGTTCTTATGCGATTTTTAAAATTTTCTAGCCAATTATTGACAATTTGGTCACCCAAAAGTAATAAGTTAGAATACGATTATGAAACATATTCAGCGATTGCATAAAATGGTCACACTAGCCTACCATATTGAATGGATTGCAAAAGACCCACTTTTGAGATGGAAGCCCCTATATGAGAAAAAACAACGCGAGTTTCTTTCAAACAATAAACTGATTAATATGGGAACCTTTGATTTTGGTATAGACCGCTCGGACAGAGTTAGGGATTTGTTTTTTTAACTGATATACTGGTATTAGTTATGTAGATATAATGAATTTAACTGATGACAGTTTAGTTATAGGTATGAATGGTGGCAACTGGATTTATACCAAACGTTAAAAAATGAAATCATCGGTCAAAGTACTACTTCTGAAAAAAGCAGAAAAGATAATAGCAAAGTATAAAGACCACCCTATGACAGAAATAACCGGAACTCTTTTACCGGTTATAATCAATGAAAAGTTGAATGGATATTTAAAAGAAGTTGCTCGTTATGTTGGTGTTAAAAAAAATATCGCCTTTCATATGTCTCGCCATACCATTGATTCTAAAGTTATATTAAGTAACGGTATACCTATAGAAACTGTTTCAAAGCTATTAGACTATTCAAAAATTTCGCCCACTTAAATTTGTGCTCGCATATTAGAGAAGAAAGTCAGTAATGATGTGAAAAAGCTTAAATCTATAGTAGAAAACAAAGAAGCGGATGTACTCTAAAAAGAGCAAAAAGCTTAGTTAATGTTTTTTTAATTAGTTGACTAATCAACCAAATAATTATTTTTTATAAAAAACGATTTTCATAATGCGATACCTAAATATGATATGAATAAATGATAGAAAAAGAATATATATTCAGCTTCCCAAGAGATTCAAAAAAATATAATTTTAAGGAATGGATGGATGAGAATAGAAAGTGATATTATACAGCTTAGGAAAAGTGGTTTGAAGAAGTTCATTTGATTTTGATAATGAGATAGCGCCATATGTAAGTTTTGGGTTGCGATTAAACTTTCTTCGTAAAAATTAGGTACAATTTGATATCATTTGCTCTTAAATAAAAAGTTTATGGGCTTTTTCATTTTATTTTGATATCAAATGAGATCATATTATTTCAAATAAAAAGCACAAGATTTAGCCCATAATTTTCATGAAAAATGCTACTCCTAAATCAACCTTAAACATCAAGGTTGAAATTAGTTTTATTAACTAATCAAGATAACTAATTAACCCAATCGCGTAAGTATAAGGTATATCCCACGCCTCCTGCGTGCTCCATTCTACTAAATTTCGGGTTTCAATATAAGGTTGATCATCAGGTGTACCTATAAATCCATTTAATGCTGCAGATGGGATTTTGTAATTCATAAAAGAAGCCGGAATAGGATGCTTAAATCCTACTCCTGTAAATAAACACAATCCAAAAGGATTATGTCCCATACTCCAATTTAAAATCTTTTCGGCCGCATCTTTCCATTTCTTCGCGTCTAATTTTTTGCCAGCACGAGCCATTAAATATCCTTATTGTAAAAACACTTAATTTATCCTGTGAGGGATGGGTTTGTCACTAAACACGTAAATAAAAGTTAGGATAAAACGATCATCTGAAGTTTTTCTAAATTTATGACTTTCAGGATGGGGGAATTAAGATACACTCCATATGGTGGAAGATTGCATGGATTGGTTTTGGTATCTTCAAGCAAATAACTATCGATATATTTTACTACTGCCTGTTTTTATTGATAGCATAGATAACATCTGCAGCCAAGATATAAAATTTTCTTTTGGTCAGGCTTTGTGCTTTATTGATGTTGGACTCAAGCTGTGTCTTCTTGTTGAAGATATCAAAGCCAATGTATTCTATAAAGTCTATGTGATCTATTTGTATTTTGTTGACCTTAACCCCACGAAATCTACTGCTTTAATTTCCTTACCCTGCACAAAAGGCATATATCATACTTGGAGATACTTACAATACAGTCTTTGGTCTTTATTGCTGTGTGAAAATATATTTTTTATTGTTAATAGGTTTTTTAACTGTTGTCAGCCTGCGGCAGTATGCTACTGTAAAGGTTGTCTTTATGGATAGGGCATTCAAAGACTATAAATCAGCTACCAAATCATTCCACGGCTAACCCTATGGATTTGTACAAGTGTATTTTGTAAAAAAACAATAATAAAATAGTTCACAATCCTTCGAGATAGGAAAAAAGTAAAGACTGCATTGTGGTTCAGAAATTTTTCATTTCAACACAATAACATAAAATAGAAATCCTATTTTTTGGCAATATCGCCCATTTCAAGGATTTTATATTACTCAAACTATAGTAATACCCACAAATTTACAAACGTGAGTTCGATGTAAGAAAATTTACGTCAGTCAGAGTGATTTTCGATAGAAAATCGTATCGAAGACGAGTAAATTTTCAATCAAAAGCCTAATTTCGATACAATTTTTCTTCGTTTCACTATGAAAAATTACTCAATTTGACGGCTTTTTTAAACCAAATCCTTGGATCGAACTCACGTTACAAGGGTTCATTATTTTATAAAAGTTTTTGATTAGGTTTAGTCTTGTCATTTTTATATGTACTTAATTAAAAATTCGAGACAAAAAGAACAAGTTTTCTAAAAATGGGTTATCTGTTCTTTTAACTAATCTGGAGGTTGTTAAAGTGTTATTATGTTTACTCTTGTCTTGGAACCGGCATACTACGGTCTTCTTTATTGTACACGCCATCCAAGGTTTTCCCCTCTATTATGACTTGATCTAATACCAGATTTTCTACATAATTATGTACAAACGATTGTTCTCCCTCAACCTCATCAATTGTAACATTTTTGATGGTAACGTTTTCTACTAAAGCATCGTACCAACCATATATTCTAATTCCGCGCTTTGCCGATTTTACTCTTACACCTTCTATATAAATATTCTTAAATTTCGGAGGATACGGACTAATAGAATCGCCATCGTAATTAGAAATAATACAAATAGCATCGTGACTGCTAACCTTATTTATCTGAAAATTACGAACATAAATATCTTCTATAATACCTCCTCTTGTTCTATTGCTTTTTAAGAAAATGCCCATTTTCACATCCTGTATAGCGTGATTATCTACTACATAAACGTTTTTAGCACCTGCGGCAATTTCGCTACCAATACAAAACGCATAGTGATTTTTGAACATGCAATTTCTTACAACAACATTTTCAGTTTTAGCCGTTCCTATTCTTCCATTTTTAATAAATTTGGAGTCTAGATTTTCTAATTCTGTACCTTCTATAGGCGCACCCTCACGAGCCTCACGGTCCCTACCGGATTTAAGTGCAATATTATCATCATGTGTATTGAAAACTACATTTTCTATTAATACATCTATACAACCTTCGGGATCTATACCGTCATTGTTAACCATCTGACCATCCAGCCAAACGTCTCGAAAAATTACATTCTCACAGAAAACAGGGTGTAACATCCAAAAAGGAGACTCTTCAAACTTAATGCCTTCTACAAGAATGTTTTTACTCATTAAGGGAAGGAAAAGTTCAGGCCGAAAAAAATCGTCATTTACATTTGTAAAAACACGATCTTTTATAGGACTGCCGGATTCGTTTACTTTTCGTAAATACTTATAGGCCATTGTACGACCTTCTGCCATTCTTTTCTTTTCACCGGGAGAATGCCATTGAACCCAGCGTTCTCCATCACCATGAATTATAGGCATAGCACCATTTTTGCCTGTAGAGGTAAGGGCGATGTTTTCGCAATTAAACGCGTAAATTAGTGGACAAAAGCTGTATAGCATAGTTCCTTCATATCTTCGTAATGTTCCTTCAGGACCGTCAGGAAGATAACTCGCAGGGTCAAATTCAAATTGAAGTTTAATGTTAGGATCGAAACATAGTTCTATGTTACTTTTTAATTGTATTGGCCCTTTAACCCGGTATACTTCGGTTGTTTTTACCCATTCATCTTTTCCCGTAGTATGGGCAAAATACAGTTTGCCACCACCTCGTTTACTTAGTTCTTCGATAGCATTTTTAATATCTAAATAGAAATCATGAGTTCCATAAGGATCTGGTTTAACCCCGGCAAATTTGTAAAGAATAATTGTGTCGTTAGGAATTACCGGTTCTTTAATTCGAGAAAGAATATCTGCAATTCCGGCATCTATTTTTTTGTCCATTTCCAAAGGACTTTCTTTATTATTACACGCTTTTAAAATACATGCGACAAAAACAATTAGTAAATAGTTTTTTAATTTATTCATTTTTAGAGTGTTTTAAATAATACTAATATGGGTTCAAAATAAAGAGGTGGTTTTATAGTATAAAATGATTAGGAGAAAACATATTGAAGTATGGAGTTTTGGTTTTTTAATATAAAACATTTAGTTACCGGTTATAAAAATTACTAAAAAAATCAATTATAGTACGATTTCTGACTAGATTTAATTTAAATCCGCCCGTCACTCATCTTCAGTTGTAATCAGGTTGTTTAGCTTTATCCTTTAACTCCAATTGCAGAAACTCACATAAAACCAACAAAACCTTTTAATTTATAAGAATTTTATCATTTTACCAAAGTGTTAAAACCGAGGATAAAACGTATTAAATATATATCATTTTAAGAAACTTATTAACCCAATCGCGTAAGTATAAGGTACATCCCACGCCTCCTGCGTGCTCCATTCTACTAAATTTCGGGTTTCAATATAAGGTTGATCATCAGGTGTTCCTATAAATCCATTTAATGCTGCAGATGGGATTTTGTAATTCATAAAAGAAGCCGGAATAGGATGCTTAAATCCTACTCCTGTAAATAAACACAATCCAAAAGGATTATGTCCCATACTCCAATTTAAAATCTTTTCGGCAGCATCTTTCCATTTCTTCACATCTAATTTTTTGCCAGCACGAGCCATTAAATATCCTTGTTGCAAAAACACTTGGTTCATTCCGTGCGGTATAGGTCTATCGCTAAAAACATGAATAAATGTTCTTACAAAATGCTTATCGTTTGCCTTTCTAAAAACTTGACTAAAAGGATAAGGTGGATTTACATATATTCCATAAGGAGGCAAATAATAAGGATTGGTTTTAGCGTCTTTTAATAAATATGAATCTATGTAATTGGTCAATGCCATCTTCGCCTTTTTTGTACTTTCCGGGATCTCTTTGATATCTGCTTCTACAAGTCTAAGTAATGCCATGGCTGGTTCTACACTAAAGGCAATACTTCTGTAAGCATCCGTATTACCTTTCTCCATAAAATACCCACTTAGTCCATCATTTGATATATACTGCCGGGAAAGAAGCTCCTTGGTAATTTCTTCAATCATGGTAGGGTTTATATTAGGGCTTCCCGCTAAATATAACTCGATGATTGCTAATAATCTTTGAGCTACAAACAACGTACGATGATCATTGGGAGTCTTCTCTGCATAGTTCCAGGCCCTATATGCAAGCACCAAGGAGTTATTTTTTTGTGGACCGGTCATAATCGATGAAGCCAACGCCTGATGGCGAACAAATTGATACTGTACTAGTGGGTTATAGTTGGTGCGAACTTGTCGCTCTACACCGTTCATAGGGATATTGTCGAAAGCTGTATCCCCAGCCGCAGTAACACCAGGATGATTCTCATTCCACCAGCCATCACTGTAATCACCTGATCGATTGATACCTCCACCCACATCTTCATATACCTGACCTTTATCATTGATCATATGATGATAATATTGGTTACCCCATTGCATTTCTTCTATAGCTTTTTGTTTAAAAGCTAAATGTCCATATGTGGCAATTTGTCCTAGAGCATCGAGATTTGGCAACGTTAAAAACAACCATTTACGCCAATCTCCTGCATTATTCCATCCTCCAGCCACTGGCAGATAGTAGGTAGAGTCGATATCCAATCTTGCATCGTCAGCATTCTCTTTTGGTCTAATCCCAGGAACTTCAACACCAGATCTTTGGGTAAACAAATATTCTAAATATCCCCTTTCTAAACGTTCGTACACCGTATTATCAATCTGAAAAGGAGCTGTAAAACCATACTCATTTTCGATCTGATAATTTCCGGCCGTTGCGAAATCACTAAAATCTCCTCGCCAGAAAGTTCCCCATTTGGTTTTCACTTTACTTAAAACACCTTTGTATAAAGCATCCTGATGCCGTTTTTGAAGTACTTCTTTTTCATAAGGTTCTAAGTAAGTGTTAATAGGATAACGAAATACATTTCCGGGAACCTTCCATGGTTTTGGAACTTTTTTAGTTTCTCTGGGTAAGCGATATCCTACTTTGGTAATAAAAAATTGTATTTCGTCAGGTAATGACGCATTATCTTCCCCTCCATAGAAAGTGACTTCTTTTGGTGAATTTTCTCTAAAACCTAATTGTGATGTTGCTAAAAAAGGTTTAGAATAGTCATATTTAGGTTGCCCATGCCCTACAAATTGTAGAAAGAAGGAAATACTTGTAAGGATAATAATTCTAATCTGCATAATAACTAAAGGTTTTATTCAAATTCAAAAGAGGTTTCTTTGCATTCATAAGAGTTAGTCCCGATAAAAATTTGGAACATCCCCTGATCTACTTCATATCTCATTTCACTATTCCAATACCTCAAATGTTCTTTTGTAATCTTAAAACTTACTGATTTGCTTTCTCCTGGCTCTAATGCTATTTGCTTAAAGTCTTTTAGTTCTTTTATTGGTCTGGTCACGCTTGCAACAGGATCACCAATATACAACTGTACGGTTTCGACTCCGGTTTGTTGTCCAGTATTTTTAATAATTATAGATGCTGTTAAGGTATCGTTTATAGATATTCTTTCTGTACTTAATTGTATATCGCTATACTCGAAGGTTGTATAGCTAATACCATACCCAAAAGGGTATGCTGGTTCGTTAGGAGAATCTAGATATCGTGTCCAGTTTTTACCTGTTTTGTAGGGCCTTCCGGTTTTTTTTTGTAAATAAGATATAGGAACTTGTCCTGTATTTCGAGGAAATGTTATAGGAAGCTTTCCGGAAGGATTATATTTTCCTAGTAATATATCTGCTAAGGCATGACCACCTTCGGTACCAGGCATCCAGGCTTCCAGAATTGCCGGAATGTTTTCATTAATCCATGGAAAAACCATAGGTCTTCCATTAAATAAAACGCAAACAACCGGTTTCCCAGTTTCCGACAATTTTTGAATTAAATTGATCTGATTTTTTGGCATATTTAGATTTGACAGTGAAGTGTTCTCTCCAGAATTACGCCAACCTTCAGTTAACGTACAGATCACCATATCGGCTTTTTTCGCTGCTTGCACAGCCTTTTGAAACAATACTGAATTTTCTGTAAGGTCGGCATTCATTCCCGGTTCATAGATAACAGAAGTATTGGTTCCTTTCAAGGCGTTTTTTAAGCCATCTACAACGCCTACTACATTTTCTTTTTTACCCCAAGCTGACCAGGTAGCCATAAAATTAAGTTTATCAGCATCTACAGGTCCGATGACAGCAATGGTCTTATATTTTTTGGGCTGTAAAGGCAATAACTGATCTTTGTTTTTTAATAAAACCATACTCCTTTTTGCGATTTCGCGAGAATGCGCTATAAATTCTGACTGTAGCCAAACGGTTTCCGGGTCTTCTATTTTAAAATACTTATAGGGCTCCTCGAACAAACCCAGATCAAACTTCATTTTCAAAATTCTACGCACTGCTTTGTCTATAACATTTTCTTCCAATTTTCCTTCTTTAACTAAATTTTCTAAATTTTCGATATAGACCAATCCCATCATATCAACTTCAGTTCCTGATGTAATAGCTTTCAGAGCCCCTTCTTCTTCTGTCGCAACAGTCCCCCAGTTTACAATTTCTTCTAACGAATTGAAATCTGAAATCACGGTTCCTTTAAAATCTAATTGTTCCCGAAGAATATCTTCCAGTAAGTAGGTGTTCATATTACCTGGTGTACCGTCAAAATCAGTAAAAGCACTCATTATACTGGCAACATCAGCATCTATAGCTGCTTTAAACGGCGGTAGTATATAATCATGTAAAAAACGTTTTGAAATTGTGGTTTGATTATAATCTCTACCAGCCATTACTTGTCCATAACCCGCAAAATGTTTAGCACAAGCCAACATAGTTTCTGAACTCGACAGGTCTCCCTGAAATCCTTTTACTCTGGCCTCCGCAATTCGGGATCCCAGATAAGGGTCCTCTCCTGCTCCCTCCATGACTCTTCCCCATCGAGCATCAAAAGAAATATCTACCATAGGTGCCATATTCCAGGTAAAACCAACTGCAGTGCCTTCAATCGATGATATTTTTGCAGATTTTTCAATCAATTCTAGGTTCCAGCTTGCAGCTTCTCCCAATGGTATTGGCCAGTTTGTTCGAAAGCCATGAATGATATCAATTCCAAAAAGCAACGGAATTCTGTTAGGGGATTCTTCTACCGCAATCTTCTGGTACTTTATTTTGTCCTTCATAGGATGCACATTCAAAAAACTTCCTACACGGCCCGATCTAATCTCTTCTTCCAAATCATATGTAGCGTCTTTAAAATTAGTTGGCGTGGTGGGTTTCCCACGTAACATATTTAGCTGACCTACTTTTTCTGTCAATGACATTTTACGAAGTACTGAATCTACTTTGGATTCAATAGATACTGAACTTTCTTGTGATTCGTTCATCTTGCTTGTCTTATGACATGATAACAGCGTTAACGTTACTATGATAATAGAGGTAATTTGACGATTTAAATAAACTATAGAGACACTATTCATTATTTATTATAATTTTTGTTTTAAATATGATTTCATTTTTAAATTAATATCCCATATATCAGCTACAGGTTGTTGTGTGTACGGAAGGTTTTGTAAATAAGGTTTAGGTCCGAATTCGCAAGTAATCAATAAGGCTCCCTTTTGATTTTTTTTATATGCATTTAAAATCTGTTGCCACCACTGTGAGTGACGTTCTAATGCATAGCGATGTTCTGGTGCAAAAGGATCATTAACCTGCGGGGCTTCTTCAAAACCAACTCTGGCATGTATATGATGAATGTTGGATGCTAAGCTCTTCAGGACATCTTCAAAATTTTCTAAAAGAGACTCGGTTACAACACACCAGTGTGAGTAATCTGCCGTAAGCTTCAATTCTTGTATTTGATCTATGTATTGTTTTGTAATCAAGGGTGCAAAAGAAAATCTACCTCTATGGATTTCATGACTTATCTTGATGCTACTTTCCTTCTCTATACTAATGGCTTCTAGCAGTATTTTTTTGTTTTGCTCAAAGGAAAAATAATCCTTACCTGTATGACAATTAATATGAACAGGTTGCAATTTTTGTATCTTTCTTAATTTATTACTGAAATCTTTTTGAAACTCATCGAAAGTATTTCCTTCTGCAAACGGATGCTGAGCAAGAAGTTCTAGATCCAGATCTTTAAAAACAGATTGAATAAATTGTAAGTCCTGATCTTCTCTTATCGCTATTTCTGCTCCATCGTACCCATTCTCCTTAATTTTATAAAGCGCCTCTTCTAATGGTAACTCACCTAAAGACCAAATAGGATAATAAAATTTAAGATCCATACGTTACAAGTAAATCAGTGGGTTATTCCCTTCATTTTCTCCTCTACAATGATATATTTTGTGGGTCTTATTTCCTGGATGCTCCTGGTTTAATACAAGATCTGTACTAAAATACCGCATGGTATACCCTGTTCTTCTTTTCGAACTTGTATTTGCTCTGGCACCATGAATTATCCGTGAATCGTGCAAGGAATAGGTGTTTTTTGCCAGTTCAAACCAAACTACATCATCTTCATTTATATCTGTAGCAATCTCCTCTTCAAAAGTTGCAGTTCCTTTTTCTATATTTTTATATTTCGAGAATCCATTTTTATGCGTCCCAGGTACAACACCCATACATCCATTTTCTAATGTTGATTCATCTATAGCTAACCACAAAGTAACTACCTTGTCAAACTGATTAAACCTGCCTTTCCAGTAGGCACTATCCTCGTGCCAGGGCGTACGCTTGCCAATTTTTGGCTCTTTACAAATAAAATGACTACTCCACAACCCGATATTCGGACCTATAATGCCTTCTATAATATTCAATACCTCATCTGCCATTAAAAAATCAAAGAGTCTATCATCTTTAAAATGCGGAGTGTCTAATGCATCAGCAGCCAAAGAACCTTTATTATTTAAATGCTCTTCAAAAATTGTATATAATTGGTCAAACCTTGCCCGTTCAAACAAGGGTTTATGAGTTAATAAATACCCTTTATCTCTATAAAATTGTTTTTCATTAATAGATAAGGTGGATGTCGTGTTTGTATTCATGATCACAGTATTTTAACCGTCAAATTAGAAAAAAAACAGTAATATGACAATAATGAGTATATATGCATTCTCATTATTGAATCTTCATATTTTCAGTAAAATCAGGTATTTACTAAGCTTTTCAAAGATAACAAAAGTACATTGCTGTAATTTTTGACTAGGTAATTGACAAAATAATACAAAAACTAAGACAACTAATGATTTAATTTTGAGAAAGATTTTTACTTTTAAAATATTACTCCTAAATTATTTAATAGAAAACGCTTTCTATTATGAATCTCATGAAGATTAAATTTACTATGCTATTGATGATAATTTTTATCGTGACCAGTTACGCTCAAAATCGAGCTGTTATCGATATTTGGCCAGACAAAGTTCCAGGAGAATCTGATCCTAAACATCCGGCTGAAGTTGATAAAAGTGTAAAAGATACTACGACTGTACACTTAACCAATGTAACTAATCCTAATATTACTATTTTTCAACCTAAACCATCCAAAAATAATGATGTAGGAATTATCATTGCTCCGGGTGGAGGATACTACATTCTGGCGATTGACAAAGAAGGATATGAAATCGCAGAATGGTTGACAAGTTTGGGGTACACCGCTTTTGTTCTTCAATATCGTGTTCCTAAAAAGGAAAAAAGGGCTTTGCAGGATATTCAAAGAGCTATCCGAATTGTTAGAAGCAAAGCGTCTAATTTTAACATTAATACAAATACTATAGGTGTGTTAGGTTTTTCTGCGGGGGGTAGCTTGTGTGCAAGAGTAAGCACATTAAATAATAAAAACACATATAAAACTGTAGATGCAATTGACGAAATAAACAGCATCCCAGATTTTTCAATTCTTTTGTATCCCGCCTATTTAGACCTTGGACCTTCACAAAGCTTAACACCCGAAATTAAAATTAATAACAACACTCCTCCAACATTCATCTATGCCACAGCTGATGATAAGCACGCAAATAGCGCTTTGGTGATGACTGCAGCATTAAGAAATAGCAACGTTCCTGTAGAGCTACATCTACTACCAAAAGGAGGACACGGATATGGTTTAAGAAAAGGAAATGTAGCTGCAGAAACTTGGCCCAAACTTTTAGAGACCTGGCTAGAAACTTATATACTTCAAAAAAATTAGCGTTTGAAAAATCACCAACTTCATATCATAGTTCTACTTCTAGTATTAATACTAGGCTGTTCAAAACAGGAGCATCTACCATTTGATTATCAAAGAAATATTTCGCTTAATGCTGAATGGAAATTTTTTGAAGGGCATGCAGAAAATGCCAAATATTCTGATTTTGACGATTCAGAATGGGAAACTATTCATCTCCCACATGATTTTAGTACAGAAGATGTGCACCAACAAGATTCTACACAAGTAGGCCCTTTTGTAAAAAGCATCAAAGATGGAAAAGATGTTGGCTATTTGAGAGGCGGTATCGCCTGGTATAGAAAAGAACTTACACTTTCAGAAAAAGAGAAAAATAAGCGTGTCATTTTACATTTTGACGGAGCCCAATCAGAAACTACCTTGTGGGTCAATAGTACCAAAGTAGGAGAACACCTTTATGGGTATACCGCTTTCTATTTTGATCTAACTTCGTATTTAAAAGAAGACGCACCCAATTCAATCGCTATAAAATTGGTTACTCCTGAGCAAAGTTCACGTTGGTTCACTGGGGCAGGGTTGTATCGTAACGTTACTATTTCTTTCGTACACCCAATTCATTTCAAAACCTGGGGCACGCAGATCATAACCTCCCATGTTTCAGATAATAAAGCAATTATCAATTTTGACTCGGAAATCAAAAATACTACTAACCAAGAAGCAACCGTCGAAGTAGCTATGGAAATCTTTAATCATCAAAAAGAGTTTGTGCAAAGAACTAAAGATACATCAATAAATATATCCGCTTTAAAAGAAGGTAAACTAACATTGAAAACACAAGTATTGCAACCTCAACTTTGGAATCTTGATGCACCCTTACTTTATACTGCCAAACTAATCCTTAAAAATAGGGGTAAAGTAATCGATGAATATTACCAGGAATTTGGTATCAGATCCTTAGTTTTTTCTGCAAAAAAAGGTTTTCTGTTGAACGGCAAAGAAACCTTGCTTAAAGGTGCATGTATACATCATGATAATGGTTTACTGGGTGCAGCTGCTTATCCTGAAGCCGAAGAAAGACGAGTGAGATTGCTAAAAGAAAATGGATTTAATGCAATTAGAACAGCACACAACCCTCCATCTGAAGCATTTCTCGAAGCTTGTGATCGACTAGGAATGTTAGTTATCGATGAAGCTTTTGACATGTGGATCGAACCGAAAAAACCAAATGGATACAGCCGTCATTTTGAAAAATCATGGAAAAAAGATCTCGGGCATATGGTGTTGCGAGATCGTAATCATCCTAGTGTGATAATGTGGAGTATAGGTAATGAAATCAAAGAACGGGCAGATTCAACAGGCCTGACTATTGCTAGAAAAATGATTTCTCATATTAAAGAATTGGATAGCACCAGGCCCATAACACAAGGAGTGAATACATTTTGGGATCATCCAGGTCGCGAATGGCCAGAAACGGCTTCTACTTTTGAACTGCTCGATGTAGCAGGTTACAATTACAAATTTGATCGTTACGAAGAAGATCATAACGATTTCCCTGAACGAATTATGTATGGATCAGAATCTATGCCTAATCAAGCCTACGAAAATTGGCAACTTGTTCAAAAATTACCTTATGTCATTGGTGATTTTGTTTGGACAGGAATGGATTATTTGGGCGAATCTGGAATTGCTCACAGCACCTATCAAACGAAAAAAAACGCTGCGGATTCGTTCACCATGCCGTGGCCCTGGTATATTTCCTGGTGTGGTGATATCGATATCATTGGCAACAAAAAGCCACAATCCTACTACCGGGATATACTTTGGAAACGTAGTGATCTTGAAATTTTAGTTCACGAACCCATTCCTAACGGAACTTATGAATTATTACATTATTGGGGATGGCCCAAGGAATCCAAAAGTTGGAATTGGCAAGGATATGAAAATAGTATGCTTCAAGTATCAGTGTATTCCAATTGTCCCGAAGTACGACTGGAATTAAATGGAAAAGTAATTGATCAAAAGAAAATAACCTACAAAGACAAACTGACAGCTCAATTTTTTGTACCCTACCAACCGGGTGAATTAAAAGCTGTTTGCATTTCGGAAGACATAGAGCTTACACAGATCATCAATACATCGGGTGAGGCAAAAACTCTCAAATTAATACAGGAAAACAAAAGTGCCGATGAAAATGATAAACTTATTTATCTGCAAGTTAGTGCTATAGACAAGAACAACAATTTAGTCCCTAATAGTGCAGCCAAGGTTATGGTTTCATTAGAAGGAGGCCTGGAAATGCTTGCTGCAGGAAACGCATCTCCTCTTATCGAAGGTAGTCTAAAAGATCAATCCTTCAACTTGTATGAAGGTAAGGGTTTAATCATATTAAGAAAAACAAGTGATTCAGAAAACACTACTGTAACCGTTACCTCTGATCAATTGAAAGCGGCTCAAATTAAAATTTAATCATTGTAGTCTGTGTATAAAAAAAAAAAATATCGTTTTAATATCATAGACTTACGTCAAAGAGGATTCGTTCTGGTTTTAATCCTGTTTTATAGTTTTTCTTCAATAGTAAGAAGCCAGGAACTCCCTATAAAAATGTCAATAAACAAAGACTGGAAGTTTATCAAAAAAGATATTTCAAATGCCGTAGAAGTTGATCATGATGATTCGCAATGGCAACCTATAAATATTCCACACACATACAATGCTACAGACATCCTAGATGATGAGGAAGGTTATTATAGAGGGTCTGCATGGTATCGCAAAAAGCTTTTTATCCCGGCGTCATACAAGCACAAAAAGGTTTCACTTTATTTTGAAGGAGTGTCTGCCAGATGTAACATTTATGTTAATAATCGATACGTAGGTCAACATCTTGGTGGGTATACCGCCTTTGTTTTTGATATTGAAGGGGTATTGGAATTTGGGAAAGATAATATCATTGCCATAAAAGTAGATAATTCTAAAAACCTATCCATTACAATACCTCCTGTAGGTGGAGATTTTTCAATCTTCGGTGGAATTTATCGCGACGTTCATCTCTTAGTGAAAAATAAAATCTTTTTCAATCACAATTATTACGCCTCGTCAGCAGTATTTTGGAATACGCCTACTCATAAGAAAAAAGAAGGTGGTTTTTCTATCAAAGGCCAAGTAATGAATCACAGCCCTTATGATAAGAAAATATTTATTCGCCATCGTTTATTTAGTGCGAATCATCAATTACTGAAAACTTTAGAAAAGTACTACGATACTCAAACAGGAATTGCGCTACACTTTCACTTTAATGATCAATTAAAAGCCAATTTGTGGTCTCCCTCCTCACCTACGCTGTATGTATTAGTTTCAGAAATTTTAACAGAAGATAAAACGCAAGTTTTAGACAAAATAGAACAAACGGTTGGTTTTAGATATATTTCTGTAAATCAAACAGAAGGTTTTTTCCTTAACAATACACCATTGAAACTTCGTGGTGCCGCAACGCATCAGGATTACCATAACCTAGGATATGCTGTTCCGGATTCGTTACGGGTAAAGGATGTAGCTTTATTAAAAGAAACGGGAAGCAATTTTATTCGTATTTCTCATTATCCACACGATCGATCTGTTTACAAAGCTTGTGATAGTTTAGGTTTGTTATCCTGGTCTGAGATTCCGGGAGTTAATTGGATCCCTTATGGAAATCCTTTTCTTCAGTACTCAGAAACCATGTTGAAGGAAATGGTGTTTCAAAATTACAATAGCCCATCTGTAGCGATTTGGGGATATCATAATGAAATCTGGGAACCTCATCCAGAAGCTGTTGCACATGCTCGAACGATGAATAACATCTTAAAAAAAGAAGATTCAGAACGGCTAACAGCAATGGCATTTCAATCTACTTTTTTTAAAAACTACAAAGGAGCCTTAGGTAAAGAGATTTTTAACATTGCAGATATTAATGGCTTTAATATATACGAAGGCTGGTATCAGGGCAATATGGAAACGATTGGGAATTTTTTAGACAACTTAAAAAAAGAATATAGCCCAAATCGCCCCGTAATGCTCTCAGAATTTGGTGTAGGGAGCGACCCCAGAATTTTTACAGATGAACCCACTATTTTCGATTTTAGCAGTAGCTATCAAACGCTATTTTATGAACCTTATCTAAGGGAAGGAGCAAAAAGACCTTGGATGATCGGCTATAGCATATGGATTTTATCAGATTTTCAGAGAGATGGTCGTAAAGACGCCGTGCCTAATACGAATAACAAAGGGCTACTAACCACAGACCGCAGAAAGAAAGACGCTTATTATTACATTCAGTCACGTTGGAGCAAAAAACCAGTGATACATATTACCGGACATTTGTTCCCTAAAATTGTGGGTCTTACACCATTAAAATTACAAAAAAACATCACGGTTTTCAGTAACCTTAAGGAAATATCTTTATATCAAAATGATGTACTCATTGGCACCAAAGAGGTTAGGGATGGGAAAGTCCTTTTTAATATTTCTTTCCAAGAAGGAAAGCATTTTTTGAAAGCCATAGGTAGTGATCAAAACCCAAGCGCTATAGACACACTTCATCTTGAAGTTAACTTACCGGTCGATCAAAAAGGCATTATTGATATTCCAGAAGAGGGCCTTTATCTCAATATTGGACAGACACGTACCTATTTAAAAGATAAAGAAGGCCATGTTTGGGTTCCAATTTCAGAAAAAGACACCATTGTAAAGACCATAGGAGGAAAACCTTTTATTAAAGCATACGAAAAAGGACATGCCTTCGAAAATGTACGATTGGGTATTTCGGAAAATATAAAGAAAACAGATCTAGATCCTATATTTCAAACCTTTATTGAAAATATAAAACAATTGGACATCCCAATTAAGAAAGGAAAATACAGTGTTCAATTGCTATTTACTGAACCCTTTGTCCTTGATCAAAAAAAACTGTCTGATGCAGAAAAGGCCTGGGGAATACAAAATAGTGACCAAGAAACTGCTAACAGAAAATTCAATATAAATATAAATGGAGATAATGTAATTTCCAATCTAAATCTGGTTAAAAGATTTGGAACACAAACCGCAGGAACTTTATCATTTCAAACTCAAATAAACAATAACGAAGGTTTAAGAATTACTTTGGAAACCATTGTAGGAAACACAATTTTGAGTGGAATTATAATACAAAAAATATGAAGACGATCACAGAAAACATGACGAGAATCAATCAATTTGAAAAGAAAACATTAAAAAACAACAAACAATTAACCCTTGACTGGAAAGTAGGCTTTGTAAAACAAAAAGAAGACTCTCCTAAAGAATATTATAATGCCATAGTACCTGGAGCTGTACAACTAGACTATGCTAGAGCACATAATTGGCCCGATCTTTTCATGGATGATAATTTCAAAGCCTATGGTTGGATGGAAGATGTTTTTTGGATATATAAAACCAATTTTGAGATAGGGGAATTATCTAAGGACAGTGATCTTTATTTTTATGCCGGTGGTATAGATTATCAATTCGATATCATAGTAAATGGTCAAATCGTCTACAAACAAGAAGGAATGTTTACTCCTATACATATCGCGCTTACTGATCATTTGCATAAAGAAAATGAATTAATTGTAAGAATATACCCCGCTCCCAAAGTAAAAGGAGTAGCCGTAGGGCGAGATGAAGCATCTCAATCTACTAAACCGGCCGTAAGTTACGGATGGGACTGGCATCCAAGACTCATTCCTTTAGGGATATGGGATAAATGCTATTTGGAAATAAAGAATGATTCATTTATAAAAGATGTATATGTTGACTATACACTAGATGATAATCTATCAAAGGTTGATTTACAAATCATTCCTGATATAGCGAATAAAAATCTTAATAACACCTACGTATGGAGTTTATTGGATCAAGATGAAACACCGATTATTGAAAAAAGAGGAGATAAAATAGATGTCATTAGTTTATCATTAGATCATCCCACATTATGGTGGCCTCATGACCACGGAGATCCTTATCTATATACTTCTGTTTTTCAATTAAAAAATCAAGATGGTAAAGTAGTAGATGAACTACGGCAACAAGTTGGTTTTAGAAAAGTAAAACTGGTTATGAATCCTGGAACCTGGGAATTGGAAAAAAGACCCATGTCCAGAAGCTATCCTCCCATTACCATTAAAATCAATAACAAAGAAATCTTTAGTAAAGGAACGAATTGGGTCAATCCAGAAATTTTTCCAGGCACCATTACCAAAAAAAGATATGAAGATTTATTGAATAGAGTACTGGAAGGAAATTTTAATATGCTTCGCGCATGGGGTGGATCTATCGTATGTAAAGAAGATTTCTATGAATTTTGTAATAAAATGGGCATCTTGGTTTGGACTGAGTTTCCGTTATCTTGCAATAATTACGTTGGCACCAAAACTTACCTCAATGTTCTTGAACAGGAAGCAAAGTCTATCATTGAAAGGATTAGAAAACATCCATCTCACGTACTATGGAGCGGTGGCAATGAATTATTTAATGATTGGTCTAGAATGACCGATCAATCTCTTGCTTTAAGGTTACTTAACAAACAATGTTACGATCTGGACCCAAAAAATCCTTTTATACCCACGGCTCCCGTCGCTGGGATGGCACACGGTAATTATGTCTTTAAAGATCCTGATACCAAGGAAGAAGTATACCAATGGATCGCTAATACAAAAGCAACAGCCTATACTGAGTTTGGAATGCCTGGTCCCTCTGATGTTTCAATTTTAAAACAAATAATCCCCGAAAAAGATCTGTTCCCACCAAAAAAAGGAACAAGCTGGGAAACTCATCATGCTTTTGGAGCCTGGATTGGAGATACCTGGTTACAACTAGACCTTTTAAATGAATACTTTGGTGAAGCTAAGCATTTGGAAGAACTAGTCGCTAATGGTCAATGGTTACAATGCGAAGGTTACAAGGCAATTTATGAAGAAGCCAGAAGACAAAAACCCTATTGTTCGATGGCTCTTAACTGGTGTTTTAATGAACCCTGGCCCACGGCAGCAAATAATAGTATAATAAACTATCCAAACATTCCCAAGCCCTCCTTTTATTCGGTTGCCGATTCTTGCAGGCCGGTTTTAGCAAGTGCTAGTATATCTAAATTTTGCTGGGAAGAAGATGAAATCTTCGAAGCTGAATTATGGATATTAAATGATCGATACAAAAAAATTGATTCGGGAACAGTAAAAGCCAAATTAATTATTGAAAGTAACGAGTATGATTTGACTTCATGGAATTTTCAATCAATAGAAGAAAATCAAAATCTACTCGGACCTACTGTTCGTTTTAGGCTCCCTAAAACTTTAACTAATCATTTTAAACTGGTCTTGGAAGTTTATGAACGGTCAGAATGGAACTCTATTTATAAATTAAAGTATGAACATAAAAAAGTTATAGAGAAAGATCGAAGTATTCTGGCGTAAACTTTTAGTCCATTAAAAATGCTTCTTTGCAAAGGCTATAAACTGCAACCAATCATATGCTGTAAGATTGTGATCCCCCTCTCGGATATGATATCCAATATCTTGATAAATAGGCTGTCCGGTCGGGGGGAGATTCTTAGATAGAATACCTTCTTTTCCATACAATTCATAAACAGGAGTCGCATAATATGCAGATAGGTATTCTCCCTTGGGATCTGCCCAAAGGTCATTTTCTGCACTTGCAATATATAAAGGTCGGGGTGCTATTAAAGAGAGTAGCAAGTGTTGATCTACCGGTAGTTTGTCTTCATTATCATCATATTTTTTGAATTTCGCCGCAAACCAATGAGGAAAATTTGCGTTGATATCCTTAATCGTTTCTCCTTCTTTTCTTCGGAATAAAGCAGCACCTCCACAACCAGAATCATTAGATATGATCATACTAAAGCGCTGATCTAAAGCGCCAGCCCATAAAGCTGCTTTTCCCAAACGGGAATGTCCAAAAATGATTACCTTCTTTGCATCAATAGCTATGTCTTCTACTAAATAATCCATTAATCTAGATAAACCCCAAGCCCAAGAAGCAATATTTCCCCATGACTTGTTGTTTTCGAATTTCTGCTTACTATTTGATAATAATCGATGTATTCCATCAGAGAAATCATTTTTGTCTGGATCTACATCACCATAATGCATTGTTGCTACAGCAAATCCAGCTTTAATTATCGCTTCGATCGGCCAACGATGTAGCCGTTTTCCTCTTGTTGCCTCTGTGGCAGTATTATGGTTCGTTCCCATAGAGGAACTGTTCATCACCCAGGATTTCGAAACATATACAGCAGGATCATTAGTAATGGTATGATTTCCATAAAAATTATACCCCAGGAATACAGGTGGTGGCTGACTTATGCTTTTTGGTATATACATTAACAAATTAAATTGTAAACTATCCCGAGCAGTAGTGACTTTTATAGCACACTGCTTTCTGATAGCTGAATTTTGTAGCGCCACGGTGTCATTCTCTAGAATTTTATAAGAAAGGTTATATATCCCCTTTGGTTGTGTTCCGTACACTTCAGATTCAAATAATGCCAGAATTTCTGGTCTGCGCGTGGCTTCCCATTCCTTAAAAGTTTTGATTTGCACTCCACTTTGAGTTGTTAATAGCTGAGGGATAGAATAGTCGGGTTCTTTGATTTTTGCATTTTTGATAATCGTTTGCGCCTTAATTGCAAATGTTATGGTGTTCAAAACGAGAAAAAATACTGCAACCACTCTCAAACTCATATCAATATTTTTTTTGGTAAACTATCTGTAAATAAGGTTCGTTCGAGATGATATAAAGATGAGGAAATCGCGTGACCTTTACCGCGATGTACCTGCAAGTACTGTTCATTTCTTTTTAAATCAATTACACTACCTCCAGGATGTGTTCCTTCGACATCTTTTCCGTAAGACATCGGTGGAAAATAATCCCCTATATATTCCCAAGTATTTTTTCCAAGCAGCACATCTTTTTTAGCTATAGTCCAAAGGGTAAGTACCATTCTACTGTAATCACTATGATCATAACATCGATCACTAATAGTAGCTTCAAATTGATCGGTGATGGGATTATAAATAACATCATGGGTGTCTTGATGGTCCGTAACTTTGCAATTACTAATTTTTGAAAATTGAATGTTATAATCACCAGGACCTGTTACTGAAAAAATAAATTGGGATGGATTAAAACCTTGCCCATTCTTACCATTTTTTGATAAAAAGAACAGCATATTGTCCTCAAATTGAATAGCAGTGGGTTCGACCGGAGTTACTTTGGAGTCACCTGTGCCTATAGTGGTTTGTTGCCAGCTTTTGCCATAATCCGTAGAATTCCTAACAAAAAGTTTTCCTTCCTGAATATCTTCCGGTTGACCAAATAATAGCAACTCGGCTTTTTTTGTATAAAACATTCTGGGGCCAATATGTAATTTCCCTTTACCAAACCCTGTCTCAATGGTTCCATTTGGGGGGTTGCGTAGCCCTGTTTGGAGAAGTTTCCAGCTCTTCCCTTCATTATACGAATAAAAAAGACCCCGAGCTGAAGTCCAATAAACCGTATCTTTAATCTGACTGAAAGCCAGCCCCCAGCCAATTGCTGATTCTTCTCCTGATAATCCGCCTAAATCAATATCCAATCGGTAGGGAGCTGACCAGGTATTACCAAAGTCTAGCGATCTTCTCACTACCACCCTTGAAGTTCCTGGAGCATATTTTTCTGGGCATCCCCAATAACAGGCTCTGGCATAATACGCTACCATCAAAACATCGTTGGTTAAGCAACTTACCCCATAGCCCAGTGCGTCTGCCTCTCCAACTACCGTGGTACTATCTGTTGTAGAAATACGCTTTAGTACCAAATGTTCAGGATCCGCATTTTTATAAATTTGTCGTTCCATTTCTGTGAAATACAACCCTTCCTTATGAGGCTTTTGATCGAACCAACGGTAATCCACCTTTTTGGTCTCAGCAGCTAAAGGTATTGGATCTTTAACTTTGGATTTACAGGAAATAGTCAATACAGTAATCAAAAGAATTATTATCAATTTTGTACTCATACCCTTGGCGCCTTCTATTTGCATCGGTAAAACAGACTTAGCTTACTTTATCGAAACTGCTTCAATATAGAAGTTGAGATCTCGCCAAGTATCTACATCCGGATATCCGTCTGTTCCTGGTGAGATAGCTAATCTTTCTTCCCAATTTTCTGGTAGGTTTGAAGCTTTAAGCGCCTTGATATTCTCGGGAGCATCAAAGGATTTGTCTGGATGTGCAGGTGGCGGTGGAAAAACTCCATTACCTTCTCGACGAATCCCATGTCCTCCTTCATACGAGCCAATGTAATTATTGGCCAATGTAAATCCATGTCCTTTTTTACTTTTATCCAGCATAATCAAAAAGCCGTATCGCTTACCTGGTTCTAAAATAATAGATTGCTCTTTTGGAAATGTAAAATGAAGTAACCTTCCTTTCACTTGTGGATGGTAAGGTGATACGATAATAGTATCATTTTCAAAACCGAATTCTCTCTTTGAAGGGAATTTATATCCTGAAAATACTTTTAGGCTTTTATAGGTCTCGCCTGTGATATAATCATCTCGAATAGCGGGCATTTTCCTGGTGTGGCGATCACTTGGAAACCCATGAAAAGCTTTGATATCGCCTGAAGAACCATTATCATTAATAACGGGATCTCCAGTCACTTCAAAAAACTGTACAGATACTGCTGCTCCATACACTCCGGATCTTACCACATTAGAACCGTATCCTGTTCTTATGATCAGACCGCTAAGCACTTTCTTTTCTTCCTGATCGTATGTAAAAGTCTGACCAAGATCCCTACGCCTGCGCATATATGGAATCTCTGTACTATCGTTGATAAAATAACCAAATTTTGTACTATTCTCCTTGGGTTCACCTGACCATCGATACGAATATTTTTGGTCATTATCTACAGAAGTATTTCCGCCTAAATCATATTTTTCATAGGCGACTGCTACATTTTTAATTGCAGTGCTATCAATCACAGTTAACTTTTTACTTTGACTATATTCAGTGCTTTGACAGGAAAAGAGTCCTAATAATAGAATGGACAAAATGGCATATTTAATCATAAGCTTCTTATTCTTTTAAGATAAATGTTATGTGTTTTACTTGATTGGATGCATTCCCTACAAAAAGATCAAACTTGCCCGGTTCTATCGAATAGTTCATACCGGCATCCCAATATTTAAAATCTTCGGTAGTAAGGTTAAACTGGACTATTTCTTCCTGATTAGGATCTAGTTCTAATCGCCTAAAACCTTTTAATTCTTTGACAGGACGAGAAACATTTGCTACTTTGTCTCGAATATATAATTGTACTACTTCTGCGCCCTTTCGCTTTCCAATATTTTTTACCCGAACCTTTACCTGTAAAGTGTCGGACATTGACATCTGATTTTTGTCGAGAATTGGCGATGAAATATCAAAAGTAGTATACGACAAACCATATCCGAAGGCATATAAAGGTTCCCTGGGCGCATCACTATATTTAGTGATTCCCCAACGTTCATCATCCGGACCTTTGGGAGGTCTGCCGGTATTTAAATGATTATAATATATGGGTATTTGCCCTTGGTGATATGGAAAGGTCATTGTTAATTTTCCTGAGGGATTGACTTCTCCAAGCAAAACATCTACGATAGCATTACCAGCTTCTGTGCCCGGTTGCCAACACATAAGCAAAGCATCTACTTCGTCTTTAATTGATGTTAATACCAAAGGTCGACCGCTCATCACCAATAATACAACAGGTTTACCTGTTTTGACCAATCGCTGAATTAATTCTTCCTGATTACCCGGAAGTGAAATATCGGTCTTACTTCCTGCCTCTCCGCTCGAATATCCATTTTCGCCCAAAACCACAATACCAATATCCGAATTTTGTAAGATGTTTACAGCTTCAGCTATTTTTGCTTCATCACATTTTCCCCAGTGCCCACAACCTTCGGTTTGCGTATAGGGTGTAATCGGTTTGACGCGACTTTCAAAGGCGTCTACAATGGTGACAGTTTCTTCTACATCAACCCGGGCGGCCCAATTACCAACCAGATCACGAAATTGCCGACTGTCATTCATAGGACCAATTAATGCTATGTTTTTATACTTTGAAAGATTCAGCGGAAGGATACTTTTTTTGTTCTCTAGCAAGACAAAAGATTTCGTAGCTAATTCCCGGCTAGATTCTCGATGCTCTTTTGCTCCCAACAGTTGTTTTTGTCTTTGAGGATTGAGATACTTATATGGATCTTCAAAAAGTCCGAAATCGTGTTTAACCTTTAATATCTTGCGCACAGCTTTGTTTACTTCATCTTCTGATATTATCCCTTCTCTTACAAGATTAGGAAGTTCTCGCATATAAATTTCACTCCAAAGATCAGTCTGTGACCCAGCCTTAAAACATTTTATTGCCGCTTCTCTTTTATCTGCTGCAACGCCATGTGGAATTAATTCATATATTGAATTTGCATCTGATACTGTAAATCCTTTGAAATTCCATTCTTCTTGTAAAATCGTTTTCAATAAAAAATCATTTTGACTTCCAGGAATTCCATTGACCGTATTAAAAGCATTCATAACTGACCCTATACCCTCTTCAACAGCTGCTTTAAAAGGTTTTAAATGATATTCTCTCATTCTCCTTTCTGAAATTTCTGCACCGTTATAGTCCAATCCCCCTTCTACCGCACCGTACCCTGCAAAATGTTTGGCGCAAGCCATTACGGTTAATGAATCTCTTCTATTTGTTCCCTGATAGCCTCGCACTCTGGCTCGAGCTATTTCTGAAGCCAAATAAGCATCCTCTCCTGCAGTTTCCATATTCCTGCCCCAACGGGCATCAGTACATAGATCTAAGACAGGTCCGAACACCCAATTCATTCCAGAGGCTGCTGCTTCTGTTGCGGCAATTCGATCTGCATTTTCAATTGCTTCTAAATCCCAACTGCAAGATTGTGCCAACGGAATAGGAAACATCGTTTGATATCCATGGACTACATCAAAAGAAAACAGCAAAGGGATTCCTAATCGGGAACTGTCTACAGCTATTTTTTGCCATTTTATGAGCTGTTCTATATCGGTATATGGTGTGATTCCTCCAACTTGTCCTGCTTTAACGGCCTTCTCCAGATCCGTTTCCTGTTTATAAATATCAGTACTATAAAGTCCTTTAAGCATATTGAGTTGCCCTACCTTTTCTTCTAGTGTCATCTTGCTCAACAATTCCTGAATTTCCATTTCAAAGGGTTCTTCAGGCCTGTTTTCTGAAACAGAACAACTTGAAATCAATAGAACTATAACCATTACTTTATGTAGTGTGTTTTTCATCAGTCTATATAAATTTGCTTTGACTTTTTTTGTAGTATTTCTGAAGATGGTATAGGTTCAAAATCTTTATAAAGCTGTTTCCCTATCAAATTTTGCACGTCCTCTATATAGATTGCTGGTCTCGGGTCTCCTGCAGCAGGTGCCAGGTTAATATTGGTCAATAATATTTTTTTAGCATGTCTAAAATACAATCCGAAGGCTGGCAAATCGGTACCATACATCATGGCATTTGGATAACCACGCTCATTTTCGGGAAGTTCTTTAGTGATATCTTCTTTTTTCCCAGCGTTGCTATGAGCAAAGTTGATATTAGTAAACGTTATATTTTCTACTGGATAACCTGGATATCCAGCAATGTTAGAACTAATTGGTCCACAATCCGTAGCACTAATATCTGAAAAATGGATTCCGTTAATACTCCCTGGAGTTATTTTGACATCAGCATATTCAGCATGAGTTACTTTATGTCGTTGGTTTAGACGTACAAAAATAGGCGCCAAAACTCCTTTGATACTGATGTTAGAAAACCTAAGATCTTCAATTGCCGCTCCATCTACGCTCATAATGGCGATACCGTCAATTCCTCCTGCAACCTTTAGGTTATGGATGATCTTTTCAGCTCGTGTAGGTCTAATAACAATATTGCTCATGACCATTCGCTTAAAGAAGCCAAACGACCCGGTTCCCAGTTTGAGTGCTGATGCTGTGGAGCTTAATATGCAGTTATTGACTACGACATCCTGAGTACCAAAAGGAGCTTCGGTTTTAAAACATAAGGCATCGTCAGAACTATCAATCACACAATCTGAAACCACCACACGATGACAATCTACAATATCAATACCATCATTGTTGGTATTGGCGTGATTGAATAAGTCAATGCCTTGTACTCGGATATCGGTGCAGAGATAAAATCGTAACATCCAGAATGCTGAATTACGAAGGTGCAAATCTTTGATCACAATATTTTTGCTATTTCTGAAATATATTCCGTATGGTCTCTTCGCTCCGTTTTCTTCTTTCATCGGGAAAGCATCGTGCTGATCTCCACTGGGATAAATCGTTCCGTTTCCGTAAATACTTACATTTTCAATTTCATCACCCCAGATAAAGGCTCTGCGGCTCATTGTGTAGCCTCCTTTTTGACTCAGGTCTGCATTGGATTTAATTTCGGGATACAACGACAAGTTGGGAATAGCTTTCCAGATAGCTCCTTGCAGGATTTCAATTTCTACATTGCTCTTTAAATGAATCATTCCCGTCATATAAATACCAGAAGAAAATATGAGCTTAGCCTTTTCTTTTGAAGCCTTGTTAATAGCCTTTTGAATCGCCTTTGTATCGTCGGTTTTTCCGTCACCAACAGCTCCTAAATCCTTAATATCATATCCTTGTGAAAAAAGAATTGTAGTAAAAAATAATAGGGAAAGTGTACTTTTAATTTTGTTCATCTGATAGCATTTTTTTATGTTTTGAATAATCATCAATCACTAGCAACCAATCATTGCCTTTTTCTTCATCAGCTGGTGGGTCGACCACATAGTTTTTATCATTTTTAATAACTCCCATATCTATAATACTTCCTATTCGTGGATTATACCACCAAGCCCGTTTTTGTGTACCTGAAATAAGAGTAGTATCAATCTCTATGGTGCTACCAAACGGAATATAAAGCATGGCAAAACTTTGATCTTCTGATACTGAAGCTAATACATCTCCCCCACCGTGATTAGGACCTTTTTTTATAATTTTTTGATTTGGGATGAGTTGATACCAAGGACGAAATTCGAACAGCTTTTTCATTAACCCTGCTTGGTAGGCTCCTGGGAAATCCAATGCTTGTTGCCAAGGTGTTCGTGCTGCAGAAATCGGATCTCGACCAAGTTGCCACATTTGCCAAACATTGTGATTGCCATAGGTGTGCCCACAAGCTCCAGCTAATATCGACCAGTATCCTGCACGACGTGTATGAAACTCATTAAACCATCCGTTGGCTGCTTTCCAGTATATAGGGTGGTCCTCATAACACGGTTCCCCATCTATGACAGGTCGTCTATTCTCTTTCTCGTATTCTTTTGTGGTTTGTTTGTAATTCTGTGTATATTCATCACTATGCCCTGACTGAAAAAGCGTAAAATCTAACCAATCCTCATCTCCAAAAAAATCAGCAGAACTTGATCCACCCTGTGGATGATAGGTTATCAATTGCTTTTTTCCTACAATCTTGCGAATAGCCTTTGCCATCGCTTTCGTAATCTCTATATCTTCATCTTCTTCAGGATTTCGATCTCCTCCTAAAATCCATATCACATTTTTATTTTGATATCGTTTTGCTAAAAATGTTGCAAAAACAGATGCGTTCTCAGGAGTGAATATTTCGGGTCCTACACCCCATTTTTTATTAAATTTATCACCCCAGGTAGGAAGCAACCCTATGTACATCCCACTTTTATTGGCCAACTCTATGACTTTGTCCACGTGTTCTAGATAAGCTTCATTGGGCGCCGCCGGATTTTGATCGATAAGAGGTAAATCTCCGTTGATATTGGGTATCGTTAAACCATCTAGTTCAGCCAAAACAACTGCCTGAATAACAGTAAAACCTTTATCTGCTCTATTCTTAATGTATTTTTCGGATTCTTCCAAACTTAAACGGTGAAAAAGTTCCCATGCGGTATCCCCCAGCCAGAAGAAAGGAGTTCCCTCTTCTGTAATCAGATGTCTTTTATTCTCTGAAACTTTCAAAAGAGGTAATTCTTGTGAAATTCCTATTGTTAACTTAAAAACGCATAGAAATAATATTACTACAAAAAATAACTTCTTCATTTTTGATTTTTGATTTCTAATTTTTCCTCTTTATGCATTTTATCCCACCAATTAAACTTCAAAATAATCGATGTTGCTAGGATCACTAAGGCAGTTACACTTAATGATTTAAAATTTCTTGTAACCAGAAACATCGCAAATACTACCAGGGACGTTTGCCAAATGATTCCTACGATAATATTTATCATATCGCGACCAAAATTTTTATTACTCTCAAAACTCTGATCTTCACTTTTGACCTTTTGATCAATGGGTTTCCAAAATCCCCAGGGACGTACATTTTTATAGAATTTCTTTAAAACATCCATGTCTTCGGGAGTGGTTAGTAAACTCCCTGCCAGACACCCAATAATCGAAAACATAAAAATTAATGGAAACTGGAATATTGGTTGGGTATTAGGATCTGCCAGAAAATTTAAATATTCAGAAACTATGCCTAATTCTTGAGGTATCCATGTTGTATATTGAAGCAATAGTGGAAAAGCTATAGCTGAAAATATGCCTACCGCCATTCCATAAAAATATCCATATCCATTAAATCGCCACCAATACCACTTGAAAACATTCGCCGCAGTATACCCCCCCCACAAACCTGTAGTGAGCCATTGTAAAACATCATCTATAGAGTCTACCACCAAACCAAAACAGATTCCGATAACTACAACTAGAAAAGAAGATACGTAGCTTAGTCTTACTAACCTTTTCGAGCTTGCCTCGGGATTAATATACCGTTTATAGACATCATTCACTATATAGGCCGGAGCAGCATTAACAGTAGCCGCAAAAGTAGACATAAAAGCCGCTAATAATCCGGCAATGAGTATCCCCAACAATCCGACAGGGACGAATTCACGCATTGCCATTGGTAATAGTTGTTCGAAATCGACAGCAGGTCCCATAGCATTTAATTCGTCTGTAAAAAATACGATCCCGAGTATCGTTAAACCAGTAATTAGCATGTATCTGGGGAAATTAAGCACGATATTAACTATAAAACTCATTTTTGAAGCTTCAACAGGTGTTTTTGCTGCTAAAATTCGTTGCATATCAAAATTTGGTGCAGGTCCCGCAGCACTTACAAAAAATCCTTTAAACAACATCATCATAAATACAGCACCGAAAAGTCCGTACCCATCTGATGCAATTTTAGTATTTGCTTCTTTCAACAATCCAGACCAATCCATATCGAGTTTCCAACTGAAAAACACGTCATTCCATCCTGCCGGAACCATAGCCTCCAAGGTTTCTGGCGCCACCAAATTCATAGCAATAATTCCAACAGCTACAGAAGCTATAGTCATAATTACAAACTGAAGCACTTCTGTAAAAACTACACTATACATTCCGCCTTTTACTACATATAGTGTAGTGATTCCCATAAATATAAGAGCATATTCATTGGGGGTTAAATCCCACGGTAGAAAAACCTCGGCAAACTTTCCGATACCCTTAAAAGAATATGCTAAAAAGCCTATGACACTTACCAATGCGAAAATCACGACAATAATGTGAGAAAGATTACTCCCTTTTCCCGTTCCAAAACGTGTTTTAATCCACTCTGCACCGGTAAGAACATTCGATCGTCGCAACCATATGGAAAGATAAACCATTAGAAAAATTTGATTAAAAACCGGCCATAACCAAGGAATCCAAGCGCTCTTCATCCCATATACGAACATGACATATACCAACCACATAGTGCCTGCTATATCAAACATTCCTGATGCATTTGAAACCCCTAGTACGTACCAAGGTATTGTATTGCCACCCAAAAAATATGAATCGATACTTCTAGAAGCCTTTTTGGATATCCAGAATCCTATGAAAATAGTTCCAATCAAATAAATAATGATGATAAGAATATCAATAAAGTGAAGCTCCATGTGTTAATTTGTGTTTACATCTATATTAAAAAATGAATGATCTGACTGTTCTCAATCCTCTACTCGTTTCTGGCCAGCCACTCTGCCATGATTAAAAAAGAGGCGGCTGTCCAGGTATATCCTTTATCTCGAAGTCCTTCTCCGGTTAGTGCATCATAGTTTTCGTAAAAACCATTATCTGAGGCTACCATTGCGCAAAATTTTTCAGCAATGTCCTTGGCCTGTTTATTCTTCCCGGCTTTGACCAATCCATCAAAAATTAATAAGGTTGAGGGTGCCCAGATCGGACCACGCCAGTAGCCATCAGATATATATTTTTTGCTTTTTGGGCTTTCTGATGCCAATCCATATTCGGTCATATAGTTCCCACCTGGAAGCAAGTCCTGTGAAAGTGATTCTATAACTGGTTTAGGAAGCAAATTGCCTAATTCTAAAGGTATATATCGGATAAGGGAATGGTTTTCTTCGATTTCATAAATAGATTCGTTGATTGAAGGATACTCGAATCTATTGTTCTTATTTAAAAATCGATCGAGTAATAATTCAAGATGAGACTTTTGCCGTTCTTTCCACTGGTTTGCTTCTTCAGGTTTCTGAAGCATTTCTGCCATTTTTTCCATTGCCTGAAATTGAATAATCATATGAGCTGCCAAATCAGGCCCTTCGATAGGACAACCTTTATCAAAAACAGTTGCATTATCCCACCCAGAATCTACTCCATCGAAATATTCTAATAAGAAATTACTATTGATATCTCTATTTGTAAACCACCAATTTATGTATCTTTTCATAGGTTCATAAACCTCTTTTATGTATGGTAATGCTGTTGCTTCGCCTTGTATTTGGATCATTTTTAAGGTAGCCCACCCCTGGATAGGTGGCTTTGTGAAGCCATATTGATTACTATAATCATTGATAGGGTCGGGGATCATCCCTGTTTCTGTTTGTTTATCAAAGAAAATCTGAATTTGATCCCAAGCTAGTTTAGGATCTGCTTTAGCAACAGAAACAGCATTAATACAGTTATCCCACGCCCAGATCTGATTCATACCCATTTTACTCATCAATATCGTCTGCCGGCTATAATTATTATAAGGTCCAACAATCATATTGCGCATAATGTACCACGCAATATCTCTCGTCTTTTCCAAATCCTTAGGAGCTTTTGGAGCTTTAGACATCCAATCCCCCCATTCATTTTTTAGTCGTTTTACTTTTTCCTGATAGTTCGGAGTTTTTGGTTCCCAGGGCTTTGGAAAATCTGATAGTCGTAAAGCTGCTAGTTGAGCATTGCGTACTATAAGACTTTTATCTTGAATCTTTATCGTTCCCTGACCAAAGATTTTTAATTGCGCTGTGGCCTTTGAAAAATGCGGAACAAAACCAACCTCTTTTTCAGATCGGTGGTAGAGTCCTTTTAAGCTTCGATAGGACTCTAGTGCTACATCGATATCTTCTATTTGAAATAAAAAATCTTCTAAAGTATTAAAAGTTATTTTTACCTGACCTTTACCCGATTTAGGTTTTAGAACAAGCTGCCATGGTGAGGTAGTGGTGTGATATGGAACCAATTTTCCATCCTGGATCAATCGTATTTTAAATATATTATTTGACCATGCCGTCTCAGGGTCCCATCTATAGGTGACCGCGCTTCTTTTTGCGGTTGTGATTTCCAATGTACCGGGTTCATCGTGCACCTCTTTTACGTTATAAAACGATCCGGGTTGGCTAAAAGGGACAGTTTTTAAACTAAAAGATATCTGTTTTTCCTGGCAGGAAACAAAGGAGCAGCTACTTAAAAATAGAAGGGTAAGGAACTTTTGTATTACGCGTAGTTTCAAAAACATATTATTAATCATCATTTATGGATCTATTTAAAGACCAGATTTGCAGACTATCATTCTGTACACCGGTAATAATTAATTCAGATCCATCTATTTGTTTTAATTTTGCAATACATCTTCCTTCTCCGGTTACTCTAAAACCGGTTTCCTTTGATAACTTGGTTTCGAAAGTTCCGTTCCTGTTATTCATTAAAACGATACCATTACCTGCGTCGTATCTGCCATTAAGCACTTCGGTACCAAAATAATTACCTACTGCAACCATGTCTTGAAAACCATCTTGATTAATATCCTCAATTAAAAAGTCAAAAATAGGAGACCATTGTGCTTCGGGAGGTAACTTTTTGTAAGTGAAGGTTCCGTCATTATTATTTTCGATATATACTGAAGCTAGTTCATAGGTTTTTAACACAGTAGCATCCTGAAGTAATTCTGCTGTGAAGATTTTTTTAAATGGCGTATTTCCATACATTTTATAGTCATTGATCATACTTCTCAAAAAGGGTAATTGT
This sequence comes from uncultured Aquimarina sp., assembly GCA_947496555.1. Classification (GTDB taxonomy): domain Bacteria; phylum Bacteroidota; class Bacteroidia; order Flavobacteriales; family Flavobacteriaceae; genus Aquimarina. The sequence continues at coordinate 98,368 of CANMDH010000003.1, read as the reverse complement.
TTGGTTAATGTGTTTCTTGGATGAATTATGTATTCTTGCCCCTGCACATAACTGGTAAAAATAGACTCAATAGCTCCATTATTATCATAATCTTTGGCGTACAATGATAAGGGTTGTTCCTGAGAAGCTTTGAATACATTATTAAGCCCCCAATTACCAACAACAAAATCTATATCTCCGTCATTATCAAAATCTGTTTTTTCGATACAATTCCACCAGCCATTCGTACTTTGTAAACCGTTTTTGGTTTTGTCTTTTATGAATTCGCCTTTGTTGTTATAATATATTGAAATTGGCATCCATTCTCCTGTCAAAACTAAATCTATCCATTGATCATTATTTAAATCTGTTGCTACCACCCCTGTGATCATACCAGGATGCAATAAATCAGGAGACTCATTTTCTGTAACATCCTTAAAAATGCCTTGGTCATTACGTAATAAATATGTTCTTGGTATCTTTGGATATTGATTCGCTATTACTCTTCCTCCTACCAAAAGATCCTGATCTCCATCATTATCATAATCCAATGAAATTACCGCATGCCCAAAAGCCGTTATTTCCGGAAGTGCCTCTGGTGCTAACTTAAAATTTGCATTTCCATCGTTACGAAACAATCGATCTTGATATTTATCTGGTCGGGCATAATATTCTGAACCACCACTTACACAATACAAATCCAGATCTCCATCGTTATCAGCATCAAATAATAAACTTCCTGTATCTTCAAAGGATACCGATAAAGAATCAAGAATAGGTTGTTCACGAAAACCACCTTCTTTGTTTTGAAGATAAAAACTACCTGTTTTATGAATTGGTCCGCCTATAAAAATATCATCAAGTTGATCATTATTTACATCGCTAACCGCAATAGTGGGTCCTAATTTATTGTAAGATCTAAAATGAAGGGGCCATTTACGAAAATCGTCAAAATTGTTCTCTTGTATGATATGTGGCAAAATTGAAGATGATACTTTGTTAAATGGTCTGCTTTGTTTTTTTATGGTAGCATTATCAATATTGAATGATGTATTCTTGCTAATTTCAACTACTGTATTTGTTTTTATATTTTTCAATACAGATGTTTTGGTATCTGTCCATTTTACAACAACAGAGTCTATTTGCTTATTTTCGCCTAAACCAAAATGCAATATATTGTCAACTGAAGATAAATACCCTCTTTGCGGATAATGTTCTGCGTACCATTGCCGGTCTTCTGAAAATAAAAACACTTTGGCTCCATAGGCGTATCTATCTTCGTCAAATTTTATTTTGAGAAAATTGGTGCTCTCATTACTATTTTCTATCAGTAAGTTTTTAATGATGAACGCCGGAGCATTGATATTGTTAACCACTAAATCAAGATCTCCATCAAGATCAAGGTCAACGTAGCTACCCCCATTTGAAAAAGAAGGGGTTTTTAATCCAGAAGTCTGAGTTTGATCCTCGAATTGATTATCACCCAAATTCTTAAAGAAGAAATTGGACTTTTTTACACCTTTCATCTCCTTTAGTTGCTTCACGAGTTTTAATCGCTTTGCATCAGGCGTACCGAACATATTAGAATGATTGTAATTATCTATAAAGTCTAGATCTGTGATTTCTTTTACATAACCATTAGTAATATAAACATCCCTTAGCCCGTCATTATCAAAATCAGCAATAAGTGGAGCCCAGCTCCAATCTGTTGCAGAGATTCCAGAAAAATTTCCAATTTCACTAAATGTACCATCCTGATTATTAACCTGAAGTACATTTCGCACATATTGATGGTTATACCCTTTTCGCAGAGCTTCTTCAAACCCATGAAACATAATGTCTCCAAACATGGTTTTATGACGTAAATTATCTTCTGGAAGCATATCTAAGGCAATGATATCCGGCGCACTATCATTATTAATATCTGAAATATCGATACCCATGCTATTATGGCTTTGGTGTTTTGTGTACTCATTTACTTTATCTGTAAATGTTCCATCCTGATTATTAATATACAGTATATCATTTGATAAGAAATCATTTGCTATATAGATATCGGGATAATTATCATTATTAAAATCAGAGACAGCTACACCTAGAGACCAACCTTCTATTGTGATTCCTGTTTCTTTGGAAACATTGGTAAAAATGGGTACATTATTTTGATAACCATCATTTCTATATAGTATGTCCGTGCTTTTTCCTTCACTGCTCTTTTTAGGCCCGTAGGGTACACTTTTTTGATACGTTTCTAAAGCATTATTAATCACATATAAATCCAAATCCCCATCTACATCATAATCCAACCAAGCTGCTTGGATAGCATAGGTTTTGGAAGTAAGCCCCATCTCAAACGCTTTGTCTGAAAACTTAACTGGCCCTCCAGGTTCTGTTTCATTTATAAAAAAGTAATTTAAAAACCCTTCCCCTTTTGGGTTATGACCTGTAGAAATATGAATATCGGGTTTTTGATCATTATTAATATCTACTATAGAAACACCGGTACACCATCTACTAGTTTCCACTCCGGCTTCTTTAGTCACGTCTTTAAATAAAAAATTACCTTGATTGAGATACAAAGCACTACTCCTCATATTACCCGAAAAAAATATATCGGGTAATCCATCAAGATTAAAATCACCAATACCTACTCCACCACCGTTATATAAATAATCGTAATCCAGAATATTGAGAGAATCAGTTTCATGAATTGTATTATTAAAAACTATTCCGGATTGATTAGATGGTACGATTTCGAAAAGTTTATTTTTTCTACTTTGATCATTACAAGAAATAATGACTAAAATAAATAACGGCAAAAAAAATCTCATATATATTGTACGTTAGCTAATACTTATTGTTTAAAATTAGCACAAAAATGGACAACTTTAAGTGTCCATTTTTATGACTAATAGCTAAAACAAAATCAAACTAATATTAATAACCATCATTTTGATTAAGATTTGGACTTTCTACTACTTCATTATCAGGTAACGGGAAATTTATATTTCTTTCTAAAAATTGAAAAGTTGGGTCAGAGGAGTCAAAATCCCAAGTAGTGAGATCTATTTCTCCAGCTATATGCCGTCTTCTAAGATCATGCCATCTGTGGCCTTCTTCTACTGCCAATTCTAGTCTTCTTTCATTAAAAATGATTTCCAAAGCTTCGTCAAGAGTTGCCGGAACTGCTAAATCAGCAGGAATAGCAGAAGGTGGGGATACAGAGTTACGAGCTCTTTCTCTAATTTGGTTAACCAAATCAATGGCCTGATCTATACTACCATTTGACCGTACTATAGCTTCGGCTGCAAGTAACATCACATCTGCATACCTAAGAATTCTTGGATTGTTATTAGATAAAGCCTCGCCGGGATCGGTAACTTCGGCTATCTCATCATACTCTTCCCCTACATACTTTATTACATTGAAAATATCCTCATTTGGGTTAAAGCTTAGAGTTAATCTAGGATCATCATCTTCATAAGAATTTAATAATGAAGACGTAGCTGTATAAGTAACTCCCGGGATAAATGAGGGTAGTGGTGAAAAGTAGCCATAAAACGCATTAAGCGAACCATTGGCGGGAAAATCATCTGTTCCTGACAATAACCAATCATTTATTTTAGGATCAGAATTTCTTGCTGCTTGAAATTCAAATAACGATTCTCTATTATTTTCTGTTTGTGCATCAAAATTATTTGTATAATTTGGAGCTAAACTAACTCCAGACATTGAGTTAAAAACGGTTAAAGCTTGAGCGAAATCTGCATTATTTCCAGTTACAGATCCTCTGAACACCAAAACTTTAACCAACAAACCTTTTGCAGAATTACTAGTGGCCCTTCCTAAATTTGCATCGTCCCATACATCAGGTAAAAAATTCTGAGCTTCAGTCAAATCTTGAACTGCCTGATCCAGTAACTGGGTTCCTACGGAATTAGGAGGAAACGCATTACCTAAATCTACTATTCTTTCAGTAACCAAAGGTGCCGTCCCAAATGTATTCCATAATTTCAGATACATTAAAGATCTTAGAAATAAAGCTTCCCCCCTATGTACATTGGCTAACTCTGGTTGGTTGGTATATGCAAAGCTTTCATTTTCTTCTATCTTTTGTAATAAAGTATTTGCCCTGGCTATTAACTGGTAAGTATATTGATATGTCAACCCGATACGACTATCGAATTGGTCTAAGAGACTCAAATTTTCAAAAGGTCCACTATTATTACGTGTTAAATCATCTGAAGGCAGTAAATCAGTTCGTTGTAAAAAATTTTGAACCTGAAATTTATAGAAAAAACTTAATTTCTGATACACACCAAAAACAGCTTGCGTCATTTCAGTTTCATTTCTAAAGAAATTGGATTCTGTTGGCTGGCCTATAGGTTCTATATCCAAAGTCTTATCTTCGTCACACCCAAATTGAAGTGTAAAGAATAACCCTATTGCTATTATTAAAACTATTTTTTTCATATGAATAATCTTTTATCTTTTAAAATCCAATATTTAAACCCATAGTCAATGTAAAGGGTGTAGTATCATCTTCAGGGTCAAGTCCGGTATAAGGTGTAATAACAAAAACATTAGAGAGTGTAGAATAAACTCTTAAATTATTAGCTCTAAATTTCTCTAAAATTTCTGGCCCGAAGGTATAGCCAAGGGTCAAATTTTGCAATCTCAAAAAGTCTGCATCCTCAACCCAACGATCTGAAAAACGATTATTAGCAGCAGGATCACTTGCTACAATTCTAGGATTATCATTAGAAGGGTTCGATGGCGTCCAACTATCTAATACCGACGTAAAATAATTATTCCCAATACTTCCAATAGCTTCACCACGTTCTTTTTCCCTATTGTATTTTTGTACATCTCCAACTCCCCTAAAAAATACTCCTAAATCGAAGCCCTTATAATCTAGGCCTAAATTAATTCCATAATAATATCCGGGAATTGTTTTGCCTAAATACGTTCTATCCTGTGAAGTCAATCGCCCATCAGCTCCCGAGGTACCGTCAATCACATCATCAGATTCGGTATTTAAATCTCTAAATCTAAAATCCCCGGGAGCAGCCTGATTTGATCGATCTGTGCCGTCTATTGCAGTTCTATAGGCCTGGACCTCCTGTTCATTTTGCAAAATACCATCTGTCTGGAAACCATACAAATACCCTATAGGCTGACCTAGAGCAATCCTACTCTGATCAGATCCTTGAGGAGTATCGTTGAATAATTTCGTTACTTCATTCTTCACTGTGGTAAGATTAACATTTGCATTAAATCCCAATTTACCAAAGTTGTCTGAATAACCCATGGATAATTCAAAACCTTTGTTCTCAACAGTAGCTAAGTTTACAACGGGTTTTGTTAAAGCCCCGATAACTAACGGAATGTCTATTTCTTGTAGAATATCTTCAGTTTCTCTAAAATAGTATTCTGCGGTAAAAGTTAGTTTGTTATTAAACAAAGTTCCATCCATCCCAATATTAGTACTTGTTACGGTTTCCCAGCTAGTATCAATCACTGGAAAATCTCCAAGAGCCGCTCCTGGATTGAGCGTACCATCCCCAGTAGGGTAAGACGGATTATTATTAACTAAAGAGAGAAATGCAAAATCTCGAGTTTCCTGATTTCCAGTCTGCCCATATCCCGCCCTTATCTTAAGATCATTTAACCATTTCAGATTTTGCATAAAGCCTTCTGAAGAAATTCTCCAGGCAACAGCAAAAGCAGGGAAAGTACCCCATTTAAACCCGTCTGCAAACTTAGATGAACCATCTCTTCTTATGGTACCATCGATATAATATTTACTATCAAAATTATAACTCAATCTTGCAAGATAACCTTGCAATCCAGATTCATTTCTTACTAGAAATCCAGATCTATTTTCGGCGGCCAATGCCTCTTCAATACTACGTTGCTCAAAGCTTGTAATCCCAGTGTTTGTTGCTGCGACATTAGAAATATCCCATTGTGTCTTTTGATCCATAACATTTAAAGTCACATCAAAATTATGCCTTCCGAAATTTTTGTTGTATCCTATTAAAAATTCAGAAGTCAAATTATAATTTGTAGTTAAACGTCTTGCAAAATTATCAGGTTGTATGGGACCTTCCCTAAACAATCCTGACTGAGGTAACCTTAATTGATCTCTCCTATTTGTATAATAATCAATACTTACCGTCCCTCTTAATTTTAATCCTGGAAGAGGGTTTAGCTCTGCATAGACCGAACCTAAGTTACGTATCAGTAACGATCTTTGTTCCCAAAAAGGAGCGTAACCAAAATAATTTGCTATTGTACCGTTTCCAAATCCTCCAGGACCACCAATAGTTGCAAATCCTTGAGGGCCATTAGGATCCTCTATAGGTTGCCAAGGTGCAGCAAAAGTCAAGGTTCTGAAAAGATTACTATCAAACACCACTTCGTCTGGAGAATCGGTAATTGCTATACGATATGACTGCCCTAATTTTAACCAATCAGTCACTTTATGGTCAGAATTTATGCTAAATGAATATCTTTCAAATTCAGTATCAAAAAGAACATCTTCCTGACCTGTATAACCTACGCTTACCGCATAGTTACTTTTATCAGACCCTCCGGTTATAGAAACATTATAATCTTGAATTGCCGAAGTATTTCTTACACCTCTATCAATCCAATCAAATGTTGGACTATTCCCCAAATACTCTGAAGAATCAGGATCATATAAAGATCCAAACTGATCATCCTCTCTAGACTCAGCCGGATTATTGGCCCAAGCTTGATTAGCAACATCGACATATTGACTTGTCGATAATGTATTATATCTTTTCGTTAATGTTTGAATCCCATACCGTTGAGAAAAGTTAACATTTGTTCGTCCTTTGGTCCCCCTTTTTGTTTCAATAAGAATAACTCCATTTGAAGCTCTGACACCATATATTGCAGTAGCCGATGCATCTTTCAATACAGTTACTGATTTAATATCATTTGGATTTATCAAATTTAAAACATTGATCGATCCTCTGTTATCTTGAGTTCGGGCATCGTTAGAGGCAGCCCCTCCTTCTATTACAGGGACACCATCTATAACATATAAAGGATCATTAAATCCTAAAGTTGAGACCCCTCTTATTCTAACATCGGGACGACTATTTGGATTGGATCCCGGATTCGAGATAAATACACCAGGGAGTCTACCTTGAATGGCAAACTCTGGACTAGGATTAATTTGAGGAGACAATTCGTCTGCCGACAACGTAGAAACTGCTCCTGTTAAATCTTTCTTAGCTCTTGTACCATAACCAACAACAACGATCTCATCTAATTCGCTGGCATCTTCTTCCAAAGTAATATTAATAGTAGTTCTGGAACCAACAGGAACTTCTTGTGCAACAAAACCGATATAGCTAAATACTAAAATATCATTTGCACCGGCCTGTATCGTATACTTTCCATCAAAATCTGTTGATGCACCTATTGATGTTCCCTTTACTTGAATAGATGCTCCTGGAAGAGGACTTCCGTTAGGATCTGTTACGGTTCCACTTATTGAAGATTGGAGTGAAAAGTTATCAACATCTACATTATTAATTGCAGTTTTTGTGTGAGTTTCAGCATAAATTGACAAGAACTGAAAAAACAACAAAACGAAAAACAATTTTCCCCGTATTATTCTCAACCTAGAATTTGAATTATCCAAAATGCAAGAATAATTTTCGATTTGTTTATCCATAATTTGATTGTTTAATTGTAAACTATTTTAGTTACTTTATTATTGTATTCTTGGTTATGGTTTTGGTTTTTTAAGAGAACTTCAATAATTTTTGACAATATTTATGAGTCTAATACGTTCTCAAATTATCTTAACACTAAATTAACGTGATAGTTCATTCGATCATAGTACTATTTTGTCATATACCTATATTATTTTGTATTAATTAATCATGATCATTGCAAAATGATGCTTTGTACTTTTGGATTCTGTTTTTAACTTATAAAATTATCCTTTAAATTAATTTAAATAAAGATGCAGCCCTGATTTATCCTATTCGCACAAGCAACACACAACAACTTAATTAACAATTGTTTACGATATAAAAAATCATGATTTCGCTCCTGCTCTAATTATATCCTTATACTATAGTCTGTTTAAAATCTTAAAACAAAATCCAATCTCTAAATATTTCAACACATTTTTTGTTTATATTGTATTGATATTATATTGTCATAAATAGCTGAAAATTAAATTATTTACTCAAATGGAGATTTACAATAAGATACACAGGGAAATTACTCCATTATCTAATCAAGATAGTTTTCTTGTATTTGATCGAGTGAAAGATGAATTTGATTTTCCATTACATTTTCATCCAGAGTTTGAAATCAATTATATTAGAAATGCTAAAGGTGTTCGAAGAGTTGTAGGGGATTCTATCGAAGAAATTGACGATATTGAGTTAGTTCTGATTGGTCCAAATTTGTACCACACTTGGGAACAACATGATTGTAAAAGTAAGAATATTCATGAGATCACTATTCAATTTGATGAAGCGCTCTTCTCTTCCTTGTTATCCAAAAGAATTATGAAGCCTATCAAAAGCTTATTTGAAAGATCGGCTCACGGTATTCTTTTTTCAAAAAAAATAGCATTAGACTTATCACGCAAAATCGAAAAAATATCTAAACTTGATGGTATCGATTATTTTATATCATTATTATCAATTCTTTATGATATGGCAAATTCTAGAGATCAACGATTACTTTCTACACACACGGGATTTAGTAAAGATTTTGATAATAGTGATAAAATCAAGATAATTTATGATTATATCCATGAAAATTACATGAACAAAATTACTTTGGATGAAATTTGTAGCCTAGTTAATATGAGTAGTGTTTCTTTTAATCGCTTCATAAAAAAAAGGACTGGAAAAACATTCATAGAATATGTTAATGACATTCGTCTTGGCTACGCTGCAAGATGGTTGATCGAAAAAGATCTAAGAGTATCAGAAGTAGCTTATTTATGTGGATTCAACAGTATAGCAAACTTTAATCGTTTGTTTAAAAGAAGTAAAGGCTCTACCCCATCAGATTTTAAAAGAGATTTTTCAGGTATTAAAAGAGTACTATAGCATAAGGTTGTTTTATACACTAATCAATATACAGCGTTATAATGAAGAATCACGTCAATTTTAATAAAAAAAGCGTCTAACAATACTTGCCAAACGCTCCTTAAACAACTAAATTTAAATCATCTTACTCTTTTATAACTTTATATTCAATACTTTGTGTCCCTTCTGTTATTTTCAAAACATATATACCAGATTGCAAATCACGAGTATCTAGCGTTACTTTACTTTCTTCCGCAGTAAATCTTTGTGAGTTCAATAAAATTCCGTTAAACGAATATAAGTCAACACTTCTCTTATTAGTCTTATTTACTGACTTAAATTGAACATGTAATTCGTCATCTACAGGATTAGGATAAATACTCACATTAGTGTTCATATCAATTTGAGCTTTTAAACCGTTTGTAGTATCTGAAGGAACGTAGTTAGCATTTGTTGTTAATTCTATCTTGTCAATTGGTGTTGCATCCTCTCGCATATAAATACTGAAAGTATGTATTCCTGTACTAGTAACATCAAATGTAAATCCGGCCTTAGACCACGTCCATTCTGTTAATGCATCGGGCATGTTCCAATCGGCAAGTAAAACACCATCAAATGCCGGAATAATAGAATTGTCTGCTCCATTTGGTGATTTTTGCCTTACCCAGATATAATGCGTCCCGGTTTTTACAAAATTAATTTCAAAATCAAGTCTTGGTCCATTTAAAGTGCCTGCAGAATTGATATTACCATTATCTGGAACAATCATAAAACTACTATTACTTGCAGTTGCATCGTTTTGTTGTTGCCAAGACATAGAAGCAAATGTTCCTGAACCGTTTGATTGAGATGTAGCCTCCTCTGCTTCCATAGAAACAAGTCCACTACTACCTGTATCTTGAGAAAAACTTTTTTCTAATGGTAATAAGTATGCTCCTGATATTACTTCTGTGGGAGCACTTCCATTGCCATCAGAGGGTTTTCTCCATCCTACTGCCAGGTTATCCCCGCCAGCTGCTTCTTTCATTAATGCTTGTATGTAGTAATGTTTTCCTGCAATTAAATTAATAGGCAAAGATTTTTGAGAAGAATACTTATTCCATTGTCTGGAGGTTGTCCAGGCATCGTGATACGCTATAATGGATGTGTTAGCATGATTTTCGCTATCACTAAGACTCAATTCTACGTTGTCATCTCCGGCTATCCAAAAGTAGTAGGTACCAGTTTCGGGGGGAACCAGATAACCAATAATTTGTACTCCATAATTATCTCCTATGTTGGTCGAAATTTCAAAACTATCCCTAACTTCTTCAAAGTTTGGGTTATTTGGAAAATTAGGTGCATCCTTTAGATCTTGTATAGAAGTTCCGAAAATATTATCGAAGTGCCTCACGCTAATGCCATCAATTTCAGAAGAACTAAACTCAAAGGCTCCGATATCTGGTGCACTGCCCAAAAACGGTAACCCCACATCTATACCAGCATTTACTATTGGTGAATTTCCATTATTCGGGGCATAATATGGAAAAGGTTTGTTACCCCTTAAATTAAATTCCGGATTACCATTTGTAATGTTATTATTATTTGAGGAAACTAAATCTACATTATCAAATAGGTTATGTGATACATCTAGATTATCCCTATTTTGAGCATTATTAAAATAAAGATCTCTTCTAGTGCCTTCTGCTGCAATAATTACATTGTTTTTAAGTTCCCAGTTATCAACTACGGTGGTACCACCACTTAAGTCCAATACACTTCTGTAGGGACTAGCTACCTTGGACATATATACCGTATTATTATAAATGTAAAGGTTTTTCATTATGTTATTGTTAGGCTCTGGTCTCCCTGAATTCCCGAGCCAAACTAATCCCCGTCCGGCATTGACAATTACATTATCATGAATCCAGATAGGGCCATTGCATCGCCCGCCAAAGATGGTAAACACTGTGCCATTGGTGTCATTAGGGTCTATATTGATATAATTGTGACTAATTCTTAAATAGTTTCTAGGACCTTCAAAAGAGTATGGATCCGTAGTAGTGTTATCATGTACCCATATAGAATATTCATACCCTCTTTCATTAGGATTAGCTTGATTATGACTTTTGGGTAACGAAACGGGGTTATGAAATTCGTTGTCATAAATTTCAACGCCATACTCATTTTCATGAGCGATTTCTATATCAAAATCCCCTCCTTGAATATTAAATACATTATTGTAAATTTTAGCATTAGTATGTCCTCTTCCTCTATATCCATAGCCAGAATCCCCATCATTAGTCTCAAAATAATTATCATGAACTGTAAGGTTCTCACACCAAATAGTAGATATATTTCCCAAACGTGATGCATCGCAGTTTCCTCTTCTGGAAGAATTGTAGACTTTATTTTTATATAAATTTAAATCATTTCCTCTGGCAAAAATACCGGCAAATCGAAAATTTCGAATAACTAGGTCGTGAACATCTATTTTGGCTCCGTGAATAAAAATGGCACCATTTATATTTTTCTTTTGTTGATCAATAAACTCAATATGACTAATTTCATTATTCACATCTGTTTTGGAATTAGGTGCACGAAATATAACAACATAATTTTCTCTACGATTAGTACAGCCACTATCTGGATTGTTCCATGAAGAAGAGGCATAAATTGTAGTACGATTGCCTCCTTCATTTCCGTTTCCTATAATTTTAATACCTTTTTTCACCTTGGAAGGTCTTGTTTCATAATAATTTCCTGCAGCAAGAAAAATTCGATGATTCCCTTCAGGAACTCGTTCACTAGCATAAGCCAAAGTTCTCCAAGCGTTACTAGGAGAAGTACCATTTCTGGCCGAGTCATCCATTCCGTTTGGTGAGACATAATAGTCTGTAGCAGATAAAATTTGGAAGCTGAAAAATAGCAAAATCAAATAAAAATTCTTTTTGGATGATTGTGTTTTCATAATAGTTGAAGGTTTATGGTTTTGAAAATATCGGAAATAAAGAATCCAGCCTATTCAAGCTGGATTCTTATTATCAATTTCATGAAATAGATTTACTCTTTTATAACTTTATATTCAATACTTTGCGCCCCTTCTGTTATTTTCAAAACATATATACCAGATTGCAAATCACGAGTATCTAGCGTTACTTTACTTTCTTCCGCAGTAAATCTTTGTGAGTTCAATAAAATTCCGTTAAACGAATATAAGTCAACACTTCTCTTATTAGTCTTATTTACTGACTTAAATTGAACATGTAATTCGTCATCTACAGGATTAGGATAAATACTCACATTAGTGTTCATATCAATTTGAGCTTTTAAACCGTTTGTAGTATCTGAAGGAACGTAGTTACCATTTGTTGTTAATTCTATCTTGTCAATTGGTGTTGCATCCTCTCGCATATAAATACTGAAAGTATGTATTCCTGTACTAGTAACATCAAATGTAAATCCGGCCTTAGACCACGTCCATTCTGTTAATGCATCAGGCATGTTCCAATCGGCAAGTAAAACACCATCAAATGCCGGAATAATAGAATTGTCTGCTCCATTTGGTGATTTTTGTCTTACCCAGATATAATGCGTCCCGGTTTTTACAAAATTAATTTCAAAATCAAGTCTTGGCCCATTTAAAGTGCCTGCAGAATTGATATTACCATTATCTGGAACAATCATAAAACTACTATTACTTGCAGTTGCATCGTTTTGTTGTTGCCAAGACATAGAAGCAAATGTTCCTGAACCGTTTGATTGAGATGTAGCCTCCTCTGCTTCCATAGAAACAAGTCCATTATCATCTTGGGTATAATCTCCTCCCGGCTCAGAACCTCCTGTAGTGTTGAGGCTTAATCTATCTAGATTAGGCCCTCCGCTAAAGGCATTGTTGGCAACCAAACGAATTACATTGGTACCTTCACTTATAGTAGCTCCTATAAATGTTGTTGTTGTTGGAGTTCCCCATCCACCAGATGGAGGAAAATCCACGGTGCCTACCAGAGTTCCGTTGATTAATAAATCACAAACTCTATTATCACCACTTCCATTAGTATACCTAAATTCTAAATCGGCAGATGAACCCGTAAGATCTACTGTCCATTCGGCGTAAGAATTATTACCGCCATAATCTACGTACCCTGTCCCCGTAAACCAAGAACCTACAGATTGCATAGAAGTACCCGATTGAGCCGTAAATTCTTCGGCCTCTATATCAATAGAAACTCCGGGATTACCTCCACTACCAGATGTAGTCACAGACAAAGCAGTACTTCTAGAGGATTCATTACCTGCTGCATCTCTTGCTGATACTGTTACTGCATAAGTGGTATTTGCCGATAAACCGCTTACGGTAGTATTTGTATCTGTCGATCGTTTGTTATATACCCCATCAATATAGATACTATACTCATCAACTCCAACATTGTCTGTCGAAGCATTCCAATCTAAAACAAAACTTGTTTCGGTAATGGCTGATGAAGCCAATCCGCTAGGAACTGAAGGAGCCTGTGTATCAGGACCGGAATCAGCATTTTCAATATCTACACAAAAATCATCCACATTAAGAATATCTGAGGAAGTATAAAACCATACATTTATTATTTCCGTTCCGGCAGGAGCATTACCTTGAATCACAAATTCTTGCCAGGTAGCATTTGTAATTTGTGTATTCGTTGCTTCTATGGTTGTACCCGTTGCATCTTTAAAATCAAAACCTACACCCGACCATCCGATAGTAGCATTCACTTTTGCACTAAATCTTACGATTACACTTTTACCTGATTGCAAAGATTGTGTAAATTGTTGCTCTACTCCAGACTCTCCGGTTAATTGTATAGAATTATTTCCATCCACTGCATCACTCGAAGTTATAGGAGTACCAGAATTAGTGATCCAACTTGTTAATCCATCCTCAAAACTTGGATTTGTTAATACTGGATCACATGTAAGATTAACTACTGTGATAGTTGTCGAATCGGTTTTATTACCATCTTCGGTAGTGGCGGTTATATCCGTAGATCCAAGTCCGACTGCTGTTACCGTACCATTTTCATCTACCGTCGCTACATTGGTATTAGAGGAAGACCAAGAGACATTATCATTCGATGCATTTACAGGAGAAACTGTTGCTGTTAGGCTTAAAGTTCTACCTAGAGTTACATTAGCGGACTCTGGTGTAACACTTACTGAATCAACTGAAATAAAAGTTCCGCTAATTTTCACAGTTTTATCACCGGCTCCTGTTGGTAAACTTATTCTACCTCGATCATCAGAGGCTACAGCTGTAATCAATACCTCTGTTCCTGGAGCCAACAATGGATCCCATTCAAATCTAAAGTTATTATTTTTATCTTCACTTCTTCCAATATAGTGCCATTCATAATAGTAGTCCACATATCTTGTATCAGAAGAAGCATTTACGGTTAGGACTGCTCTGTTTTGATCAATGTCTTGTCCATCATTCAAATTAAGCGATACTGTTGGCCTATCATTCAAACGATAATTAGAACCCCCTGGATTAGCTTTGGCTTTAACATAACCCAAAGTGTAAATCATATAATTGTTTTGCTGGTGCACGGTAAACTCACCTCCCTGAATACTGAATCGATTATATGTTTTCCGTTCAGTTCCTGGCCATAGACTACTTCCAGCCCTAAGATCAGGGTAAGAATTCTTTTGGGAATAATATTCAGAAAAAATAGATTGAAAGAACCAATATCCTGTTTCTGGAGTCGTTGTAAAATAAGAAGTCTGGCCAATAAAGTTTTCTGATGAATATACCTTACTGTTATAATCACTTGTTAGATATGCATTGGGCTGAAAAATCCAATCATCGTATCGCTCTCCAAGACCTGAAAGGTAAACCATATTTAATTGGTTACCTCCTAACACATAACTTGAAGCATGATGCATAAGGTCCAGATATTTTTCATTTCCTGTTAGTTCATAAGCTACGGGTACCATAGTCATTCTAGGTGTATTGATTCCTCCTAACTGTGCGAACTGATTGTTTTCGATAGGTTGACGATATCCGTTATCCTCCATATCCTGAACTTTATTATCATCTGCAGATTTGATAACATAATTAATACATACAGTTCTAAATGCTGTATCCAGTCCATTTACTCCATTTGGTGTAAGTGCATAAAGAGAAGCTGCAATATCTGTAGTATTTGGGTTAGACCATTCTCCACCACCTTTCCAGGGGTCCCAATTAAAAATATCTTTGAAAATAGTTTGGTACTGGGTTTTTCCAGTAGCTCTATACAACGCAGCAGCAGCATATCCTCTAGCTCTTCTTTCATTGTTTCCAGCATCATTCGAGGTGTTATCTCTATTATTTTCAGACCATTGGAAAGCGCTTTCCGCTTCGGCAATCCAACCTGCTGCATCGGGATGATTTCCTGAGTTAGTTAGTTTATGAAATTCATTAAGGCAAATGGCATAATAAGCAGCATTACCTGAGTGAAAAAACGTCATTCTTGGATCTTGTCTAGCTATGTACCAGGTTCTTGTATCGTTCCAAGCTGTCACACCATTACTATTTGGCACTCCGTCACGTCCCACATATAATGGCACTCCACCTGTTCCACCATTTGCATCCAAAATACTTCTGGCTCTTTTTCCATAGTTCACCAACCAGCTCGCTTCATCTAAAAGGTCGGGTAAACCATTGCTTCCTTCATCGATCCATGGATCGCTTGCATTTCGCTTATATCGATTACCCACTTCGCCATCTTTGTAGCGATCCGGGGTTAAATCATACAACAATAACAGAGCCATAGGCACTCGATTATGACTAAAGTATCCATCCCAATCTCCGGCGTCAAAGTAATATCCATAAATCCCATTGACATCTTTTGCTCTACTATTATCAAATCCATTGGTGCTATGACTATCACCTGGGTTCCATTGATCATCCCATCTCCAGGTTCCTGTATGATCGGCGGGCATAACCTTACCATCATATTGTTCTTTAAAAACACCTTGACGTTGCCAGAAAAGCCCTTTCATAGCATAGTAAAAAGGTTCTTTAGTAATATCATTACCGATCTCGAAGGGAAAAGATTTACCTATTCTATCTACTACGATAATATATTCTCCCGAAGAAGTTACAGCACTAAAATCACATTGCCATACATCAGCTTTGGTATAATTACCATCTGGTCCAAACTCTGGGCGAAAGGTTTCTGTACTGGTTTTATCCAGTCTTTTCTCTATAGTTCCAGTATAAACAGTTGCTCCAGTATTAAAGTTAACAACTCGAAACTCTGCCCCTGAATAATCATCTAATTCTAAACCGCCATTAGTATGTGCAGAGGTATTAAAATCCCCCATCCATTGTGATAGATAAGCATACTTGGGTGCATTGGTAGGAAAACCGACTTGATTCACATGAATAGTTTCTGATCGCATAGAGTTCACATCAAAAGTAAACTTAACTTCTTCGATGTTTTCTACTACATTTCTAGTTGAAAGCGTATACGTTTTTCCTTGCTGTAAAGCCTGTGGTAACTCGATATAAATCCAATGTCCTAGAGCAATTTCTTTAGCTGCTCCTTCATTATTAAAATCTATTCCTTTTGATTTACGACCTATGTTGATAGGATTTTTTTGACTTGAATAATTAGCATCATCCGTACTACTTAAGGAATAATTCGATAGATTCATTGCACTCGAAATGTTGACCGGATTTACATAGGCAATAATATCAGCCGGGGTTTGTCCTGACCCATATGTATCCATATGACCTTCTTCAACATAGAGCAATAATATTTTATTGGTGATTGGCGAGACCTCTTTAAGATCTTGTGCCAAGGTTCGAAGTGTTCCTATAAAAATAAGGAACAAGACCATGAAAGCACTTAGCATACTTTTCATTGGGGTAATGATTTGTGTGTGTTTCATAATTAATTTTTTGGGTTAATTGTGAATACAAAATTGATAATATTTATGTTGAGACACAAACAAGAATTTTTCATTAACAGATACTAAATTGTCAATAAATTATAATAAAAATTGAATTAATCTCAAATAACCTAACGTTAATTATGGAAATACCTTAATATTAGAGATGCTATCATCTTTTACAAAAGTCATGATTTCATGATTTAAAGAATTTATGTGCTATGAATCGACACTCCTCATTGAAGAGAATCAAAAACAAATAAACGGAGTTTGTGATTTCATTACTAAATGACAAAAAAGTATCATTCATTCATTTTTCTAATATGTAATTTTCGTTTTTAACGACTTACATACTTTAAAATGTCAATATTCTTTAATTTTAAACAACACATCAATGTTTTGATAAGTGTTTTTTTGTGTTTCACTACTTTTGCTCAGTCAGATTCGCTACCAAAGCCTGAGGTATCGCATCATTCACATCGTGTTCGCAGTGGTGTCGCACTTGGAGGATTAGGAACAGGCAGTATCGAACTTAGAAAAGATGGAAACTTTTACAATTGGTCTATTTTCAATAACTATCCTTCTGGCACAGGTCCGATTTTAGATTTGCCTGTAAAGCCGTTTTCCAATGATCAGAATTCTTTTTTATTTTTTCTCGTGAGATATAAAGAAGAAGGAAAGCAACCAAAAATTAAATTTCTTCAGCATAGCAATGGGATTGATCAGGGTGGATTATTAAATGAGAGTCCGATCTATTATTTTCCGTGGTTAACTCCAATCGAAAAAATCGAATATAGCGCGAGGTTTCCTTTTGTGAATATGAAATTTTCAGATAATGAAATGCCTTTCATTATATCGCTTGAGACTTTTTCTCCGTTCATTCCTCACAACCCTGACGATTCTAGTATTCCTGTAGTTTATTTTAATTTTTCCATAACTTCAAAAATAGACACTCCTCTAGAGGTCGAAATCATCGCCACACAAAGAAATTTAGTTGCGTTTGATAAAGGAAAAAAGTTCTTTAAAACCGAAATTCACAAAAAAGATGGGTATACCTTTTTTAAACACGATGTTGGTGGTGTTCCCACTAATCATGGTACATATGGTCATATGGGTTTAGGGGCTTTTGGTGAGCAGGAAGTCTCTTATTATACCGGTTGGGCACATCGTCACCCATTTATGGAAAAACTTTTAATATCTTCAAAACTTGATAACATAGATGATACAAAAAATCGTAATAAAACAGCTCCTGATGGTACCCAGATCGCTTTTACAGGTGAAGATAATAATCAAATATTGAAAAGTTCTATCGCCATTACCAAAACAGTGGTTTCTGGAAAACCTGTAAATGCCGAATTTTTTATGTCCTGGCATTTTCCTAATGCTTACGGAGCTGTAAATGGTAAAAGAAATAAGAAAAAAAACACCTTATTACCTGGTGATAAAGGCTATGAAATTGCCCTGAAGCAAACAAAAATTGTGGGAAAATATTATGAAAATAATTTTAAAGATGTTGAACAGGTAAATTCATATATTACTAAAAACAGAAAATCGCTTTATCAAAGAACAAAACAATTTATGAACGATTTTTATGATAGCTCAGTTGAGCCTTTCATTTTAGATCAGGTCAATTCGCAATTAAATACCTTAATTACATCTAGCCAATTTGATACATCTGGTCGATTTGCAATACAAGAAGGAATGACAGCCAATCAAGCCTGGGGGCCTTTTGGCACTACCGATGTTTCACTCTATGGATCTGTAATGACACTATCCCTGTTTCCAGAATTACAAAAATCAATGATGAAGGCTCATAAAGTACTACAAACCGAAAAAGGTGAAATCAACCACGGACTGGGATTCGATCTTGGCAAAAACAAAAACGGGACTTTTGGAGTATATGAACGGGTAGATTTAGCTCCAAATTATATACAATTAGTTTTAAGAGATTATTTATTCACCAATGATAAAAAATACCTTTCTGAAATGTGGCCCTCAGTAAAATTAGCTATAAATTATGTGCTGACCGAATTAGACAAAGATGGTGACGAAATGCCAAATATGTATGGAATCATGTGTAGCTATGACAATTTTCCAATGTACGGATTATCTTCTTATATAGTGACTCAATGGATTACAGCACTTAAAATGGCAGCCATTGCTGCAAAGGATATGGGTGAGGAATCTCTTTCAAAAAAATATGAAAAAACAGCGAACAAAGGAATTGGGTTAATGGACAGTCAATTATGGAATGGTCAATATTACAGATTATCAAATGATTATTTGGGAGAAAAGGGAAAAGATGAAGGTTGTTTAACAGATCAATTATTCGGGCAATGGGTGGCCTATCAATCAGGTTTAGGGAGATTATTTGAAGAGCAAAAAATTAAATCTTCTTTACAAACCATTTTGGATTATTCATTTATTGAAGAAACCTATTTACGCAACTGTACCTGGCCAGAACACAAACTCTTTTATCCTATGCACGATACAGATCTTTGGGTAGATCAGGCAAATACTCCATGGACAGGCGTAGAACTGGCTTTTGCAGCGTTTTTAATTAGGGAAGGAATAATAGATCAAGGAAAAAAGGTTATTCAAGCTGTTGATAACCGCTATCGCAAAGCAGGATTGTATTGGGATCATCAAGAGTTTGGTGGGCATTATTATCGTCCTATGTCTGCATGGTCTGTTATCGATGCGCTTAGTGGATTCAATATTGTTAGAAATCAATACACCTTTGATCCTAAAACTAAAGAGAACACCTTTACTTATTTTTTTAGTGCGAATACCGGTTCAGGACAATTTTTAAAAGAGAAAGGAAAATTGAAAGTAATTTGTAAGCAAGGGAATCTTACTTTATCATCATTAAGACTACCTGCTGGATTGTTGCCGAAGCTAAATACATCCAAAATTTCAACTTCTTCAAATCAAAAGATTAGTGGTAAATGGAATAAATCTAAACATGATCCCGAATTTTTTATCATTGATTTTAAAGAAGACATCGAATTAAAATCTGATGATTTTATAGTTATTGAATAATGAAATGTATATTATTTCTTTGTAAATATCCGTTTTAGGCAATAAAAGATACTTTTGGCTTCATTCCGAACCTGCTTGCATTACCGCTGGTAGGCAAGTTTATTTCGGAATCTCATTACATTCATAATTAACGAATTAGTTTGAGAACCTAAAACAAGTTCAGGTTGACGATCATATTTAAGACTAATTACGAACTTACAATATTCCTTTCTTCAAAGTAAAAAATAGCAAAAGTTATTGTAATTGCGAGTATAACTTATTTATCCTTCATTTTTGTGACTATACTTTTGATCCACTTCATAAACTCAGGATCAGTACTATGACTATCTAAATGGGCAGGAACCGGCAGGTAATACCATTGTATTTGATAAGAGTATGAGTCTTCTGGTGAGAGTAATACATAAGAAGAATGGTTTTCAATTTCTATATAGGTCGCTTTATCATTCACATAAAGTTCAATTTCTCCTTGTTGTGGCGGAATTTCATTTTTTTTCACATCATCAAAAATTTTTATAAAACACATTCCATTTTCGATATGTGCGAGCCATCCTTCTTTTCCGTTTGCAAATAATTTCTGAGCCTTATTATCGACCTGATCTCTGTCAAAACGATACCAGAGTATATCATTTTTTACCTTTACAGATTTTAAGTTAGATAAAGAATCGGTTTGGGGCTTTTCCATATCAACAGGGAAAAAAGTAAGTCCTCCTCTTACCCGGGTAACTTCCCATAGGGCAGTTTTTATAGGTGCTTTTCCTTTATTATGAACTTTGTACGTTATTAATACCATACCCTTCTTATCTAATTTGATTTTCTTTTCAAACACAAGTCCTATGGTACTGTCTTTTTCACTTGTAAAAATGTATTCACTTGATTTTTTTTGAGTTCTATAGGGCAATATATCCAATGCTTTAGGTGGTGGCCAATTCCAAACACTTTGTGGTGAGGGCCACAAAGTAGATCCATAAAACTCAGGGTGCACTTCGGGTTGTATTAAAAGTTCTTTATTACCATGTTGATAAGATAGTAAACGAGCTCCCTTAAAAGGATTTATAACCAATTTATGTTGTCCTCTAGAAACTGTAATGGTTTGATCTTCAGATTGCGTATAAACTGTCATACTGATAAGGCTTATAAGAACATAAAAACATTTTTTAATATGTTTATTTTCCATTAAAAAAAATCATTACACTAGCTACTACTATTAAAACCAATACAGATAAAGCGATATCTTTCCAATTATAACTGTTTTCATTTTCCAATCTATCTTTTTTGGATAATGTTGAAAAAGTTAAACCTGCCAAACGCTCTAGTGTTTGTGGCGTGGTAGCAAAACTTACTCCTACGGCAATTAAAACGCATACTAGAAAGAACCAAGCCCCAAAAGTCAGAAAGTTCATAGTCGCCAAACTGTGCAATAGTGAGCCCGTCTCGAGATTTACAGCTACCAATTCAAGAATGATTCGTACAGCTCCAATCACAGATCCCATAATTAATGTAGCATAAGCCCCTGTTGCATTGATTCTTTTAAAGAAAATACCTAAGAGAAAAACTGCAGTGATTGGTGGAGCAATATACGCTTGTACTTTTTGAAGGTACTCATATAATACTCCGGAGATATTTTGCATAACAGGAATCCATAGAATACCCAGAATTACAACAATTATCGTAGCAAATTTACCTATAGAAACCAATTTCTTTTCTTCCGTTTGCGGACGTATTTTTTTATAAATATCAACCGTAAATAAAGTAGAACATGAGTTAAAAACAGAAGCTAGCGAACTCATCAAAGCAGCTAATAATCCGGCGGCAACCAATCCACGCAACCCTGAAGGCAGTAAGTTACTCATTAGGACAGGAAAAGCCTGGTCAGGAGAATCCCAATCAAGTTCTCCTTTTACTTTTAAAGTTAAGGCAATCATCCCCGGAACCAAAAATAAAAACACTGGTAATAATTTTAACAAAGCTCCCCAAATCGTCCCACGTCTTCCTTCTTTAAGATTTTTTGCTGTTAACGCACGTTGTACAATATATTGATCGGTACACCAATACCAAATACCAACTATAGTACTCGTAATCACCAAGGATGGCCAGGGAAAATCTGGATCTGTAGAAGGTCTCCACATGTTAAAGTACTCTGCTCCTAAAGTAGCTTTCATTTCACCCCAGCCGCCAACATGATTGATTCCTATAAAAGTCAGTGCTGCAGCACCTATTACCAATACAACTGTTTGTAACGTTTCTGTGTAGACTACAGCACGCATTCCACCAAGTACTGTATAAATCCCAGTCAAAATTACAGTGGATAATGCTCCAACCCAAAAATTAATCCCTAAAAGAGCGGCAACTACTACACCACCGGCATAAATAGTAACCGAAATCTTGGTCAGTATATATGCTACCAGTGAAACTACTGATAGAAACCAACGAGATTTTGCACTAAATCTTTTCTCAAGAAATTCTGGCATTGTAAATACGCCACTTCGCGCATAAAATGGGAGAAAAACCCATCCCAATAATAATACAATCCATGCATGAATTTCATAAATAAGCATAGGAATCTTATTACTTGCTCCTGCGCCAGCTAGTCCAACAACGTGTTCAGACCCTATATTTGATGCAAAAATAGAAGCCCCTACGACGAACCAACCAATATTTCTTCCTGCAAGAAAATAATCTTTGGTATCATTATTTTTTTGAAATATAACCCAAATGGCAACTCCGAAGAGTACAAGAAAGTAAATTCCTATAAAAATCCAGTCTAATACATCTAAACTTTTCATATGCTTATTATATTGTTTTTTAAATTATCACACTTCTGCTTTGCGCAGTGCAAGTATGGAATTCGCGAATGATCATATTGGTTGGTATTGACCAAATTACTATTGCTCATTTCATAATTGTGTATGGTTGATTAAATATTTAGGCCTTAAAACTGTTCATATAATAAAATACTTCATTGGTTCTGAGCTGATTTTTTAAGGGCAACAAACTTGTCATTTTATCGATTACGACCAGTTCTATATCGAGTATTTCGCATAGATCAAAGATGTGAGCCGTTTTTAGGGCTTTGCTAAAAACAGTATGGTGTGCTCCGCCAGCATAAATCCAAGCCTCAATAGCAGTTTCAAAATTGGGTTTTGGCTTCCAGAGTGTTCTTGCTGTAGGTAGTTTAGGCAAATCCTGTGGCGGGTTCACGACTTCTACTTCATTACAGATCATGCGAAAACGGTTTCCTAAATCAATAAGTGATATATTAATAGCAGCTCCTTCACTTACATCAAAAACCAAACGAGCAGGATCAGCTTTGCCTCCTATAGGCAATGGATGTATTTCACAGGAAGGTTTATTTGCTGCAATTGAAGGACAAATTTCAAGCATATGAGACCCTAACACCAAAGATTGGTCTGAATCAAAATGATATGTATAGTCTTCCATAAAAGAAGTCCCTCCCTCTAAACCAGCACTCATTGTCTTTAGCGTATAAAGTAATGCGGCTGTTTTCCAGTCACCTTCAGCACCAAAACCATATCCTTCTTTCATTAGACGTTGAACGGCAATACCCGGTAATTGATTCATGCCATGCAAATTTTCGAAAGTAGTAGTGAATGCCGTTGCGTTTACTTCTTTTAAAAACTGTCGAAGTCCTAATTCTATCTTTGCAGCTTCAATCAAGGAAGCATGTTTTAGAATAGCTGTATCAAAATGATACTCCTGTTGGTAGCGATCAATTAGACGCTGTATATCCTTATTAGAAATTTCATTGATGTGTGCAACGAGATCTCCGATACCATACCCTTCTACGGTAAAACCAAATTTGAGCTGTGCTGCGACTTTATCTCCTTCAGTTACCGCTACTTCTCGCATGTTATCACCAATTCTGGCTACTTTAGTATATTTTAATGCATGGTATCCTATGACCACATTGCACCAATCGAAAAGCTTATCCTGAGTTTTACTGTCTTTCCAATGCCCCACAACGATCTTACGGTTCTTTTTCATTCGACTCATCATAAAACCAAACTCACGTCCACCATGCGCCGATTGGTTTTCATTCATAAAATCCATATTAATCGTTTCCCAAGGAATTTTGGCATTAAACTGCGTATGGAAGTGAAGTATGGGTTTTTGAAGTACCTTTAAGCCACGAATCCACATCTTTGCAGGGGAAAATGTATGCATCCAAAAGATAACACCAATACATTTTTTTGAAGAATTTGCCTTTTCACAGATTTGATGAATTTCTTCACCTGAAGCTACTACACCAGTAGAGAAAATCTTAATAGGAAGTTTTTTCTGACCATTTAAAAATGAAACCATTGTTTGTGTATGCTCAGCTACATTATTTAGAACTTCTGTTCCATACAAGTGTTGGCTTCCTGTAACCCACCAAACTTCAAAATCGTTTGCTTTTCTCAAGAATACGTCTTTTTTATTGTCCATAGTAGGCATCTTTACCATGTTTTCTTTCATAGTGTTTTTGGATCAAAGAATCTTTTAAACGTTTTGCTTCAGGATTGATTTGTTTTGTTAAATAAGCCATATAAGCCAATTCTTCTAAAATTTTACTATTGTATACTGCTTTTTCGGGTGATTTCCCCCAGGTAAAAGGACCGTGGTTTGCTATTAGGATCATTTCTGTTTCCGCAGGAGATAAGACGTGTTTTTCGAAATGTTCTACAATTTGTTTACCCGTCATATACTCATAATTTCCCTCAATATCCTCATCTTTCATAGGTTCTGTACAGGGGATATCTGTAGTAAGATGATCGGCATGTGTAGTTCCCATGATAGGGATATCTCGTTGCGCTTGTGACCAGGCAACAGCAAAAGTGGAATGTGTATGACAAATACCACCGATACCTTGCCATGCTTTATATAAATAAGCATGGGTTTTTGTATCCGAAGAAGGCCTTAAGCTCCCCTCTACAATTTGATTTTCAAAATCCACAATGACCATATCGGTTGGGGTTAATTGTGCATAGGGCACACCGCTTGGTTTTATAGCAAAAACGTTTTGTAACCTATCCACCACACTGGTATTACCAAAGGTATAGATCACCAGATTTAATTCTGGTAGTTGCATATTCGCCTCGTAACACCTCTTTTTTAGATCATCATATTTAGACATGCGCTTCGATATTTAATAAAGTATGTTCTACAAATGCACCCAACTCCAAATATTTTTTATATTTACGTTGATACTGAATTACAGCAGCGTTTTCAGGATTGTAGGTTGTCTCAAAACCATTTCCCATTTTTATTATAGCATCTTGTAGGCTTGAATGAATTCCTGTCGCTACAGATGCATACATTGCGGCACCCAAGGCACAGGCTTGTTCGGTTTTTGCAATATGAATTGGTCTGTCAAGTATATTAGCTAAAGTTTGCATAGCGAGCGGAGATTTTTTAGCAACCCCTCCTACTCCAATAACAGTTTGTATTTCTATCTTTCGGTCTTCAAAATGTTCTAAGATATTTTTCGCTCCGTAACAAATAGCCTCTATTAAACTTTTGTAAATATGAGGAGCCGTTGTTCCAAGATCAAAATTAGCGATAGTAGCTTTTAAAGCCTGATTGGTGTGAGGTGTTCTTCTACCATTAATCCAATCGATTGATAAAGGCACCGAGGTGTCATCAGAAATCTTTTCTGCTTTTGAAGATAATATCTTATGAATGTCCTCTTTTGATACTTCTGAAAAGCTGCCATCACTATCGCTCAATTGCTGTAGTGGCCAATAAAGTATATCTACAAACCAGGCTAGCATATCTCCAAAGGCAGACTGCCCTGCTTCTAATCCTATAGCGTTGGGCAATACTGATCCATCAACTTGCCCACAAATTCCTGGTAAAGCAACATCCTGAAGATTTTCTCTGGAGCTAACTATAATATCACAGGTCGAAGTACCCATTACTTTGACCAAAGTATTTTCTTTAATTTCTGACCCTACAGCGCCAGCATGCGCATCAAAAGTACCTACGGCAATTATGGTTGATACAGGCAGTCCAAGTTTTTCGGACCATTCTTTAGACAAGGTTCCAGCCGGTTGGTCAGATGTATATGTTTTCTCATACAACCTTGATCGCAATAATCCTAGATAGGGGTCTAATAGTGAAAGGAATTCTCTTGGTGGTGGGCCATCCCATAGTTTATTCCACATTGCTTTATGTCCGGCAGCACAACGACTCCTTTTAAAAGTTTTTAGATCTTTATTTTCTATCAGTAGAAATGTTATGTAATCACAATGTTCCATCCAGGAATAGGCTGCTGATCTTATGCTTTTATTGTTTCGAATACTATATAAAATCTTAGCCCAAAACCATTCTGAAGAATACACTCCCCCTACAAACTTAGTAAAATCGAGGCCGCCCCAAGTTTTCGCCATTTTAGTAATTTCTTCCGCTTCTTTCATCGCTGTATGATCTTTCCATAAAATCATCATGGCATCCGGATCCTCAGTAAAATCTTGTTGTAGTGCTAAAGCATTTCCATCTGCATCAACGGGTATTGGAGATGATCCAGTAGTATCTATACAAATTCCTGTAATTGCTGATTTTTCAATCTTGGCGTCTCTCACGATACTGGTGATCGTATATTCCAAACCTTCAATATGATCCAGAGGGTGTTGTCTGAACTGCTGCTTTTCAGGTTTGCAGTACAAACCTTCTTTCCATCTGGGATACTCAAAAGTACTCTGATCAACAATAGTACCATCATCTGTTTTGACTAGTATTGCCCGAACCGAATCTGTACCAAAATCTACTCCAATGACAAAGGTTTGTTTCATAAATCTAAGAATTCATAATATATTATTTGGTAAAAGTGAAATGATTTTTCAAAGATGAACTGCCTCAAAAATTGATTCTAAAAATTACATCTATTTTCAAAACTAATGGAAACATCACCTATTAAACGATACTATTTTGTCAATCTCTTATCTAAAAACTACAACTATTACTACCTATTCATCAAAAAAAAGGATTAAACAAATGATTATCAGTATTTTAATATTTAGCAAAACATATATCTTATATTGTCATATGATTATTTTTTTCTAATTTTCGAATGAAAATCTTCTTATCTTGAAGTTTGAATAAGTACTATGTTGAAATAATTTTATTAAATCCATATGAATCGTGTATTGCTATATTTTGTGGCCATTTTATTTAGTTTTCAAGGAGTAGTTGGACAAGAAAAAATTAGTTCCCCTAACGGACAAACTATTGTTAATGTTTTATTAGGGGAGATCATTTCTTTTGGCATAAGTTCAGAAAAGCAACCGGTTATCACCAACATAAAAACTTCGCTAAATCTTAACGACCAAAAATTAGGCTACAAACCTAAACTTAAGAAAATAACTACTCGAGAAAAAAAAGAAATCGTTAAGGTTCGGTTTCCTCTTAAAAATGAAAAAATTTTAGATCATTATAATGAAATTGAACTCACTTTTGATTATTATGCCTTACAAATACGAGTTTACAACCAAGCAGTTGCATACCGTTTCATTACTTCTTTTGAAAAAGAAATTACGATCACCGATGAAGCACTGGAGATTACTTTTCCAGAAGAAACAATAGCCTATTTTCCTAAAGAAGACTCATTATACTCCCATTTTGAGAGATCGTATCTTAAAACGAAGGTTGACAAGTTGACCACTACCGATTTTTGTTCATTGCCAGTACTTATGAAGAAAAATAATGGATTTAATATTCTCATTTCTGATGCAGATGTGTATGATTATCCGATGTTGTTTCTAAAAGGCACTTCTTCAAACTCTTTAAAGGCAAAATTCCCAAAAGTAGTCCTGGCGACTCAACCTCATCCCGATGCGACAGACCGTATTGCTTATGTTACTCAAGAAGCGAATTATATTGCCAAGACTAATGGAAATAGAAGTTTTCCTTGGCGTTTCTTTTATTTCAGTCAAAACGATGCGGATCTCATCACACAGGATATGGTGTATCTGCTTTCACGACCTCAAGAAATAAAAGACACATCGTGGATACAACCTGGTAAAGTTGCCTGGGATTGGTATAATGCTAACAATGTATATGATGTAGATTTTAAAGCAGGGCTCAATACAACTACTTACAAGTATTATATAGATTTTGCTTCAAAGTATGATCTCGAATATATCATTCTTGATGAAGGCTGGTCTAAAAGCACGACTAACATTACTGCTTTCAACCCTGAAATAAATGTAAAAGAATTAATTGATTATGGAAAGGAAAAAAATGTAGGCATCGTACTTTGGTGTCTTTGGGAACCATTGAATAAGAATATGGAGACTATTCTGAAAACTTATCGCGATTGGGGTGCCAAAGGCATAAAAGTAGATTTTATGCAACGTGCTGATCAAGAAATGGTTAATTTCTATTCTAATCTTGCAAAAAAAGCTGCCGAACAGCAATTAATCATTGACTTTCACGGAGGATTTAAACCAGCAGGACTGCGACGTGCCTATCCCAATGTGCTAACCTACGAAGGTGTTAGAGGTGCAGAAAACAACAAATGGGGTGATTTTCTGACTCCCGATCACAATGTTACACTCCCTTTTATAAGAATGGCGGTTGGACCTATGGATTATACCCCAGGAGCAATGGAAAACAGACAACCCAAAAATCATTATATCAACTTTGATCGACCGGCAAGTATTGGCACAAGAGCACATCAAGTTGCGATGTATGTGGTTTATGAGAGTGCATTACAAATGCTATGCGATTCACCATCTTCATACCTTAAAGATCAAAAAACAGTGGAATTTATCTCTCAAATTCCTGTGACCTGGGATGAAACTATCGTATTAGATGCAAAGATTGAAAATAAGATCGCAATAGCACGAAGAAAAAACGATACTTGGTACCTGGGAATAATGGGCAATCAGAGCGAACAAGAAATTACCATTGATTTATCTTTCCTTTCTAAAGGTAGTTATAGCGCAAAAATTTTTAAAGACGGAATAAATGCAAACACCTTTGCAGAAGATTATCAGGTGACTACCCAAAAAGTGAGTCAAGATGAACGACTTACCATTCAACTGGCCAAAGGTGGTGGCTGGGCGGCTATATTACAACAGAAAAAATAATCCTGGTATGATTCGATTCTTGGTATTAGTAAGTATAACAATATGTTTAAGTTTACATGGTCAGGCCCAACAAGGGTTTGATCCTTATTTGGTAGAGATCGAAGGTAATTTGGGTACTTTTCAGTTAGATAAAAGAATTAAAAAAGAGCAGGATAGCGTTTATCTGCTGACCATAAGGCTACAATCAGAAACGGAACAACAAATTCCCGGCTTTACAGTAAAATGGAACCTTCCCTCTCAAAACATCTATACCATTTGGGATAACAAATTTAACTCAGGTCGATCGAATTATAATTTAAAAAACAATAGTAGAATTGGTGGTACGTTGGCACTTTTATCTTATATAGATAAACGCAATTATAATCGATTCACTTTTGGCATCTCGGATAACACAAATACCATAGAAATCGAAAATAAATTAAAGGAGGAAGATGCTAATTTCTATATTTCTCTCGGTTTTTTTAATGATAATCCACCTAAACGCCTAACAAAGGCCTACACAGTCACCATTCGATTTGACCTTCGGAGTATTCGTTATGAAAGAAGCCTAAATGATATGGCAAAATGGTGGCAAAGCTTTTACCCTCCTGCTCATACTCCTAAAGCTGCAATCGTACCTTTATATTCTACCTGGTATAATTTTCATCACCACTTAACTGAAAAAGAAATTCTCAAAGAATGTAAAATTGCCAAAGAATTGGGAATGGATGCTATTATTATTGATGCCGGCTGGATGACCTTAAACGACGAAACAGATTTTTCTACAGTAGGTGACTATAAACCAAAGCGCTTAAAACATATAAAAAAATTAGTAGCCGAAATTCATGCTCTGGAAATGAAGGTAATACTTTGGTATGCCACCTCAATGGCTGGAATCGACTCTGAGGCTGCACATAAATTTAAGGGTAAGTTTATCCGAAAGGATAAAAAACGATTCATTTATGATCCCAGATATCCCGAGGTTCGGGAACACCTGATCGTTTTATTAGAAAATGCTCTAAAAGAATGGGGTATTGACGGTGTTAAATTAGATTTTATGTCAAAAATGTATCCAGATCCCGACACTCCGGTTGATAAAGCAGAAGGTCGCGATTATGCCTCTATTGATCAAGCAACTGATCGTTGGTTTAAAGATATTCATAACCGGCTTAGAAAAATAAATCCCGAGGTATTAATTGAGTTTCGACAACCTCACATCAATCCCGTAACCCAGCAATACGGAAATATGTTTAGGGCGATTGATAATTTCAATATGGAAATTGCAAACCGAATTTATATTTCTAAAATTCGATTGACCTCTCCGGGTCTTGCAACGCATTCTGATATGCTAAAATGGCATAGAAGTGATTCAACAGAAGATGCGGCACTTCAAGTATTGAACGGTATTTTTAGTGTTCCTCAAATTTCTGTAAAACTTGACTCTATTTCAAAAAGTCACAGGAACATGATTAGGTTTTGGATGAAGTATTGGAGTACAAACAAAAATATCCTAATGCACGAAAATTTCAGAGCAGATCATCCGGGAGAAAATTATACTGCACTTCATGGATTTGATCATAAGAGACAGATTACTGCATTATATACGGATCAGGTTGTACAGCCCAAAAGTAGTACAATTAATGAAATTGACGTCATCAACGCCACCAGTAATACAACATTATATTTAGATCCATTAGACAATTTTTCAAAAAAAATAACTATTGAAACGTATTCTAGTGAAGGAAAACCACTAGACACTATAAAAAAAGCGAACACTGGAGCTCCTATTAAAATAATGAGTCCTAAGGTTGGACTTATCAGGATAAGGAACATAAAATAAACTGACGAAATGAGCCATAGAAATACAGTCAATACGACCAATACAATCATTGTTGAATTTCATACTTGTACTGAGCAAAGTAGAAGTGTGATAATTAAAAAAATAATATAAGAAACAAATGAAACAATACCGATTAAATCGATTATTCAATGCTATTTCAGGAAAATGTTTTGATGTAGCTATAGACCATGGTTTTTTCAATGAGTTTGGATTTCTAAAAAGTATAGAAAATATAGAATCTGCGATCAAAACCGTTGTAAAGGCTAATCCAGATGCTGTACAGCTTACCACAGGGCAAGCAAAATATCTACAACGTATCCCCGGCAAGCAAAAACCAGCCTTGGTTTTGCGAACAGATGTGGCCAATGTCTACGGAAAGTCATTACAAGCAACTTCATTTAGTTTACTACTGGAGGATTGTGTAAAGCAAGCTGTACAATTGGATGCGACTTGTATGTGTGTGAATTTATTTTTAATTCCCGGTGCTCCTGAAGTTACAGAGCAATGTATAAAGAATATCTTAAAATTAAAACCTTTAGCAGACGAATTCTGCATGCCTATGATGGTAGAACCCTTGGTTTTTCAACCCAATGAAAAAGCAGGAGGATACATGGTAGATGGAGATGAGACAAAAATTATGCCGCTAGTTAGACAAGCTGTAGAACTAGGAGCAGACATTATCAAGGCTGACCCTACAGATGATGTTTCTATATACCATAAAGTAATAGAAGTAGCCGGCGAAGTTCCCGTATTGGTGCGTGGAGGCGGTAGAGCACCAGATGAGGAAATTCTTGACCGAACGGAAAAATTAATGCAACAGGGAGCTTCTGGGATTGTTTATGGTCGAAATGTCATACAGCATCCAAATCCCTCGGGAATCACAAAGGCTTTACTATCTATCGTACACGAGAATACTACCGCAAAAAAAGCTATAGAATTTGTAAACGTCTCCGCATGAAAGAAGTAAATGTCGGAATTATAGGAGGAGGATTGATGGGACGAGAAGCGGCAAGCGCCTTTGCACGTTGGTTTGTCTTTAATGATATGCCGGTAAAACCTGTATTAAAAGCGGTATGTGATCTTGATGAAAATGTATTAGAATGGTACAAAAAAGTAGCTACCGTAACCCAATTCACTACTGTCGCTGCAGAATTACTAAAAAATAAAGAAATCGAGGTTGTTTATGTGGCGGTTCCTCATCATTTACATGAAGAATTATATACACAGGTCTTAGCATCTGGTAAAGATCTAATTGCAGAAAAACCCTTTGGTATCGACTTGAAATCGTGTCGAAATATTATTGATAAGATAAAGGAAAGTAAAAGATTTGTTCGTTGTAGTTCTGAGTTTCCATTTCTACCAGGGTCGCAAAAGGTGATTGAATATGTACAAAGCAACAAATTAGGGAAATTACTTGAAGTTAAATCCGGATTTCACCACTCTAGTGATTTGAATACTAAAAAACCAATTAACTGGAAACGGATGATGGCATATTGCGGCGAAGTTGGGGTAATGGGAGACCTTGGCATGCATGCAGTCCACCTTCCTTTTCGATTAGGATATTATCCTATATCGGTATACGCTGATTTGCAAAATATCGTCAAAGAACGTCCGGGAGCCGATGGCACTATGAAAGCTTGCAATACCTGGGATAATGCTATACTACATACCAGAATTGAGAAAGAAGATCATACGGTTCCTATGACTATAGAAATGAAGCGTATAGCTCCCACAGAAACAAATACCTGGTATATTGAAATTTTAGGAACCAAAGGAGGTGTAAAATATAGTACTAAAGCGCCTAAAACGCTTTGGACATTTGCTATAGAAGGTGCTTCACAACGTTGGCAAAAAGAAGATCTTGGGTTCGAATCGGTCCTTGACACTATTACAGGAGGAATTTTTGAACCTGGGTTTCCAGATTGTTTCCAACAAATGTTAGGGGCATATTTTGCAGAAAGAGCCGGATCACTGGCAGGAAGATTTCATTGCGCTACTCCCGAAGAAGCGCTTCTCTCTCATCAACTTTTTGATGCTGCTTTACGATCAGAAAAAGAAAATAAAGTGATAAATCTTTAAGACACATGAAAAGATCACAAATCAATACATCCATTCAAGAAGCTAAAAAATGTTTTGAGAAACATTATTGGACGCTTCCCCCTGATCCGAAATGGGATGTTACCGATTTTGGACTGGGCGATTTTGATAACAAAGGATTAGTGTTAATTAATTTAACGGAGGAACCTGAATATTGCGAAAAATTGATGTATGCGAAGAAAAACCAACGAACACCTGCACACTGCCATGTAAAGAAAAAAGAAGACATCATCGTAAGAAATGGAAAACTGGCCGTTCAGGTCTGGAAAGGAAAACCCGAAGAAAATCTTATTGATTTTCAAATTAAAATATCCGGAAAATGGACTTTGATAAGTTCTGGTGATACGATTACCTTAAATTCTGGTGAGCGGGTGACTCTGGTTCCGGGGGTGTATCACGAATTTTATCCCCTGAGTGAACAGTGCATTATTGGTGAAGTTTCTACAGCAAATGATGATCTAAATGATAATTTATTTCTAGACCCCGATATCGGCCGATTTTCAGAAATAGAAGAAGATGAACCGGCATTAGTAATCTTGGTAAGCGACATTAAAAATGAAGAAGAATAAAGGCATCACTGCAACAGGTAATTGGATTATAGACCGAACCAAAATAATCGATGATTATCCCCCACAAGATGGTTTGTGTAATATTACCGTAGAAATGATATCTAATGGAGGGGCTCCATATAATGTTTTAAAAGCTTTATCAAAAATGGGGGTTTCTTTCCCGTTAAAGGGTATAGGGAGTATAGGAAGTGACGACTTGGGGGACGTTATTTTAAAAGATTGTAAACAACTAAAAATTGACACTACAGGAATCATTATTACTAAAGAGGCTAATACCTCTTATACTGATGTGATGACATCCAAGAAAACAGGAAGAAGAACTTTTTTTCATTATAGAGGCGCTAATGCACTACTCACGAAGGAATTAATTTTGAAAAATAGCGTTCAAACCAAAATTTTTCACTTAGGGTATTTATTACTGTTAGATAGTCTAGATCGATTTTCTTCAATAGAAACTCAAATGACAGAAGCTGCTATTTTACTGAGAGATATACAGGAGAGAGGAATTAAGACTTCTGTAGATTTGGTAAGTGAAAACAGTAATCGTTTTATCGACGTGATCGCCCCTTCCTTACCATTCATCGATTATTTATTTCTAAATGAATATGAAGCTTTTAAGCTCACCGGTTTAGAAAGTGTTGTAAAAGGGAAATTGAATATTGAAAATGCAAAAAAAACTACCCGCCAACTATTAGATATGGGCGTAAACGATACCGTTTTTCTACATTTTGAAAATGGAGCTATAGCTGCTTCTAAAACCCATGACCTATATATACAACCTAAGATTACACTTCCTGATCAGGAAATAAAGGGAACCTCGGGAGCCGGAGATGCATTTGCCGCAGGTGTTCTTTATGCATTGCACGAAAATAAAGATAATAAAGAAGCATTATTGTGGGGAGTAGCCACAGCTGCAACTTCTTTAAGGCATCCTACATGTTCTGAAAGTATTAGCACTTTATCTGAAATTCTCGATCTTTATAGCACACACAAACCTTTATCTTAATAACCTATGATAAGAATTGTTCTTTTTTGTATCTCGTTTTGCTACTATTTTATTCCAATATCAGTAGTAAGTGCTCAGGAATCTGATCCATTTCCTTGGCAAAATACTTCCCTATCTTTTGAAGCAAGATCTGAAGCACTTGTGGATGCCATGACTTTAGAAGAAAAAGTTTCAGTAATGACTCACAATAGTGCTGCAATTCCTCGGCTCAACGTACCGGAGTACAACTGGTGGAATGAGAGTTTGCATGGAGTAGCGCGTAATGGAAGGGCCACCGTATTTCCACAAGCGATTGGATTGGCTGCTACCTTTGATAAAGATTTGCTATATCGTGTCGCCACAGCAATTTCAGATGAGGCAAGAGCTAAATATAATACATCGATTGCTATTGGAAACCGGGGCATTTATGCCGGTCTCACTTTCTGGACGCCAAATATCAACATATTCAGGGATCCCAGATGGGGTCGTGGACAAGAAACTTATGGAGAAGATCCTTTTTTGACCAGTCAAATGGCTACTGCATATGTAAAAGGACTGCAGGGTGATCATCCCAAATATTTAAAAGCCGCCGCATGTGCAAAACACTATGCAGTACACTCTGGCCCAGAAGAACTTCGTCACAAATTTGATGCTATTACTACCAAAAAAGATTTGTTTGAAACCTATCTACCAGCATTTGAAGCGTTGGTGACCGAGGCTGATGTAGCAGGTGTTATGGGGGCTTACAATCGGGTAAATGGAGAATTAGCCTGTGCCAGTGATTTTTTAATTGATGAAGTTTTAAGAAAACGATGGAATTTTGATGGCTACTTGGTTTCAGATTGTTGGGCGATCAAAGATTTTTGGGAACATCATAAAGTAACCGATTCGCCCGAGGCTTCAGCTGCATTGGCACTTAATAAGGGGTTGCATGTGAATTGCGGAGAGACCTATCAAGTATTGGGTAAAGCTATACAGCAGGGATTAACGACAGAAAAACAGTTGAATCAGGTATTAAAGCAGCAGTTAATAACCCGTTTTAAACTAGGCCTTTTTGATCCTTTAGGAAGCAATCCATACGACACCATACCTGTATCAGTAGTAGATTCTCCTAAACATAGAAAATTAGCATTAGAAGCTGCCCGAAAATCTATTGTCTTGCTTAAAAATAAAAATAAGCTTCTACCCCTGAATAAGAATATCAAATCTGTATACGTAGTGGGGCCACATGCCGCTAGTGAAGAAGTGCTCCTTGGCAATTATTTTGGACTTTCTTCTAGCACACAGACTATTTTAGATGGTATTGTATCTCAGGTGAGCGCTGGCACCACTATCAACTATAAACAGGGAATTCTGGATTATCGCGAAAATGTAAACCCAATCGATTGGTCTACTGGCGAAGCAAAAGCAGCAGATGTATGTATTGCTGTTATGGGAATTTCTTCAACCTACGAAGGTGAAGAAGGTGAAGCGATTGCTTCACCAAATAGAGGAGATCGTGTCAATATTAAATTACCACAACATCAAATTGAGTATCTTAAAAAAATCAAAAAAGATAATAACAAACCTTTGGTGCTTGTGTTGACAGGGGGTAGCCCAATTGCCATACCCGAACTATTAGATTTGGTAGAAGCCGTGGTGTTTGTCTGGTACCCGGGAGAAGAAGGGGGCACTGCAGTGGGAGAAGTGCTTTTTGGCCAGGTTTCTCCTTCCGGAAAGCTTCCGGTGACATTTCCTAAGTCCATAACACAACTTCCGCCCTACGAAGATTATACCATGAAAGGTCGTACCTATCGCTACATGACAGAAGAACCCTTATTTCCTTTTGGTTTTGGATTAAATTATGCCGATTTATCATACTCCAAGCTTATTATTATCCAAAAAGATCAAAGAATATTGGTTTCCGCAGAAATAAGAAATAACAGTGAGCAAGATGTAGAAGAAGTAGCACAGCTATATATAAGTTCTCCAAAAGCGGGAAAAGAAGATCCTATATATACTTTAAAAGGTTTTCAAAGAATTGCGATAAAAGCAAAAAGTACCCAGCAGATATCTTTCGTTTTACAAAAACCTGATTTTCAATCGATCGGTTCCAAAGGTGAGCCGGTGATTCATCCCGGGGATTTTACCATATATGTGGGTGGAAGTTTACCTTCTTCAAGAAGCATAGCTTTAGGAGCTCCTAAATATCAATCGGAAATCATTTCATTATCCTCAAAATCTTTTAAATAAAAATTATGTATACTCTTGGTATAGATATCGGAAGTTCTTCTATTAAAGTAGCTCTTGTAGCATCAGATACAGATGAAGTTGTTCAGGTAATAAAAGAACCTAAAGAAGAAATGAAGATTCTATCCCCTAATCCTAACTGGGCAGAACAAAAACCTGAAGATTGGTGGCACTATACGTGTAAGGCGACACAAAAATTATTGAAGGAAAGCAAAATTTCTGGCAAGCAAATTACAGCAATTGGTATTGCTTATCAAATGCACGGGTTGGTTTTGGTAGATCATAATAAAGAAGTTTTAAGAAATGCCATAATTTGGTGTGATAGCAGAGCTGTTGAAATTGGCGAAACTGCCTACCAAACCTTAGGAAAAGAGAAATGCGACCAAACATTACTAAACTCTCCGGCAAATTTTACGGCCTCAAAACTGAAATGGGCTAAAGAAAACGAGCCGGACCTTTTTAAAAAAGTTTATAAATTCATGCTTCCGGGAGATTATATCAGCTACAAGCTTACCGGAAAAATAACAACGACAGCTACCGGATTATCCGAAGGAATTTTATGGGATTTCCAAAAGAATCAACCTGCAAATTTTTTGTTGGACCATTACCTAATCGCTACTGACCTTCTTCCAGAATTGGTCGAAAATTTTACAGTCCAGGGCAGGGTTACGAAGGAAGCTTCAAAACTTAGCGGACTTGCAGAGGGAGCACCAATCACCTACAGAGCCGGAGACCAACCTAATAACGCCATATCATTACAGGTTCTGGAACCTGGCGAAGTAGCAGCAACCGCAGGAACTTCAGGCGTATTGTACGCAGTAACCGATAGTACAACAGAAATCACTTCTGAAAAAATCAATAGCTTTATACATGTCAATCACACTACAGCTACACCTAGAATTGGTAAACTATTATGCATAAATGGTTGCGGAATAGCTTTTCGTTGGTTAAAAGAACATTTGGGTTTTGAAACGTATCAGGAAATGAATGTATTAGCAGCTTCAGTACCCATAGGAAGCGATGGATTGATAGTGCTTCCTTTTGGTAATGGCTCAGAAAGGATATTTAATAACAAAGATATTGGCTCACATTTTTTACATCTTAATTGTAATATTCATCATAAAGCGAATATTTGCAGAGCCGTATTAGAAGGAATTGCTTTCTCGTTTGTATATGGAATGGAATTGTTTAAGAAAACCGGTTTTCGTGCTAAAGTTATTAAAGCAGGTAATGACAACCTGTTTCAATCTCCTGTATTTTCCGAAACTATCGCGACTTTAATAGAACAACCTATCGAAATTTACAACATCACAGGAGCCGTAGGAGCTGCCAAAGCTTCTATGTTAAAGTTAAAGAATAAAATAAGTAACGATAAGAAGGACTCGTATTTGAAAAAGTATACCCCGCTTTCAAAACATAAAGAATTGTATCAAAAAGCATATCAAAACTGGAAAAAAGAACTTGAAAAAAGATTAATATGATCATCACAGGAGATACAGAATATTTTAAAGGTATAGGAAAAATTCCTTACGAAGGAAGAGATTCAGATAATCCATTGGCATTTAAATATTATGATGCCGAAAAAGTCATTGCGGGTAAAAAACTGAAAGACCATTTTAAGTTTGCCGTTGCTTATTGGCATTCTTTTGGGGGTACGGGTACTGATCCTTTTGGAGCTGCGACTCAAAACTTCCCTTGGGACACCCAAAAAGACCCTATCAATGCAGCCAAAGCTAAAGCTGATGCAGCTTTTGAATTTATTACCAAAATGGGATTTGAGTACTATTGTTTTCACGATTTTGATCTGGTACAAGAAGCCGAAACGCTTGCTGTATCTGAACGTCGACTTCAAGAAATCAGTGCATATTTAAAAGAAAAGCAAGAAGCATCAGGCGTTAAAGTGCTGTGGGGTACTGCTAATTGTTTTTCTCATCCACGTTATATGAACGGAGCAGCAACCAATCCAGACTTTAAAGTAGTTGCACACGCAGCAGCACAAGTTAAGGTTGCATTGGATACTACTATTGCCTTAGACGGAGAAAATTATGTTTTTTGGGGAGGACGCGAAGGATATATGTCATTATTGAACACCAACATGAAACGTGAACTGGATCATATGGGGAGGTTTCTTGGTCTCGCCAGAGATTATGCTCGAATGCAGGGTTTTACAGGAACCTTTTTTATAGAACCGAAACCTATGGAGCCTAGCAAACATCAATATGATTTTGACGCGGCTACCGTAATTGGTTTTTTACGTGAATATGGACTTGAGAAAGATTTCAAATTAAACATAGAAGTGAATCATGCGACGTTGGCGCAACATACCTTTCAACATGAATTGCAGTTAGCGGCAAACGCAAATATGTTGGGTAGTATAGATGCGAATCGTGGCGATTATCAAAATGGATGGGATACCGATCAATTCCCAAATAATCTCTATGAAGTCACCGAGGCGATGTTGGTATTTCTTGAAGCCGGAGGGCTTCAAGGAGGTGGTATTAATTTTGATGCCAAAATAAGGAGAAATTCAACTGACCTGGAAGATCTATTTTTCGCACACATCGGTGGTGCTGATATTTTTGCCAGAGCACTGATAGCTGCCGATCAAATTCTTTCTTCTTCATCGTATCAAAAGTTACGAGAACAGCGTTATGCCTCCTTTGATACCCGACAAGGTCTGGATTTCGAGCATGGCAAACTTTCGATGAAGGAATTGTATAAAATTGCCTTATCTCAAGACAAAATACAACCTACAAGTGGAAAACAAGAATTCTTTGAAAATATAATAAATCAATATTTATGAGTACAAATCCTGTTATTCTATGGTTATTGCTTCTCTTTACCTCTCTTACTAGTATGGCTCAACTCAAGGTTTCCAAACTATTTGCAGATGGTATGGTAATTCAACGTAATGAAGAAATTCCTGTCTGGGGTTGGGGTACCAAAGACTCAAAAGTTTTGATCACCTACGATCATAAAAACTTTAGTTCAAAGATAGCTAGCAATGCCACCTGGGAAATAAAGCTCCCTAAAAAGAAAGCAGGAGGTCCCTACTCATTGAAAATTCAGTCTGGCAATGAGGTTATTGATATCAAGAATATACTGGTGGGTGATGTTTGGTTATGCTCTGGTCAGTCTAATATGGAATGGACTGTAAAAAATAGTCATGACGCTGAAATAGAGATAAAAAATGCATCTAATGACCAGATACGACATTTTAAAATCCCTAGATCTTATGCATTAACCCCAGAACAAACCTTACAAGGAGGAGAATGGACTTCGGCCAAGGATAATGCCCTGGAGAATTTTACAGCTGTAGGGTATTATTTTGCAAAAGAACTTTACCAGACTCAAAAAGTAGCTATTGGCCTTATTAACAGCAGTTGGGGAGGAAGTCGTATCGAGCCTTGGATGCGTGCCGAAACGCTTGGTTTCAAAAATGCTAAAGAAGCTTCCGAAGCGGCTATTAAAGCACAAAAAGATCGAAAAGAAGAGCAATTAAAAATTCTTAAGCAAAAGTTGCAGGAATTACCTATGGAAGAGTTAGGTATTCTTGATGACGGTAGCTTTGCTTTTAAAGATCCAAAATTTGATCACAGCTCCTGGCCTGTAATGGAACTACCCTCTTATTGGGAAAATCAAAACTTACCAGGACTTGACGGAATTGTCTGGTTCAGAAAACGTTTTGATATGTCAGATGGATTCGTAGAAGGTAGTGCCGCCGAAATTCAACTGGGAGCTATTGATGATACAGATCAGGTGTGGGTAAATGGTGTCAAAGTTGGTGGACTCAGCCAATCCTATAATGTGAAAAGAAAATACAATATCCCAAAAGGAATTCTGAAAAAAAATAATCTAATCAGTATTCGGGTTGAGGATACAGGTGGTGGTGGCGGGATCTATGGAAGTCCTGAAGAGATGAAAGTAACTTTTCAAGGAGAAAGCATTCTGTTACATGGAAATTGGAAGTATAAAGTAGCGCAAGTGTATCTAGCAAAACCGGATTCCCAAATGAATCAAATCCCAACGTTATTATACAATAAAATGATATATCCTATTCATCGTTTCCCCATCAAAGGAATAATCTGGTACCAGGGAGAGTCGAATACCGGGGATCAAAGTGCCTTTGTATACCGGAATCTATTTAAAAAAATGATACAAGATTGGAGACTTCAATGGCATAAAAAAGAGTTACCCTTTTTATTTGTACAATTAGCCAATTTTATGCAACCTGTTAAACAACCTGAAATGAGCAATTGGGCAATGACACGGGAGTCACAAAGTAAAGCCTTAGAATTGCCTAATACAGCACAAACAGTGATTATTGATATTGGTGATGCCATGGATATTCACCCAAGAAACAAACAAGATGTTGGATATCGGTTGGCTTTGGCTGCCAGAAAAATATCATATGATGAAGATATTGTATACTCTGGACCTGTCTACAAATCACATGAAATTATAGAGAATAAAATAATCATAAATTTTGACCATAAAGGTTCAGGATTATGGGCTAAAAACACGGACAATAATCAGTTATTTGAATTCAGTGTAGCGGGAAAAGATCAAAAATTTTATCCCGCCAAAGCCAAAATTGAACAGAATCAGGTAATTATCTGGTCAGAAAAAGTTATTAATCCAATAGCCGCAAGATATGCTTGGGCAGATAATCCTGACAAAGCGAATTTTTATAATAAAGAAGGACTACCGGCTTCTCCCTTTCGTACTGATCAATGGGAAGAATGAGTTTGTTAGTTAGAACATGATGTTCTTGCATACTAACGATTGATTTAGTTATGAAGTCCGACTCTATCAGTGATGTCATTAATATTTAGAAGGAGTTTTTATAATAGTATTTTAATCCTTTTTTTGCATTAGACAGGTTTACGATAATCGTCTGGCATGCAGTGTCTAAAGATCACTTCTACCATAGGTATGAGGAAATTTTAGCGAATAGCTAGTTAATAGACTTAAAACATTTTTTGTCAAATACTTTTTTAGAAAAAATTGTACAACTTACTGACTAAATAGTATAAGGAAATACGATCAGGAATAAGTAATTTGTTTGCTTGACTATGTATGAAAAGCTCACACGCATAGTAAAGAGATTATTATTTTGAAAAACATGAATTATATGTCGAGTCTATTTTCCATAAATAAAAAAATTATTGCAATAACTGGAGCAACAGGTGTTTTGGGAATGGCTTTGAGCAAGTATTTAGCCTCTCAAGATTCTCAAATGATTCTTATTGGAAGAAATCCCGAAAAAACAAAAAATTTGGCCCAGGATATTATAAAATCAGGAGGAAGAGCTGAAACTTTACCAGTAGATGTCACTCGTGAAGAAGCACTGGAAAATGCTGTCGCTTCATTAAAAGAAAAATTTGGCAGGATTGACGTTTTGATTAATATGGCAGGTGGTAATATGGCGGGTGCCGTGATACAACCTGATCAAAGCTTTATTGATTTTGACACCGGTGCCCTCCGTAATGTGTTGGACCTAAATTATTTTGGAACAGTTTTGAGTATAAAAAAGATGTTGCCTTTATTACTAGAATCCAATGAGGCAAGTATTATAAATATTTCTTCTATGGCGGCATCCCGACCTATGACAAGAGTGATGGGATATGCATCTGCAAAAGCAGCTATTGACAACATTACAAAATGGTTAGCCGTAGAATTTTCTCATAAATATGAGCAAAAAATAAGAGTTAATGCAATTGCTCCGGGATTTTTTCTAACCGAACAAAACAGAACGCTTTTGCTTGATTCGAAAAACAATCTCACAGATAGAGGCGCCAAAATTATTAAAAACACACCTATGGGACGTTTTGGGCATCCTGATGAATTATTTGGTGCTGTGCAATGGCTTAGTAGTGAGGCATCCAAATTTGTTACAGGAACAATCGTTGTTGTAGATGGAGGATTTGATTCTTATGCCGGTGTTTAATTAAAACTTTAATAAATTATAAGATGTTTTCATTATGTCAAACAATGCGTTGGTATGGTCCTAATGACCCTGTCCCATTATCGAGTATACAACAAGCTGGCGCAACCGGCATCGTATCTGCTTTACATCACGTAGAAAATGGTGCAATTTGGGAGATTTCAGAAATTGAAAAAAGAAAAAAAACAATCGAATCGGCAGGTTTAACCTGGGAAGTGGTAGAAAGCCTTCCTGTGCATGAAAATATTAAAACTCATAGCGGCAATTATACAGAATTGATAGAAAACTATAAACAAAGTCTAATCAATTTAAGCGCTTGCGGAATTAAAACAGTTTGTTATAACTTTATGCCTCTTCTTGATTGGGTTAGAACTAATCTCGTATATGAATTACCCAGTGGCGCTAAAGCGTTGAGGTTTGAACCTCTTGCCATCGCCGCCTTTGATATTTTTATCTTAAAAAGATCAAAGGCCATTGACGATTATGACGCAAATCTTGTTGCAGAAGCTAAGTCATATTTAAAAAAGATACGCCAAAAAGATAACGGTGAAGAAAAAAAACTAATAGAAACCATATTACTGGGATTACCAGGATCTGAAGAAAAGTTTACGCTGGATGAGTTAAGAGATAGAATTGAGAGCTATGAACATATTGATACTACCATTTTAGCAAAAAATTTAAATACATTCCTTAATCATATAATTCCTACGGCCGAAAAATATGATGTCCATATGGCTATTCACCCAGACGATCCTCCTTTTTCAATTTTCGGCTTGCCAAGAGTGGTCAGTACTTATGATGATTTTAAAAGAATTATAAACAATACAAACAATAATCATAATGGAATAACCTTCTGTACAGGTTCGCTAGGTGTGCGAACGGATAATGATTTAATAAATATGATTCAGGATTTTGGAGAGCATATTCATTTTATACATCTTCGAAATATCAAAAGAGATTCTAAAGGTAATTTCTACGAATCTGAGCATCTAGATGGTGCCATACCTATGATTGAGATAATAAAACAACTAGTAAAACTGCAGCAGAAACGGAAAAAATCATTGCCCATGCGTCCTGATCATGGGCATCAAATATTAGATGACTTAAAAAAAGACACCTATCCCGGTTATACTGCCATTGGAAGACTAAAAGGCCTTGCCGAACTTCGAGGCGTAGAACTTGCGATAAAAGAAATGTTGCTTGATACTAGCCAGAAATAAAGCATTGTAAGTATGATTGATACGTTACATAATCCACTTAAGACTGGAGTAACTCTATAAAAATTAATAATAGTAAAACTACGAGATGAGAGATTCGATAGCAAATAATAATAAAACTTTTATAACAGAAGATTTCTTACTGCAGAGCAAATTTGCCAGGAAACTATATCATGGCTATGCTTCTAAGTTACCAATTATTGACTATCATAATCATCTCTCTCCAAGCGACATAGCAGAAAACAGAGCATTTGAAAATGCAACAAGAGTATGGCTCGACGGGGATCATTATAAGTGGAGAGCCATGAGGACATTTGGTGTTGATGAGTATTATATTACGGGAGAAGCTACAGATAAAGAGAAATTTCAACAATGGTCACAAACAGTCCCTTATACAGTGAGAAACCCATTATATCATTGGACTCATCTAGAACTTCAAAGATATTTTGATATCCCTTATTTACTAACTTCACAAAGTAGTGACTATATTTATGATCATATTTCTGAGACTCTAAAAAATGAATCCCATTATACGGTTGGTTTACTTGATCAAATGAATACCGAAGTAGTTTGCACAACAGATGACCCAACTGATACATTGAAAGATCACATAAAGTTTGGTCTTAAAGAGACATCTTTTAAACTACTACCCACCTTCAGACCAGATAGAATATTCCAAACCGACAACCCGAAGTTATTTATTGATTATGTAAATCAACTAGCAGAAGTCTCCATAAGTACTATTCATAATTATACTGACTTAATAGAAGCCTACAGAAAACGGATTTCCTATTTCCATAACTCAGGGTGCAAATTAGCAGATCACGGTCTTGAAAAAATATATTTCTTTAATATAGGAGCATACGATATC
Organism: uncultured Aquimarina sp.; assembly: GCA_947496555.1. Lineage (GTDB taxonomy): Bacteria > Bacteroidota > Bacteroidia > Flavobacteriales > Flavobacteriaceae > Aquimarina. The sequence continues at coordinate 53,539 of CANMDH010000003.1, read as the reverse complement.
GAATCGATATTTCAAAAATTAAAAGGGCATCAAGACATCACTGAAAAGGAAAAGCAATATTTCATATTTGAAACATTAATGCATCTCTGTAAGGAATATCATAAAAAGGGATGGGTGCAACAATTTCATTTAGGAGCTTTGAGAAACACCAACGAAAAAATGCTTAAAACTATAGGTCCAGATTCAGGATTTGATTCTATCGGAGATTTCCCCCAGGCTGTTTCACTAAGCAAATTTTTAAACCTTTTGGATACTAAAGATCAATTAGCAAAGACAATTATTTACAATTTAAACCCTTCATATAATGAGATTTTTGCAACTATGATTGGAAATTTTAATACTGGTAGTATAAAAGGTAAGATTCAGCATGGAACAGCCTGGTGGTTTTTGGATCAAAAAGATGGAATAAAAAAACAACTCAATGCACTTTCCCACCTTAGCTTATTAAGTTGTTTTATTGGTATGGTTACAGATTCGCGTAGTTTTCTATCCTTTTCAAGACACGAATACTTTAGACGAATTTTATGTAATCTAATTGCAAAAGATGTAAAAAACGGGGAACTGCCAAAAGATGAAAAATGGTTAGGAAAAATTATAACTGATGTTTGTTACTATAATGCCAAGCGGTATTTCGAATTCTAAATTAAAGGAAGTATAAAGAAAATTTAGGTGTTATTCTTTCAGAAAGAATTCAAAACCGAATATTTTAATAGAATTGATTATTTAAAGAAAGAATGGTGACACCAAAGAATAAAAATTATAAGATAATTACTCTGGGTGAAGTGTTAATGAGGTTAACAACATCTGAGCATAACCGTTTTATGCAATCTACACAGTATGATATTTTCTATGGAGGAGCAGCCGCCAATGTTTCTGTATGCTTATCAGAACTGGGGTTTAAGACCACACATCTTACCACATTGCCCGACCAAGATTTAGGAAAATCAGTCACTAGATTTCTTAAAGCTCATGGAGTCGACACGAGTCATATTCAGTATTATAAAAATTCAAGACTAGGGTTATATTTTTTTGAAAAAGGACATGACAACCGTTCAGGTAAAATTATATACGATAGACTGGATACAGCATTCTCCAAAATTGAAGCTGATCATTTTGATTGGGAACTTATTTTTAGAGATGCTTGCTGGCTCCATTGGACTGGAATTACTCCTGCTCTATCATTAAAAGCATCAGAATTTTGTAAAAAAGCTATCGAAAAAGCCTCTGAAATGGGCTTGACCATAAGTGGTGACATAAATTACAGAAATAACCTTTGGGCTTATGGAAAAAAACCCGAAGAAATTATGCCAACCCTCATCTCGAAGACAAACATCATTATTGCAAGTGAACGAGACATCAAAAATTGCTTGCGAATTGAAGAAGATAGCTTTAAAAAATCATGTACATCGGTCTTTACTAAATATGATACGATTCATACTATTGTAAAGACCAATCGAAAGATCAAATCCTCAACACATCATTTTTTGGCTGCCACACTACTTACAAGAGATTCTGAATTCCATTCTAAGGAATTCGAAATCGCCCATATTATCGATAGAATTGGAACTGGCGATGCTTTTGTGGCAGGATTAATCTTTGCCATTCTTACTAAAAAGAAAGAAAAAGTAATAGATTTTGCTGTGGCTACTTCTGTATTTAAACATACCATTCCGGGAGATGTGAATATCGTTAATATAGATGAAATAGATCAACTGGTATCAGGCCATCAAATCGGAAGATTATTAAGATAATTATGAAAAAAACTCAAGAAGATATCATCCAAAATATGCAAGCCTCCAAAGTGATTCCTGTATTTAGTCATACAAATATTGAAACAGTTAAGAAAATTATGGAGACCACTTATGAAAACGGTCTTCATATTTTTGAATTTACAATCAGGCAACCCAATGCCAAAGAGGTTTTTACAGAACTAAAAAAAACCTCCTTGCACTTAGACAATATAATTTTAGGCGTAGGTACAATTTTAAACCCACGAGATGCTGAAGAATTTTTAAGCCTGGGTGCTGAGTTTTTGGTGTCACCGGTTTTCATTCCTGAATTAGCGGATTTAGCAAAAGAGAAAGATGTTTTATGGATTCCAGGTTGTAGCACTATAGCTGAAGTTTACAATGCTTTACAAGTAGGATGCAGTCTTATAAAGCTTTTTCCTGCAAATCTTCTTAAACCTGGATTAGTAGACGCAATTCAATCTGTATTTGGCACCACAGAATCTATTAAACTTATGATTACCGGGGGAATAACTACTGAACCAGAAATATTGAACTCTTGGTTTAGCAAAAAAATTAGTTGTATTGGCATGGGATCTCAACTTTTTAAAAAAGAGTTCATAGAAAATAACGATTTCAAATCACTCTCTATAGAAATCCGGAAGGTTTTAGAAGATATTGAAAAAATACAATCCAAATATGAAAGTTAAATCCTTTTTGTTGTGCTTAATTTGCATTTTTTGTATTACATGTAAAGAGAATACGGATCGTAAAGTTTTGCGTCTTGCCCATAGCTTAGACACGAATCATCCTGTACATAAAGGTATGGAGCGCATAGGAGAACTTCTGGAAAAAAAATCGGGAGGCAAACTAATCGTTCAGATTTATCCTAGTGGACAACTGGGAGGGGAACGTGAGACTTTAGAACTTTTACAAATAGGAAGCCTGGATGTCACCAAGGTTTCTGCCGCAGTATTAGAAAATTTTATTCCTACGTATAAAATTTTTAGTGTGCCTTATCTTTTTGAAAATAAGGCACATGTTCATAGATTTCACGATAGTTCTATTGCCGATGAATTTCTAGAAAAAGGTATGGCGTTTCATTTGAAAGGATTATGCTTTTATGATTCAGGTAGTAGAAGTTTTTACACAAAGGATAAAGAAATCAAACATCCTTCAAACTTAAAAGGTCTCAAAATTAGAGTACAAAAAAGTAACATGGCGGTATCTATGGTAGAACAATTAGGAGGGTCGCCTACTCCGATATCCTGGGGGGAGTTATACACCGCATTACAACAGGGAGTTGTGGATGGAGCAGAAAACAATCTCCCTAGTTTTTATACTTCTAAACACTATGAGGTTTGTAAATTCTATAGTTTTGATGAGCATACGGTAATTCCGGATGTGCTTTTAATAGGAAAGGAAAGCTGGGAACGCTTACTCCCCAGGGAAAGAAAATGGCTCAAAGAGGCTGCTAAGGAGTCTTCGCTTTATCAAAGGGAGTTATGGAAAGAAGCTGAAGCAACATCACTGTCTGCTATAAAGGCAGCTGGTGTAACTATTAATTATCCAGACAAAAAACCGTTTAATTTGCTAACGAGTAAGATTCATGCAAAATTTCAAGATAATCCCGAATCTTTACGGCTCCTTAAAGCAATCAAATCCTTAAAATGATACGAAAAATAATTGACACTAGTTTAGAGAAGTTTCTGGTTCTGATATTATCAATAATGTTGTTAGCGGTCGTTTGGCAGATTTTTTCAAGATATGTCTTCAATATTCCAAGTACGGTTACAGATGAATTAGCAAGTTTTTCTCTAATCTGGTTAGGGCTTTTTGGGAGTGCTTATGCCACAGGTAAGAAGCTACATCTATCAATTGACCTGATTCCTAATAAAATCCTTGTCAAGTACCCTTTGTTCTTTAATGGGATCATCAATTTATTGATATGCTTTTTTGCATTTTCAGTAATGGTAATTGGTGGCTTTAGGTTGTGTTGGTTAACATACGTGCTTGACCAAAAATCAGCCGCTTTACAAGTTCCCTTATGTATAGTTTATTCTTCTATTCCTGTTAACGGTTTCATAATTATGTATTATACACTAAACGAAATCTTAACCGCTACTCAACTTAAAAAAGACCAAGATGATTTCAATTGAAATATTAGTATTGTTACTTAGCTTTATCCTTTTTTTAATATTGAGAGTTCCTATAGGATTTAGCATTGGGTTATCTGCACTTTTGACTTTGTTGATATCCATGCCTTTCTTACCAACCGTCACCACTTTATCACAACGTATAGCAACTGCATTGGACAGTTTTGCATTGCTAGCCATACCCTTTTTTATTTTAGCAGGCCAAATCATGAACCGTGGTGGTATTGCAAACAGACTTATAGAATTTGCAAAGGGTTTGATAGGTCCTGCACCCGGTGGTTTAGCATTTGTTAATATTATAGCCTGTATGTTGTTTGGCGCTATTTCAGGATCAGCGGCTGCGGCTGCTTCTGCTATTGGAGGATTTATGAATCCTATGATGGAAAAAGAAGGATATGATAAATCTTTCAGTGCAGCCGTTAACATTACCAGTTCAACTACCGGATTAATAATACCGCCCAGCAATATTCTAATTATATACTCACTTGCCAGTGGGGGTGTTTCTATATCAGCTCTTTTCCTCGCCGGATATGTTCCTGGAATTTTAATAGGACTTGCATTAATGTTGGTTGCAGGAGTTTATAGTTTCATAAAAAAATATCCAACCGTAGATTCAATAGGTTTTAAAGAACTTATGAAGAGATTTTTAAGAGCTTTACCCAGCCTGTTATTGCTTATTGTAGTGATTGGTGGAATAATATCAGGAATTTTTACGGCCACAGAAGCTTCTGCGATTGCCGTACTTTATGCACTTATTTTGGCAGCTATCTATAGAGAAATTACCTTTGAAGATGTTCCTTCTATATTATTGGAAACCATTAAAACAACTTCTATTGTAATATTGCTGATTATCACTTCGATGGCGATGTCTTGGGTGATGTCTTTTGAAAATATTCCTCAAACTATTACTTCTTCCCTTTTACAAATAAGTAATAATCCCGTTGTCATTTTATTGATCATAAATTTAATTTTATTATTTGTAGGTATTTTCATGGATATGACTCCTGCGGTATTGATCTTCACTCCTATTTTCCTACCCATCGTAACAGATATAGGGATAGACCCTGTTCATTTCGGAATCATTATGATTGTCAACCTATGTATCGGCCTGTGCACACCACCCGTGGGCTCAATCTTATTTATAGGCTGTAGCATTGCTAATTTAACTATTCAACAGGTGCTGAGGCCATTAATTCCTTTATTTATTATAATGATCATCATGCTTGTATTACTAACCTACATCCCTAGTTTAACTTTATGGCTACCAAATATGTTTGAATTATAAAGCATAACAATTCTATGATATGTTTAGAAAACTTTTAGGTAAGAAACTTAATGTGATTCATGAATCAGAATCTGCACTTATTCGAGCTAATTCTGTAGTAAGTTTGTAAGAGTAATAAGAAACCTCTTCTATATCCTTAATTGAAATATCGTCCTTGAACTTTTGATCCAAAAAATCGAGTAAAGATTTGTATCTGTCGAGTTGCGTAATGATCTGGTCAAAGAATTGCGAAAGGTCAAAACCCAGATCAAGATGCAATTATTGTATTTAGGAATCGAGATTCCAAAGGAACTGGACAAGCCCCATTGGTCACATAAGTTCAGGAATTGGCTCAAAGAGTTATCATTTGATTATACAACGATGGATTATTGTTTACAGACTCGATTGGAGACCTACGATTTTGTAGATAAGCAACAACGGTCGGTAAGTGTTAAGTTGAGGGCTTATTGTCGTAAGCATTATAAAAAGGATTACTATTTACTCAGGAGTGTACCCGGAGTAGGCCCTATTGTGGCTTGTGGGATTATTTGTGAGCTAGGGGACTTAAGAAGGTTTAAGAACTTTAAGCAATTAGCCAGTTATGTTGGGTTGATTCCAGCGATACATCAGAGTGGTGAGAATACCTTCACAGCTGGATTGACTCCCAGGGCGAATCGGATTATGAGGAGTTACCTAGTAGAAGCGACCTGGCAAGCCTTACGTTTTGGTCCGGTAATGCAAGAGTATTATCGATCTCACCAGGGTAAAGATATCAAACGAATACTGGTCAAGGTAGCTAGAAAGTTATTAAGCCGTATCTACGCGATTATCAGAACAGAAACTCCATATGAGATTGGAGTTATAAATTAAAACGAATTATAAAATAAGTCTAAAAACTCGACAATGCTTTTGGCACAAGAAAGGACAACTAAACACGGTAGGTGAAATCTTTACAGGTTATCACATTTCATAGCAAGTTGCCTTGTTTGCCAATGATAATCATAGAGATGCTGGTGGATTCGCCAGAGGTGGATACCACATATAGGATGCGGAGTTACTAAAAAGACTATCGTTGAAATGTTGACAACACTTTACTGGAGTTGCCAACAATCCAACAATATAAAATCATTACTATGAGATAATTAGAATCTTTAAATATCGTATTTTTAACCTAAGGCTTGGGAAAGGGCTTTACATAGGATACCGTGTTGTACGCAGGTTTTATTCGTTTAATTTTAATTGAAATATTTTAGAGTTCCTGTCAGGAAACTTATATTCAGTTGGGATTTTTGACCTGTCCAATTCCGAAAACCCGTTCTTTTCGTAAAAACGGTGCGATGCTTTGGCAACCGAAGGCGTGTCTAGAAGAATACTTTCAAATCCGATTTTTTTGGATTCGGATTTTAATTTGTCAAATAACTTTTGAGCAACTTTCAAGTCCGACCCTCTCAATTCTTTTTTAACGAACATTTTTCTTAAAATTCCAATTTCATTGTTCAGTTTTTGAAGTCCAATACATCCTACTATTTCACGGTTCAATTTTGAAATCCAAAATCCACCACCTTTATAAAATTCCGCTGTATCGATTAAGTCCAATTGTTCATTTACCTTAAATCCGAGTCCAAATTCTCCGTTCTGAATTCCAAGAACAAAACTGTTCAATTCGGGTTGGTGTTGAGAATTAAAATTAATTATTGTCATATTTTGGTCAACTTGCGTACAACGACTATGTAAGCGCTGTGCGATCGATAGCGAGCATAGTCGCTTACATTTTGTTAGCGGTATTTTCTTCATTTTGAATGCCATATTCTGTAAAGAATAAATGCTGCTAATAGGAAAAACGAAGCAATGAAATCAATAACCATGATCGTCTTTAACTCTTTGTTTATTTCTCCTATATGATAATATAAAAGTACAAAAGAAAGCATACTTGTTAATCCTATTATAGTGGCTATAATATAATTTGACGTTGTAAAGGCGGCATGGATCAAAACCAAACTCACTATCCCAAAAAGAACAGCCCTGTGCCTCAATAAAAGCTCCATATTGTTATCTAAGATCTTGACCCCATAACTCGAAGCAATCTTTTCGGGCAGGAATGCAATTCCAACAGGTAATAGATTTATAATTCCGCAGATGAAAAGTGTAATTCTCAATAAAAGTTCCATTTCAGTTTTTAGTTTAGTGGATATAGTGATTAGAACCGCAATAAGCTTTCGGGAAAAATAATCCCAGTACAGAACCTATCCCGGTAAAGCTTTTAAGAAGGCATGTGTTGAATTCTTTGAAAAAGCCTTTCTTTGGGTATCCATTTTGGATTAGCTCTTTTTTTGATTTTTCAATTGAGCCTATACGTTTACCAATAACATCCATGTGGGTCCCAACCTGAAGTATCCCTGCAATTTCTCCTTTGTCCCACCTCGGCATAAACTGAAAATGGTAATCAATTGCTTCCATCATAGCATTAACCCTTTCAGTTTCAATATTGTGGTTTTTCAGCAAGTAGTTTTTTAGCGCCTTCGAACTTGCAATTTGAAACGGTTTGCCTTCTAATGAAAAGGGGCTGTAAAAACCAACATCATGAAACAGTGATACGAGCATAAGCTCTTCTTCTGAATGGTTGATTTTATATTTTCTCGCATATTCATTTCCGTAGTGGAAAGTACGCATGGAATGATTAAACAAGTTGTCGCTCAAAGAAGCTCTTGCCAGAGATAATGCTTCAACGATCAGAGGAGTATCAGGTATTTTAACCATTTTAGAGAAACTTTCGTTTTGATAATGTTGTCACTCGACTAAAAACAATCGCTTTGTTTTTTTTACAAAGCTCGTGATTACATAGTAGATTTCTCTTGATAAATGTTAGGAAATCGAATCTGTAATGTTTTTTCGTAACCTGCTCAAAGACTCTGGCGCAATTCCCATCATTGAAGCTATATATTGATGGGGGACATTCAGAAATAGCTCTGGCTGTTGTTCAAGTAAGTTTTCAAGTCGCTCTTTTGCAGTAGTGTGCAACTGGGAGAACATTTTCTTTTCTAAAAGAGAGAATGAATAAGCCAACAGGTAGTTATCGAATTCAAGCCACTTTTGTTGTTCTTTGCATAACTTTAAATGATCGGTTCGACTGATGACTGACAATCTACTATCTGTTACGGCTTGGATATTCCAAAAATTTGTGGTTTGGAAGACAAAGCTTGAAAGCGATGTTATAAAATTTCCACTACCGGCAATCCAAAGTGTGATCTCTTTGCCGTCTACAATATCAAACATGCGCAAGTAACCAGATTCAATAAAAGCCATTTTATCACATAGAGCACCTGAACGAAGAAAAAAATCACCTTTCTTTAAGTCAAGTATCTCAAAATTAGATACAATTATATCCAAAAGTTCATCGCTTGTTTCTACTCTATCCGATATGGCTTTTTTAAGTAGTTGCATCTTTTTTAATTACCGCTAACGTGAGTCTGTGTATTAACCCGGTTTTGTTTATTCAAATATATTGAAGTTGTTTTTATTCTGTATTGGAATGAAGATTTTTGTCAGAAAGTGCTTAAAATGATTTATTCTGATTCTAAAGAGGGCATATTTTGATGAAAAAAGGATAAAAATAGCCTTGATCTTGTTCATCAATGCTTCGAATCCCAGGATTGACACTATTCTTTTGAGGTTATAACAAGTAAAAGCTAGATATACTTCTCCAAGGACTTTGCCTTTGGTTCTAGTCAATGTATAATCAAAATGCCATTGTCTTTTGAGAGTTCCAAACTGATGTTCTATGATCTGTTGTCTTTGCCTGTAATATTCGGGGTTTATATTGACCCTGTCATTGTTACGATCTGTATATTCTTGATACTCTGTTCTCTCAATAACCCTTCCTAACTTATTTGTGGTACATTTTATTCTCAAAGGGCATCCTTCACAAGCTTTAGTTTTGTAGTGCTTTACTTTGTAAGATAGTCTACCGTTGTTGAGTTTTTTATTATACCACCTTCCATTGGTATTTAGAGTTTGTTTAGCAGGGCAGGTATAAGTGTCTTGTGCTTCATTATAGATAAAGCTTTGCATTGCAAAATCAGGATTGGTTTTACCCGAACTAGATTCTTTTGGAGAGATATAGGTTGTAACACCAAGTTCTTCACATTTTTTAAGCTCCCTACCAGAATGATATCCTTTATCAGCCAGCACATTGATTTTGATACCTTCTTCCAACTCTCCGAGATTCTCTTGGGTTTTTTCTACCATTACGGCTAATGCTTTAGTATCGTTGACATCTCCAGTATCTGCTGCGATCAGTAATTTGTTTTTAGCATCACTGACTGCTTGCACATTGTATCCTACCTTTACACTATTACGTTGAAAGACCACCGCTCTAGCATCAGGATCGGTAGTAGATAGTTGTCCGTCATTAGTTTCTTTGAGTTGCCTGCTCACTTTTTGGTAGGTATCTTTTTTTTGTTTATTATGCTCAAGTTTGTCTCTGGTATCCCTATCAAACTCCCCGTCCAGTGCCTGTTCATATTCAGCTATCTTGTTGTCGATGTAATCAATATGGCGCTTTATCTTACGCTCATTGAAGTTGTTCTTTAGGCTATTCTGGGCTCGTATTTTAAAAGAGTCTATAGCAATGGTCTTGCCATCAATAAGCTTCCAGTCTTTGAGTAAAGCCACAAAGTGGCGAAACACTACTTTGAATGCTTTTGAATTATCTTTTCTAAAATTGGCAATGGTTCTGTAATGCGGTCTTTGTTCATTAATAAGCCACATTACTTCGATATTAGTCTTGCAAGCTTTTTCTAATTTTCTACAACTCCGGATAGTATTTTGATATCCATAGAGATAAAGCTTCATCATTGTAGCTGGATGAAAAGGAGGACGACCTTCTTTGTTTAATTGAAAGTAAGTAAATTCGAATTGTTGCAAATCCAGCATATCAACAAAAGCATCAATGATACGAACTAGACTTTCTTTCTCGATCATCTCTTCTAAAGAAATCATCCGGATCTGGTTGCGATCCCGACCGTATATATGTTCCATATGTATGATTTGTGATCATATACAAGATAAGAATTCCTTAAAAAGCAAACAATTAATAGAAGAGTTAATGCACAGTCTGACGTCTCGGCTATGCGCAGGCCGACGTTAGGAGGCTTGACGCATAGCCATTGTTGTACGCTGGCTTTTCTGTATAAATTTATTCTTCCAGAATTCTTTTAGGATGCATTCCATTTGTCATTCCCATAAAAGGCGGATGAATACTGTACCCTAACATTCTTCTTATATCCTCAGACACAGCTTTGACAGTTTCTTTTGAAATCGAAAGAAAAAAATTCTCTTGTGGACGAAGATAAGGCTGACAATATTGACAAGTTATCGCCATTCTGGAAGCATCAGACTTATTTGCACCTCCACCATGCCAAAATGTCCCAGGATAAAAAACAACCGACCCTGCTTTCATTACCGCAGGTAAAATATTATCAGTTTCTTCAGGGAAACGTTCTGTAGTCCATTTATGGCTACCCGGAATAACTCTTGTTGCTCCATTTTTTTCTGTAAAATCATCAATTGCCCAAATTGTTGCAGCACCAAACTCTGGACGTGGTCTTGGAACAGAATAAAAACCATCGTCAGGATGTAATGCTTGAGCTACTTCTCCAGGCAGTATATTTATAACCTGACATTGAGATAATAAATAATTCGGTTGAAATAAGCGATCTAAAATCGCTAAAATCCTTGGATGATCAACTAATCTATCAAATGCTCTCGTCTTTTCTAAAGAGGCATACAACCTTTGAGTTAGTTTTCCTTCAAACGAATTTCTTCCAACTGGTCCAATTAGTCGTTCTGCTTCCTCTTTTATTGCTTTTATGTCTGCCTCAGAAAGCACATCAGGTATAATGATATATCCAACTTCTTCAATAATAGACATATCCTTATCTGTTACTTCTTCAGGTATAATTTGAGCAGCTTTGCTCTGAGTAGAACGGTATTTTTTTGCTAAATCTTTTCCTTTTTTTAAGTTGTCGTCTGCAATCTTTGCTGAATTGCTTAACTTATCATTATTCATAATTCAAAAATTTTGTTAAATATTACAGACACAAAATTATATGTAGATTTCATGCTCAGTCTTGACATAAATCAAGATTTTGAAGCATTACGGATTCTGCTTAATGTTTCTGCACTCATTCCCAGCATAGAGGCAATGTAATGCAAAGGTACCTCATTAAAAATAGTTGGATGAGATTTGAATAGGTAATTATAACGTTCCTCTGAAGACATGGATAGAAACGAATAAACTCTGTTTTCTAAACCAGACATGAATCTAATAAGCATGACGCTTTCAAAGGATTGCCATTTATTAACTGAAGATTTTAGTAGTTTATAATTGTCTCTATTTATGGTGTAGACTTTAGTGTATGTTAAAGCTTCTATGTTCCATTTAGCAGGCTCGTTTAAAAAGAAACTTGAAATGTCTGTAACTAATTGCCCCTTCCCAAAAATCCAATGTGTTATAAGTTTTTCTTTAGATGATGAATAAAACCTAAAGTATCCACTTTCGATATAGGACATTTTTTGACAATAATATTTTTGCTTTACAAGGAAATCGCTTTTAGAAAATTCTTCTATTCTAAAATATTTTGATACTTCTGGAATTAGATAAGTAGGTATATTTAAATCCTTTTTAAGAAATACTAATAGATTTTCCATTTTAACTTTTTTCTGCTTGCGTACAACACTAAGTGTATGTTTTTGTTTGGTGATAATTGTTTGCGTAGCGATAGCGTAGACAAACTATTTGCCAAATGAAATATACACAACTTTGTTGTCTGCTTTAGATTTTTTAGTTTACTTTTTATAAAATTAAAAAAATAAAGGGACAGTAGTTCAGCTTCGGCAACATTTAAATCCCCAACTTTTTCGGAGCTACCCGAACCTATGGGTTATAAGCCCAGTCTATAACCTGTCGGTGAAGGGAACTAAAATATCGTTTTCATTCAGATTAGCCGCATCACAATTCCACTTCAAATTTGACTTTGTAAAAAATTTTCGCGACCTTGTTCAGGTACTTTTAAACGAGCTAGCGTTTGGAGAGCGCAAACTCTCCACGATACCATCGAAAAGTACCTGGACATACCCTTTTATCAAAGGCTTTGTCCGTTCTGCTAATCAGAATAAAACTCCATAAACCCACCGCGTACTCCTCCGAAAAAGTTGTCCTTGCGGACGGGTCATAAGACTCTCCGGGACTTTCGTTGGCGCCTAACCTTAATCTTGGTAATATCGCCCTCGATGAAAAAAAATATGACGATGCTTTACGTTATTATCTTGAAGCTTTAAAAATAGCAGATTCTTTGAAATATGATATTAGAATAGCGCAAGCTAAAAGTAATATAGCCTACGCTTATTACTTAAAAAAAGAATACAATAAAGGAATAAAGTACTCTAAAGAAGCTATTGATCTATACAATGAATTACAAGTTGAACCATTTTATAGTATAAGCACATTGCACACTTTGGGAGTTTCTTATATTGGAATTAAACAATATAGAAATGCCGAAAATGTTTTACAAGAATGCCTGTCATCAGCAAAAGAAAATGAATTTATGCTGGGATTAGAAGTCTGTAACCAAGCTATGTATGAATTAAGGCAAGAGCAGAAAAAATTTGATGAGGCATTATTTTATTATAAAAATTATGTGAGATATAAAGATAGTGTATTTAATGTAGAAACTGTTAAGCAGTTAAATGCTATTGAGTCTGAAAAAATGTTAAATGAAAAAAACCAGGAAATCACAGAGCTTTCTGAGGAAAAAGCAAAAAGTGAGATTAGCATAAAGAAAGAATACAGCATTTATATAGGTATTGCAGTTATCATAGCAATTTTACTACTTATAGGATTTTGGTTATATACACTTAGAAACAGAGCCTTAATTGCAGAAAACAAACAGAAGCTGATAGAAAGTGAACTTCATGCATTACGCAACCAGATGAATCCTCATTTTATTTTCAATGCTTTAAATGGAGTTCAAAATTATATATTAAAGTCTGATACTTACCAAGCCTATAACTATATCATTAAGTTTTCTGAATCTATAAGACTAATATTAGAGAACTCTAAAGAATCATTCATCGAGCTTCATAAAGAGATGGAATTGATTCGTATTTACATAGATCTTGAAAAACTACGTTTCAGAGATAAAATTGAATATCTCGAGAACATCAATTTCGAAATCCCTGAAGAAGGTATGCTATCACAAAAGTCACCTTCGTTTCCATCTCCTCCAGAAGTACAGCTAGTGCTCACGCTAGTACCACAATTTTCCAATTCTAGTAGTACGGCTCCATTCTGATCTCGAACGATTAGTACATATTCCCCATTAACTGAGGTGTTAGAAGTACTGATGCTGGTAGCATCTTCAAAAGTCCAACTGCCACAATCTGTAGTTACTGTACAAGTAGCCTGTACATTTAATGCGAATAAAAAGGCTCCAATCGCAATCAAAATTTTAGTTTTCATAGGTTTTAAATTTAAAATTAGAGTATGACCAAATGTATTTCAATTGCAATCTTGATTCAATACAAAATTAATGGTTGTCTAATTTAAATTGGTAATTAACCCGTTTATTAAAATATTCGGAAGATTTGACAAAAAGAGTATTAGAAATGGAATTTTGGCTTCAAAATGACATCTATTGACAAAAATGATACATTCATTGATTTAAATAGGTAATTCACAAATTTGCTATTGCGCCATCATTGGATTTTATTAAATTATCTCAATAGAAAGGTCCTGGAAATAAATATTCTATATTATTTTTTGTTAAATATTACTATATTCACAAAACTATATTCGAGCATATAGTTTTTTCCGAATCTAATTAACCAAATTGAATCATGAGAGAATTTGATGTAATTGTGGCTTATGACGATCCTCTAAAAAGATTGGGAATAAGAGCCATGCTTGAAGCTCCGGAAGAGCTAAAATTCAAACTACACGATAATATAAGTGATCTTAATAAATTAAGACAAGCCATAATTAATCTTCAACCAGATTTTATAGTGATTGATGCTACACTAAACTCCAACAATTCAGGTATCGAACTAGCTGAATTTACTAAAACTCATGCAAAGAACACCAAAATAGTTATCATGACTTTTGATTTGGACAATCACCTTAAAAGAATTCTGAAAAAGCTTGAAATTAAATGGGTAATGTATAAGGCTGATACTGTTGAGAGCATGAAAAAATCTGCATGGAGAGCGATACATAACAAACCATATATAAGTAAAAAGTTTAGAGAAAAATGGTACGAAAATGATATAGATGTTGATTTAATAAAAAAATACAACCCCCTTGAAAAATTATCCAAAACAGAGATTACCATTCTTCAACAGGTTGCACAGGGCAAAACCAATAAAGAAATTGCGTTAGAATTTTACAAAAGTATAAAAACTATCAAAAATCATCGTCAAAATATTTGTAACAAGTTAGGTCTGCACGGAAGTAACGCGCTGCTAAAGTATGCAATTGAGTTAAAAAATGAAATCATGCCGCCTGAGATTCCGATGTTTTAAGAGACTGTTATTTATCTATTTGTCTTTAAAATAGATCAAGCAATTCATCCGATATTATTTACCTTTTATAGAAATAAGGACATGTGCCTATTTTTTTTGGAATTGAGTATAAGTAATTTTAGAGTTATTAACACAATGATGCATTTAACCTAAATCAAACTCATGAAAAAACATTTACCACTTTAATGTTCACTAATTAAATTTTTAGTTGAACCAAATACTTTTCTGTAAATCACTAAAACCCTTTTACAGATTTTCACTACAGCTCGTGTATTTAAAAACAGGCCGGCTTAACTGTTAACTAATCATAACTACAAACTCACCTCAGATGAAAACTTTTACACAAAAATGTGCATTACTTCTTTTGATTTATACTTCTGTATTGCAATCTCAAGAACTCATAATTCAGAAAAATCAAGAACTATTTATTGTCAATCCATTAGAACAAAAACTCAGTTTATTTCAAGATAAAAAACAAGCTATTACTAATGATCAACCTGCATCTTTAGACAACATTGCTTATTACCCCAATCAAATTGCACAAAACTTAAAGGTAACCAAAGAATATGACTTTTTTCAAGGATTACAAAGCCCCTTTGATTCAAACCTATGGGTTTACCTGGAGAGGGAACAAATAGGAGGCTCTTTTAAATTAATCAAAATAAACACCTCACAAAGTGAGAAAAATGTTCTAATAAACAAAAGAAATGTTGATAGAAAAGACATGGCTTTTAAGCCAATAGCTTGGACCCAAAATCCAAATAAAATATTTGTTGAAGGGATTTTTCTTGACACCGCAGATGAGCATAAAGGAATTTGGATACTGGATCTTAAATCTGGATCTCTTGAAAAATTAAAGATTCCTTTCAATTATATGAGGACGCCATTACTTTCTCCTAACAGAGATCGTCTTTACTTTTTAAGTACAATGGATAAACATATCAATCTTTTACATGGTAATACAGATATAATATTAGAATATGATATAAAGACAAAAAAATCGAAAACCATTGTTGAAGCAAAAGGAGAATACCTTCAAATCATTAGTTGGAAAAACCAAGGAAATAAAAAAACCAAAAATCTGACTAAATTTTCGAACCTAAGTTACTACCTGCCATGGGATGCAGGAGTAGATTTATGTGTTTCGAGACATGGTGTCCCAGGGCCAGTAGGTTCGCATACCAATATAGGTAGATGTAATCGATTTGGGCCGGGTGGTCACCACGGATACGCTGCCGTAGACTTTGCTACATCTTTATCAAGTGATCAAAACGTAAGAGCTTCGGCAAGTGGAGTAGTATCTTTTTCTGGAGTAAGTGGGAGTTTAAGTAGTGGTTATGGAAGGTTGGTGATTATTCGTCATAGCGATGGGACAAGAACGTACTATGCTCACAATAAAACCTTACTAGTAAGTCAAGGACAATCTGTAAGTAGGGGGCAAATCATTGCAAAAGAAGGAACCACTGGAGGGTCCACAGGAGATCATATCCATTTTGAGTGGAGAGCGGCAGGAGGCAATGCCTCTACCAAAGGGCGTTTTACAGGAATAGGAGAGCCAAGACAAGACTATCGCTATCGATCTAATAATACCACTGGAACCCCGCCACCGCCTCCATCAACAGATACTACTGCGCCAACAACAAGCATAAGTGCATCTGGAGGAAATACACAATCAGGGGACTTTACTACTAACTTTAACGATAATGACAATGTTGGGGTTACTCGTAGGTTCTACCAAGCTCTAGAAAAATATGGTGATAATTGGTATGCTAACCGTGGTAACGGATTCTTTAATGATAATTGTAATGTATTATATTCTGGTTATTCCATTGGTGCTGGTAACTGGTCTATTAATAATAAACACCTCAGACAATCCAATACTTCTTCAGACAATACAAAAATTAGTACATTTTTATCACAAAATTCAGGATTGCCATACTTATATGAGTTTGCTGCCAAAGTAGAATCCACTTCCGGACCTCGTAAATTTGGAATCCATATCATGGCTAGTGATAGTAACCAATCACAACGTGGTAATTCGTATTTGATATGGTTTAGCGGTGAAGATAACAAGGTACGTATCTATGAAACCGTAAACAATGTATTAAACTTTAGAGCTATTGGCGATGCGCCTCAGGATAATAAATGGGGCAATTACAAAATCACCTTTAGTCCAGCTTATGGTGTGTTGGAAGTATTTAAGAACAATAGATCAATATTGCAATGGACCGATGCTTCACCAATCAAAAACGGAAGCTCTATCTCCCTTAGAACCAACAAAACTGTTGCAGAGTTTGATGACCTTAAGGTCTATAAATTTAGAGCAGGAAACAGCCAAACCATTACCGCAGGAACAGCGGTTACCAAAGATATACGAAGAAGAAACGGTAAAATAAAAAGTTTGGTGCGTGATGCTGCAGGAAACTGGTCAAACTCAGGAAACCTAGACGTAACCATAAGCAGTTTATCAAAACAAAATTTTGCTCTTATTGATGATACTTCTTTAGAAAATACTATTATCGCCTACCCTAATCCTACCAATGGTAAAGAGTTGATAATTGAGTACCAATCAAAATCGAAAAATACGGCCCATATTTCTATTCAAGATGTTCTAGGTAGAAAACTAAAAGTTGTACAAGATTCCTATAAGGGAAATAATAAAAGAAACATAAACTTAAGTCAGTTTATTTCCGAGCTTCAAAAAGGAAACTATTTTATAAAAGTTACCATCGACAACATTTCGGAAACAATCACAATTACAAAAATTTAAATAAAGTATACCTAATTAACATGAGGTTGCAGAACCAATCAATCTCATACAACAGACATACTTTGGCTTTATTCAAATTAATTAACTCCAACACAAACTATATGAAAACCATCAAACTATTTGCATTAATTGTTTTATGCAATCTGCTGAGTACAATTAGTTACTCCCAGACCAAATTAACGAACATAAGATCGATTACTCCGGCAGGGGACTTTAGCACTCCCATATGGTCTCCTAATGGTAAAAAACTATTGTTTACAGATCATCATAATGATGCCCTTTATGTACTAGGTCTTGATAACCCTAAAAAAATCGAAAAAGTAAAAAGTGCACAAGGCATTGGATATTTAGCAAGTTGGTCCGCCGATAGTAAAAATATCATATTCAGAGAAAAACCTGAGGGAGGAAGTTTTTCTGACCTTCAAGTAAAGAGTATTAATCTAACATCTAAAAAAGAAAAAATAGTAACAAACATCCATCCCGATAATACTAAAATGGTATCTCGAGTCAAATCTGTTGACAACTTAATAGTGTATATCAATCAAGAAACCTTGAAACTTGAAGCAAAAAAGGGGAGCAATGGTACTCCCTGGATCATTACAAAAGAAGATGGCCAGTTTTATCATCCTATCATTTCACCAAATCAAAAATTTGTAATTGTACATGAAGGAGCTAACATATACATGTACTCAATTTATGGAAAAGATAAAAGGAAAGATCTGGGTATGGGGCTAGCAAGTAGCTGGTTACCCGACAGTAGTGGTGTGGTAACTTTTGAAGATAAGAGTGAAGACGGTCATACTGTTTCGGCTTCAGAACTCTTTTATATTGCGGCGAAATCGTCAAAAAAGATACAGTTAACATCTACAAATGACACTATAGAAATGTGGGCAGATGTATCACCAGATGGTAAGAAAATTGCCTTTTCTGATGAGAAAACAGGTACCATATTTATAGCCGATCTTAACCTAAAAAACTAAACCCATGAGAGTTTTTAAATACATTCAGCACAAAATTCAAATTATACTATTAGTTCTTTCAATCGCATTTTCATTTGAAGGTATTGCACAAGTAGTAGTTATTGATCCCGGACATGGATATGCAGCCAACGGTATCACAGATCCCGATGGCAGAACTGACACAGAACATGCAACAGCCTTATCTGTAGGGCTTAAACTTCGAAGTAAATTACAAAACAGTTGTGGTAATTGGACCGTAAGAATGACCAGAACCACCCGAAACGGGTGGATTTCTTTAACACAAAGAAGAACAATGTCCAACAACTGGAGAGCAGATCGTTTTATTAGTATTCATTGTAACGGCGGAGGTGGATCCGGAACAGAGACTTTTTGGTGTAACCGAAGTAACTCAAAAGATGCCGATAATAGTAGATTCTCGAGAGAAATTCAAAACCGAATGGTAGAAAAAGGGCAATGGCGCGATAGACGATCTGTAGAAGATGCCTCATACATCTTTCATCTTGGCGTATTAACTAGTAACAATGCTATAGGTGTTCTTAATGAAATTGGATTTGTAGACTCTGGGGATAAAAACAAGTTACTAAATGACACATGGAGGAATCGATTCGCCGATGCTTATGTTGCTGCGCTACAAAATAGCCTGGGAAATTGCTCTGGAGGAGGCACCCCCCCGCCTCCATCAACAGATACTACTGCACCAACAACAAGCATAAGTGCATCTGGAGGAAATACACAATCAGGGGACTTTACAGCTAACTTTAGTGATAATGATAATGTTGAGGTTACTCGTAGGTTCTACCAAGCTCTAGAAAAATATGGGGATAACTGGTACGCCAACCGTGGTAACGGATTCTTCAATGATAATTGTAATGTGTTGTATTCGGGATATACCACTGGAGCAGGCAACTGGTCTATTAATAACAAACATCTCAGACAATCCAATACTTCTTCAGACAATACAAAACTTAGCACATTTTTATCACAAAATTCAGGATTGCCATACTTATATGAGTTTGCTGCCAAAGTAGAATCCACTTCCGGACCTCGTAAATTTGGAATCCATATCATAGCCAGTGATAGTAACCAATCACAACGTGGTAATTCGTATTTAATATGGTTTAGCGGTGAAGATAACAAGGTACGTATCTATGAAACCGTAAACAATGTATTAAACTTTAGAGCTATTGGCGATGCGCCTCAGGACAATAAATGGGGCAATTACAAGATCACTTATAGTCCAGCTTATGGTGTATTGGAAGTATTTAAAAACAATAGATCAGTATTGCAGTGGACCGATGCTTCACCAATTAAAAATGGAAGTTCTATCTCCCTTAGAACCAACAAAACTGTTGTAGAGTTTGATGACCTTAAGGTCTATAAATTTAGAGCAGGAAATGAACAAACTATTACCGCAGGAACAGCAGTTACCAAAGATATACGAAGAAGAAATGGTAAAGTAAAAAGTTTGGTACGCGATGCTGCAGGAAACTGGTCAAACCCAGGAAACCTAGATGTAACCATAAGCAGTTTGACTCGACAAAGTAACGCGATTCCAAATGACACTTTCATTTCAAACAAAATTATGCTTTATCCAAACCCTACTAGCGGTAAACAATTGACTTTAATATATGAGGCTGCCAATCCTTCAAAAACAAAAATATCATTACTTGATTATAATGGCAAGTTGATTAAAGTAATTTATGATCAACCGGGTAAGGAAGTAAAAAGAAATGTTGATATCAGTGATTTGATAAAAGAAATACCTGCGGGAATTTACTTTATAAAAACTGAAAATGCGAATCACATCAATACAGCTAGAATCATTAAGCAGTAAATAAGAGTTAATGTTTTTTATGTACAAATCCAACTGGTGGTTTATAAAGTAATTAGACTGCCGGTTAGATACCAAAAAATTCAAATTCAATAAAATGAAAAAAATAAGAATTGTATTAACTATTTGCATTTTATTTTTTGCGTGCACTACCGACAATGAATCTATCAATCTTCAAGAAATAAAGGAAGATACAATAGTTCATGGTGCTAATAAGACCACTAATAATGCATCATGCCAGACACAAACATATACCGTTTTCCATAGTTTTTTAAATCAATGGAGTCGCACAGTACAATTACCAGCAACAGGTAAATTTGTGCAAGAGAGTCATTATGTAACTACACAAGATAAATTCTCCGGAGGAAGATTATTTGCTAATACTGTTACCGAAAATATAAACAGCCATTTGCAGAGATCTTTTAGTCTGTACAAAAATTATGATTCTAGTAAAACTTTTGGTCAATTATATTCGGCTTCATTTCAAAAACAGTGGACTCCTGCAGAATCTGGATCGATAGGTCAAGGTTCTGTAGGAAATATTCAGACTCAAGAATTAACTCCAGAAAAAGAAATGTGGTTTATGACAATGATGTGGGCTCCTGGTACACGCCCTCCTCGAGGAACAAAATTTTTGTTAAGTGCCAATGGCAAAAAAGTTGTTGTTATTGCGGGATATGAAACAGGACCCAGATCACAATCCTTTTTGGGAGGGTTAACAACAGAAACACATGCGTGGTTAGGAACCAACAATAATTCTCAAATAACAGTATCCTTTTTAAAAGATCAATCAATACCAATAGGACCTATAACTTGTGATAATGCTTTAGACATCTCTTCTCCCACTACCAGTATTAGTACATCTGGAGGAAATACACAATCAGGGGACTTTATAGCTAACTTTAGTGATAATGATAATATTGAGGTTACTCGTAGGTTCTACCAAGCTCTAGAAAAATATGGGGATAACTGGTACGCCAACCGTGGTAACGGATTCTTCAATGATAATTGTAATGTGTTGTATTCGGGATATACTACTGGAGCAGGCAACTGGTCTATTAATAACAAACATCTCAGACAATCCAATACTTCTTCAGACAATACAAAAATTAGTACATTTTTATCACAAAATTCGGGATTGCCATACTTATATGAGTTTGCTGCCAAAGTAGAGTCTACTTCTGGACCTCGTAAATTTGGAATCCATATCATGGCTAGTGATAGTAACCAATCACAACGTGGTAATTCGTATTTGATATGGTTTAGCGGTGAAGATAACAAGGTACGTATCTATGAAACCGTAAACAATGTATTAAACTTTAGAGCTATTGGCGATGCGCCTCAGGATAATAAATGGGGCAATTACAAAATCACTTATAGTCCGGCATATGGTGTGTTGGAAGTATTTAAGAACAATAGATCAATATTGAAGTGGACTGATGCTTCACCAATCAAAAACGGAAGCTCTATCTCCCTTAGAACCAACAAAACTGTTGCAGAGTTTGATGACCTTAAAGTCTATAAATTTAGAGCAGGAAACAGCCAAATCATTACCGCAGGAACAGCCGTTACCAAAGATATACGAAGAAGAAACGGTAAAGTAAAAAGTTTGGTGCGTGATGCTGCAGGAAACTGGTCAAACTCAGGAAACCTAGATGTGACACTAAACTTTTAATCATATATTTTTTAAAAAGAAAGGAGGAAAAAACCAAACAAATAAATTAAACCAACTAACCACTTAATACATAACACAAACTCATAAATCTTATAAAATGAAAAAAATTAAATTTATACTAATTGGTTTAATTCTGGTTGTATCGTGCACAAAAGAAGAAGTAAATGAAGTTATCACTAATGATTCTAGCATAGAAGAATCTCAAAAACTGTTGTCTATTGCCGAGATTAATTCTTATATAAAGCAGCAATTAAAAAAAGATAATGATCTATTGTGGATGGAAGCTCCAGCCAATGTATTATGGAGCGCCGTAATTCATGGAAATGGATATTTAAGTATAGGATATGGAAAAGAAGGAGATTTTTCTGATCGAAAATCACCAGAATCCAGTAAGACTAAGGGAAACATTTTAGATATTCTGAAGTCTAAAGAAGCATTAACCAAATCAAATCCTATAACCGACGAACAAGAAGTATTACAGTACATCGAAGTCAAAGTATCAAACCTAGAGACTATAATAGCACTTCAGAATACAAATAATATACGCTATTTGGAACCGAGTTCTTATGTTTATTTTCTAAATACAGACAACGATGATCAGGTGCAAAAAAACTTTGGCTGCGCTAGGGATGGAAGAACCGTTAATCCAGATGATTATCGTGTAACAACTCCAAATAGTTGGATACCCTGGACTTTTGATATTCATAATATTCCTTCTGCTTGGCAATATAGTACAGGAACTGGGATTACAGTGGGGATTATCGACTCTGGTATTTCAGATAGCCAAAAATTTCTAGGTAGTGATTTTAACGATGGGGTTTCTACTGGAAGAACAATTCAAAAATTTGGCACCTTTGATGGTTCTGTAGTTGATGATTGTGGTCATGGCACTGCAATGTCGGCAGCAATCGCAGGACCTAGAAATGACGATGCAATGCCAATTGGGGTAGCTTACAATTGTAATTTGGTATCTTATCGAGGGACTGGAGATGTATTATTAGAAAGTAGAAAGGAAAGGAAATCTGTGAGTGAAGCACTAATGGAGTTAGCAGACAATCCAGATGTAAAAATAATCTCCATGTCAATAGGTTGGGTATGGACTGTTGGTAACATAAAAGATGCCGTAAAATACGCATATTCTAAAGGTAAAATGATCATTGCTGCAGGAGGAACATCAACGACGTTTACAAACTGGTATGCCGTAATTTTTCCAGCCAGTATGACAGAAACTGTTGCAGTAACAGGAATTAAAGAAAATGGAAAACGTTGTAATATATGCCACGATGGAAAAAAAATTGATTTTACGGTGATGATGCAAAGAGACGATGACTCTGATAGAACGATGCCTGTATTAGGATATAGATCTGACGTTAGAAATGTAGTTGGAGGTTCTTCAATTGCTACAGCTACAACTGCTGGTATTGCCGCTCTTGTTTGGGCTACCAATCCTAATATGTCTAGAGAACAAGTATTAGAAAAAATGCAAAGAGCCGGAGAGTACTATCCAGATCGGAATAATAGATATGGTTATGGAAAAATTGATGTATTGAAAGCAGTACAGTAAATACACTTGAGCTTTAAAAACATTAAAAGAGGTCGTCTAAAAAGTATTTTAGGCGGTTTTTTTTATTTGGGGTTATGCTCATTTGGACTTGCTTTTTTAATCTATTGATGTTTTTTGCTTTGTAACAGCTAGCTCTTAAAGGGCATCCTTGACAGTTTTTAGATTGGTATAGGCTGATGGTTTGTCAATATTCATTTTTTATTCTCTTTTGATAACCTCCTATATGTTCCACAGCTTGTCCCATAGAACAGTAAAAGGTGTTTGTATCTTGGTTATATTATAGTTTATCTACTGCAAAAGGGTTTTTAGTCCTACCTGATTTTTCTTCTTTCTGTTCTTAATGAAAGTAGCTATACTTGACAAAGGCTTCAATATTCTTGTTTTCTAAATCTGTGTAATTCCCTTCATTGCCATAGACCGCATCAGCAGTAAGCTTATCGGGGCTTACCTTTTTATCAATCTCTTTTCCTACTAGGGTCTGATTGATTTGATCAATAGTATGAGATACTTGCTCTGGATCAATGGCTTCAAAGTTTGGGGTATTGGGCTCTTGTTCTTCTCTGAAATTCGGTACTTCTAATCGAGTTTTACTGTGAAATTTAAACCCTAATTTCTCGTAGAAAGCAATTGCATTTTTATTCGTGTCGATCATATATATAAAAAACTTTTCCCTCTTTTTTAAAACATTTATTATTATTTGGTTCATTTCCAATTTACCAATTCCCATCCCACTATATTTTGATAGAATATATATTTTCTCTAACTCACAATTATCCAATTCTGATAACTTATCAGATGATTTATAATTAACTTTTAGGAACCTAATATTTTCTCCCTCCTTTTTGATGAAGTAATATTCATAGCATTTATCTTTTAATTCAGAATTCAGGCGGTTAGTGCCGAACTCTTGTTCCAAATATAGTTTCAAACCATTTTTAGTCCAGTGGTCAGAAAATATTTGAGAATATAAATCTGTACAAATGTTTCTTAGTTCTGAAATCTCGTTGACAGTTACTTTTTTTTAACTTCATCCTATTTTTTTGTTTTCAGCGAACTTATAATATAATATCTTCCATAAAGGTAAAAATTCTCAGTGAGAATTGTAGGGATAGTACTCCCATTTTTCTTGTTATCAATTCTAGCCTTCAGGTCAAATCATTTAAAGGTTTTTATTGCTTCCTGAAATATTCTTTCGTAATTGTATTCTATTTCATTTGTTATAGTTTTGCGAGCAAAAAAAGGTAACGGTGGTGGCTCGGAAGTGTGGTTTAAAAT
Organism: uncultured Aquimarina sp.; assembly: GCA_947496555.1. GTDB lineage: Bacteria > Bacteroidota > Bacteroidia > Flavobacteriales > Flavobacteriaceae > Aquimarina. The sequence continues at coordinate 28,721 of CANMDH010000003.1, read as the reverse complement.
GAATAATGAGAAGCTTCCAAACTAAACTGAAGGCTATCCAAAACGTGAATTAAGATAATATAGGTTTCTAAGAAGAGAGCCGGCATATCCCTTGTTTAAAAGATAAATTTCTTAATTTTATGAATGCGAAAGACTGAATTGAGATACTTTGGTAGGTTCTAGTTCGCAAATCGTCAACATAAAATATAGAATTTGGTATAACACGCGTTAATAATGGATTTCCCGAAATAGGTTTGAATCCTGCCGAGATTTATACTCTTAAATAGTATAAAATAAAAAGGTGCGTAATTCGGTGCGTAAATTCAACAACAAATTTTAATAACTTAATAATCAAAACCTTAAAACCTATCAGATAGTTCCTCTTTCTCCGCAAACAAGCGCAAGGCTTGAAAAATAGAAAACCACCAAGTTTACTTGAGTGGTTTTTGTTTTTTAAAGACTTAGGCATTTGCAAAATGCTGAAAGAGGGAGGTTGGAACAAAATCCCTCTTTCTCCGAATACAAAAAACCAAACGCAGTTTGAAGCTTTTGGAATGAATCAAAAAAATAGTCTTCTTAATAAAGAAGTATTTTGTTTGTATCAGATCTCCTTTCGAGATCATTGAAAATATTCTCTGTTTCTTTAGAAGGAAAAGCCTCAATGAAAGTTGTGGATTTTCTATTTTGCGAAAGAACGTATAAAACAACAAGTGCTATCTTGTTGTGGTTTCTTCGTTCGCCTGGGGTTGTCATAGAGATCATTTATTTCCAACAATCAATTGAAAAAGTGTCCTAGTGTGGCAGTTTATCTTTTAATAATCCATATAAAAATGTTCCCAGTATGGCAAAAACAATTACCACTAATATTGGTAAATAGCCAGCACCCACCAATGTAAACATTGGACCCGGGCAAGCACCTGCCAACGCCCAGCCCAATCCAAAGATAATACCTCCATACATATACCGACTAAAACTTTTGTTCTTTGGATTGAAGACAATTTTTTCACCATAGAACGACTTAATATCGAATCTCTTTATAAGCTGAACCATAACAATTCCAATAACTAATGCAGAACCTATTATACCGTACATATGAAAGGATTCGAACTTAAACATTTCGTATATACGAAACCAAGAAGCAGCCTCAGACTTGAACATTGTAATTCCAAAAAGAATTCCTATTGCTAAATATATTAATGTTCTCATTTTTTAAAAGATTAAAGGGAATACTAAATAAATCATTACTAAGCCACCAATAAAAAAACCAATTACGGCAATTAAAGACGGAACCTGTAAATCACTGAGTCCAGATATTGCATGTCCTGAAGTACATCCCCCTGCATATCGTGCACCGAAACCCACCAATAGCCCACCTATAGCTAAAACCACTAGGTTTTTCATATCGGTGAACACACTATTGTCAAACAATTCTGTGGGTAAATATGCTTTTCCTGCACTCTCAAAGCCCAAAGAATTCAGATCTTTTACAGTTTCAGGATTAATATTTACACTAATATCTAAGGATAAAAATTGAGAAGCTAAAAAGCCTCCGATAATAGCTCCGGTGACTACCACTAGATTCCAACGTTGTGATCTCCAATCAAACTTAAAAAAATCAGCCTTATTTCCTGCACCACAAATAGTACACAATGTTCTAAGGTTAGAAGACATCCCAAAATTTTTGCCTACCATTAAAAGTAAAAACATAATTAAAGCAATAACAGGTCCGCCAACATACCATGGCCAAGGTGTAAACAACAAATCCATTGATAACAATTTTTTAGACAAAAAAACAACATATTTTTTTTGAAGTCAGTAACAAATGTTACTCAACTAAAAGAGATGATAATGTGGTATTATCATCTCTTTTCAACTTTAACAAAATATGGAGAATAAAGTTATACGTTTTTTCCCTTGAGCATTTTGTTCCAGTATAAATAGGGTAGCATAAACTTTTTAAGCATCCACAGTCTCCAATGTTCTTTGGCGCTGTTAAATATTAGCATTCGTTTTAGTTTTGGGTCCGGAGTAAAATCGCCTTTATAATCAAACTCTGCGAGAGTCATTTTACCATAGCCGGTAACCAATGGACAAGAAGAATATCCTTGATACGATTTGTTTTTAGTTTCTTGATGTTTCTTCAAACTTAAAATATTGTCAACTACTACTGGAACCTGTTTTCTAATAGCCGCTCCGGTTTTTGCTGTTGGTAAAGCAGCCACATCACCAAGCCCAAAAATATTGTTATATTCATTATGCTGAAGTGAGTGATGATCAACATTAAGCCATCCTGCTTCATTCACCAATGAGGATTCTCTTATAAATTTAGGTGCTGCTTGAGGAGGAGCTATATGCAGCATATCAAATGGCATCTCTATAATAGCTTCACCACTTAAACTTTCTCCTAATGTTTTATCCTCGGTTATTACACATTGATTTTCATTTGTAGCGGTATGCCTAAAGTATATAATTTTCTTATCTGCATCGATCTTAAATGGCGCATAAAATGGCTTAAAATGTATCCCATACCTATCTATTACTTTCATCAATGTATCTCGAATAGGTTTTACTCCAAAAATTGCCGAACCTGGAGTTGCAAAAACAACATTTGTTTTGTTAGCTATTCCATTTTTTTTGAAATAATCAGCAGCGAGATAGGCTATTTTCTGAGGCGCACCACCACACTTAATAGGGGTTGTAGGCTGAGTAAACACTGCATTACCTCCTTTAAAATTCTTAAGCACTTCCCAAGTATGTTCAGGATCTGTATAATTACTACATACTACTCCTTTATCAAGGGCTTCTACTAAACCCTCTATCATAGAGGGTTCCATGACCAGGCCAGGAGCAACTACTAAATAGTCATAAGCAATATCACCACTTGATTTTGTAGTAACCACATTATTTTCTGGATCAAATGACATTGCATAGTCCTTTATCCAATTTACCCCATTTGGCATGACTTCGGCCATAGGCCTAGCTGTTTTTTTGTAATCATATGTCCCTGCACCAACCAATGTCCATGCTGGTTGATAATAGTGTGTATTGGCGGGCTCTATTATTCCAATCTTAAGATTTTTATCTTTCTTGAGTAATTGTGCTGCGGTCATTATTCCAGCAGTCCCTCCACCTATAATAAGGATTTCTTGATATTTACTCATAATTATCTGACTTTTAAAATAAACTAAACAAATCTATGATGTCATTTTTTTGAATTCCTGTAACTTAAGTTACATGTACTTTTTATATTATTATACTTTTAGAGCATAGTCGTAGGACAGATGTATTCTGATTTCGGGATATTAGTTTCCTTAATCTTATCAAATCCTCCTATTACATCCACAAAGGCATCCCATCCTCTTTGTTTTAATATGGAAGCTGCGATCATGCTTCTATATCCTCCTGCACAATGCAATATAAAAGGAGCCTCTTTTGGAAATTGGGCTAAGTGCTGATTTATTTGGTTTAAGGGAATATTGATAGCACCAATGACATGTTCTGAATCAAATTCGCTTTTCTTTCTAACATCAATAAGCAATGACTCTTCTTTTTTATATTCCTTCTCCAGTTCTATGGATGTTATTCTGTTTACAGTTTCAAATTCTTTCTTACTCTCTTTCCATGAATCAAAACCACCTTTTAGATAACCATTAGCATTATCATAACCTACTCTTGATAATCTGGTAATAGCTTCCTCTTCTTTTCCAGGGTATGTAATCAAAAGAATTTCTTGTTTTACATCAGGAATCATTTCACCGACCCATTGGGCGAAGCTTCCTTCAAGTCCTATATTAATACTATTTGGTATAAATCCTTTTGCAAAATCTTCTGCATCCCGAGTATCAAGCATAAGTGCTCCAGTCTCATTAGCCACTATTTCAAATTCTTCGGGGTTTAAAGATTTTTTGGCTCTATCCATAATCGTATCCAGGCTTTCATAACCTTTGATATTCATTAAAACATTTTGAGGAAAATATCCCGGGGGTGCAGTGAGTCCGGTCAATAAAGCCTCAATAAATTCCTCTTTGGTCATATCTGCGCGTAAGGCGTAGTTCAATCTTTTTTGATTCCCCAAGGTATCTGTGGTCTCCTTGCTCATCATTTTTCCACAAGCAGATCCTGCACCGTGGTTTGGATATACGATTAGGTCATCGTTTAATGGCATTATCTTGTTACGAAGAGAATCATATAAATGACCTGCCAATTTTTCCTCTGTCAAATCTGATACAACATGTTGCGCCAAATCAGGACGACCTACGTCTCCAATAAATAGAGTATCTCCAGTAATTATCCCATGCTCTTTATCATTTTCATCGATTAAAAGATAGGTGGTACTTTCCATAGTATGGCCGGGCGTATGAATTGCTTTTACTTTATAATCCCCAACCTTGAAAATTTGTCCATCTTCTGCAATTATTGATTCATATGCTGGTTGGGCTCCAGGTCCAAATACAATTTGTGCACCTGCTTTTTTTCTCAAATCAAGATGTCCACTTACAAAATCTGCGTGAAAATGTGTTTCAAAAACATACTTGATCTCTGCATTATCTATTTGTGCTCTATCCATATAAGGTTGCACTTCTCTTAATGGGTCAAAAACTGCCGCTTCACCGTTACTTTCAATATAATAAGCTGCGTGAGCTAAACATCCTGTATAAATTTGTTCTATTTTCATTATCGAATATTTTTAAAGGTTTATAAGATAAAAGTAACCCTGATATTTCTCTTCTACAGTTACTTAAGTTACATAAGGCGATTTTTTTGTTTGTAAGGATATTTTTTTTTGGATGGGAGTCTTTGCATTTGAATTATGACAATGGTCATACGCTTCATACGTTCTTACAAAAAGGTTTTCTTTGCCTAAAACATCAATCAATCCGCTACTAAATAGAATATCTCTAGTTGGGCCGATTGCACCTGCTATTAAAAATTGAACACCTTTATTCTTTAGGTCCTGAACGGTTTGCTTAAGCATATGTACCGCACTACTGTCAATATAATTGATTGCCTCTGCATTCAGAATTATAGTTTCTAGCTCATTTCCTTGCTGTTCTATATGTTTATGGAGTTCTTTTTTGAAGAAGTCCTTATTCCCAAAATATAATTGTGCATCAAAACGGATAATTAATATGTTTTTCGGGATTTCAATATCTGTACTAAACCGATTGATGTTTTTAAAGTAATTAGTACCTTTTATTTTTCCTAAAACAGCAATATGAGGCTTTGAAGTTCTATATACCAATAGTAGCAATGAAATCAACACCCCCAATAATATTCCTTCTTTTATACCTACAGTGAGTGTAACTACAAAAGTGATTATAAGCAATATAAATTCGTCCCTTCTGTTTTTAAATAATTGAATTGGGTATTTCACATCTATTAATCCAAAAACTGCCACCATAATAATAGCCGCAAGCACAGCGTTTGGTAAGTAATAAAACAGCGGAGTTAAAAACAACAAGGTAAGACCTACGATAATCGCACTTATAATAGCGGCTACACCTGTTTTTGCACCTGCCTGATCATTAACAGCTGTTCTTGAAAATCCGCCAGTTGTAGGATACGCCTGAAAAAGAGAGCCAATAATATTGGAAGCACCTAGTGCGATTAATTCCTGATTTGCATTTACTTCGTAATCCGAATGTTTTTCTTCAACAGCTTTAGCTACCGAAATAGCTTCCATAAAAGCGATAAGTGCCAAAGTAAGAGCAATAGGTACTAGTTCTGACACTTTAGCATAGTCTACACTTGGAATATCAAAACTCGGTAATCCTCTTGGAACTGCTCCTACTATTTTAACACCCAGCTCTTGTGCTCCAGTAGCATAGACACCAATAACACCAAAAATCACAACTATCAAGGCCGCCGGAATTCTGTTGTTTATTTTCTTAATAACTTTCATTAGTATAATGGCAGTTATACCTATAGTTAGTACATACAAGTTAGTTTGATCTATAGTTTTGAATGCGTTTTGCAAAAGAATATGTACTTGATTACTACGTTCAATTTCCGTTCCTAGTAAATGCTTTAATTGACTTAATCCAATAATAATAGCCGCGGCCGAAGTAAAACCACTAATTACAGGTTTAGATAAAAAATTTACAAGAAATCCCATTCTGAACATTCCCAAAACAAGCTGAATACTTCCCATAAAAAGTGCTAAGAAAATGGCCATTGTAATGTATTCCTCGATACCCGAAAGAGCAAGTGCTCCTAATCCAGAAGCCACAAGAAGAGAATCCATAGCAACAGGTCCTACTGATAATTGACGAGAAGTACCCATTATAGCATAAATGATTTGAGGTATTAATGCAGCATATAGACCAAATGCGGGGGGAAGACCTGCGATCATAGCATATGCCATTCCTTGCGGGATTAGCATTATACCAACAGTCAATCCCGCAGAAATATCACCTGATAAATAAGATTTTTTATAACCGGGAAGCCATTGTAATACAGGAAAGTATTGTTTCAACATTGAATAAATGATTTGTACCAAAAGTAAAGGGATATCAATCATTAATCAGTAACATTAGTTACACATAAGCTATAAACCCAACGTTTCAATATTAATCTTGTTTACATTGCTGAGTTAGAAAAAACAGAACTATTTAGAGTACATAGACTTCTAAAAGGCAATACTAAATACAAATCTCTATTGGGAATGATGATACCCAAAGTATAAAAAGATTATGCCGAATTACTGAATGCTTGTTAAATTTTTTAACCATACCAGGACCTAAAAGTATCACTAATTCACTCTGCACTTTGAGTGCAGAGGTCTTGATACGCAATAAATTGCTTTTTTGTTATTTGTTGAAAGTTATTAGGTTACAAGTATCAGCGACAGACATATAAATAACTATTAACTTTTAACTAATAACGAAATTGAAAAATAGATTTTTTCGAATTACTAAAGTGCCGCAATAAAATTGCAGGGTTTTGAAACCAAATCTGAAACCAATAAATAACATACTTACGGTTTACCGCATTATAGATTGCAAATCATTTTGTAACTTTAAAAGAAAATTCCCCTTTACGCTAACTGAAACGACCTTTTATTATGCCATTTACTGCGGAACAATTCGGAATCCTAGCCGAAAAAACCTTACATTTTCTTCTAATTCTAAAAAAAAATGGAAGAATTGTCGCTTTCAATAATAGATGTGGAGTTCTTTTCCCTATAGAAGACAATAAAAAAAAAGCAATATATATAACCGATTATATTATAGATGAAGATGTTAAAATATTGAACCAGTCGATTTCATCATTAAGCAAACAAAATTCTATATTAAGTCAATCCTTTAGCTTTGCAACAGAAAAACATGGAGTACTTGCACTAAAATTTAATCTAACGCTGCACAACGATTTGATTTATGCCGCAGGAATTGACACAACAGAAGAGTATAAAGAACATAGAGCCTTGATGACAATCTCAAAGCTTACCAAAACAGGAGCTTGGTACTATAATCCCAAAAATAATGAGATGTTCTGGTCCAAAGGATGTTATCTTATCAAAGATTTGGACCCAAAAACTAAAATGACCAGAGAATTGGGAGCAAGTTTCTACCCAAAAGAAAACAGAAAAAGAATAGAAAGTTATCTCAATAATCTCATCAAGACCAGAAAACCCTATGAATACACCGAAAAAATCATCACAAAAAAAGGTAATGTAAAGTGGGTTAAAGTAGTAGCGCAACCTGTTATCTATAAAAATGAAGTTATCTATGTTAACGGGACCATTGCAGATGTTACCGATCGCCATAACTACATAGAAAAATTAAAGTACAATGAAGAAACCAAGCATCTAGCTTTAAAAGGCATTCAATCTGGCCTCTTTGACCACCATATTGAGAAAAATGAAGTTTTTTATAGTGCTGATTTTAAAAAAATGCTAGGATTGCCATTAGATCAAGATTTTGTGCCCGAGGAAACATTTAGGAAAATGATCCACCCAGAAGATGTGGAAGGCGCTTTCGAAAGGCATTTGAAGAACCTTAAACAACCAGGGAATCAATACTATAATTACTATCGATTAAGTGACAAAAAAGGAACCTATAAATATTACGAAGTACATGGTTTCCAGAGAAAAAACGAAAAAAATGAAACTATAAGAATGATTGGAAACTTGATCGATGTCCATCAAAGAAGGTTGAATGAAAAAACCATTGCCGAAAGCAAAAATAGACTACAGGCAATTGTCAATAACGGATTTGCTTATACAGTTTTATTGGATCCAGAGGGGCAAATTCTTATGACCGATGAGAAATCACTCAAAATTATAAAAAGAGATTTTAATGTAGATCCTTCAAAAACCCCTTGTCTTTTTATAAATGTTATGCCTCTTAATTTTAAAAACACATTTTTACATGAGTTTAATGAAGCCTTAAAAGGAAATATGGTTAAAAAAGAAATTGAACGTGCCACAAATGAAGGAAATGTGCAATGGTTAGAATCCAAGTATACTCCTATTTATGATCAAGAAAACGAAATCAATTCGGTACTGGTAAGTTTTCACGATATTACAGAACAAAAACTTGCAGAAATTGCCATTAAGGAATCCCACCTAAAAGAGCAAGAATTAAATAGCTTAAAATCCAACATATTATCCAATTTCAGCCATGAAATAAGAACTCCCTTAAACGGCATAATGACCGTAAGTAAACTTTTACTTGATGAAAAAGAACCAGAAGAAAGAAAGAAACTTTTGGAGTACCTCGAAGAGAGTAAAGACAGACTTCTTGACACTATTAATAACCTATCAAATTTTAGTGACCTTGAAGCTATAAGAAACAACCTCAACCTGAAAGAAGTCGATGCCAATTATACCATAGAAACTTCTTTTAGAGAGTATAAACATCTGGCAGACGCAAAGAATTTAGAATATCATTTAGAACTTGATCATACATGCCCACAAATAAATATTGATGAAGATCTTTTGAGAACTGCTGTAAATAATATAATTCACAATGCAATTAAATACACAAGCAATGGAAGGATAATTGTTAAGATCAACTCGAAAAAATCAAAAAATAATGTTTATATTTCGGTAACCGATACAGGTATAGGCATAGACAAAGAAAACCTAAAAAAGGTCTTCGACCCTTTTATGCAAGAAAGTATTGGTATTAATCGTAAATATGAAGGCACTGGTATTGGATTAAGTTTATCTAAGCGATATATCGAGATACTAGGTGGAAGAATAAAGGTGAAAAGCAAAATGGGAAAGGGAACCGAATTTACCATAATAATTCCGAAATGCCTATGAATATTCTTTACGTAGAAGACAATAAAATAAATGCAATGGTAATGGATAAAATGTTATCCAAGAATGACTCTAATGTTATTATTGCAGAAAATGGTTCACAAGCTCTGGCGGTTGTAAAAGAGAAAAATCTTGACCTCATCCTAGTAGATATTAATTTGGGATTAAATCAAATGGATGGTTGTGAGTTATTACAAAGATTTAAGAAACTTGATTTACTTCAAAATATTCCGGTATTTGCGGTGACTGCATACGCAATGCCGGGTGATAAACAACGCTTCTTAAATTTAGGCTTCGATAATTATTTCTCAAAACCCGTAAACTTCGATAAACTATTGTCCGTTATTTCGAAAATAAGAAACAATTTAGGAACTACACAAATGAATTGACTATCAAAAAGATAATATTTTTAATTACCTAACCTGACTAAATCGTATTCCCAATTGCTTCTCTAAATCTCTTATTGTCTTCAACTCAGATTTCTGAATAAGAGCTAATGATAACCCTGTTTTGCCCGCTCTTGCAGTTCTACCACTTCTGTGGGTATAATATTCTATCTGATCTGGTAATTGGTAATGAACCACAAACGCAAGATTTGCAACATCTATACCTCGGGCTGCTACATCTGTAGAGACCAACAACTGCAATGTTTTCTTCCTAAAAGCCCTCATTACTTTATCCCGTTCCTTTTGCGTCATTTCTCCTTCAAGAAGACCAACTTCATAATTTTTGGCCTTTAATTGCTTAGAAAGTGTCCTAGCGGCGACTTTAGTTCTTGTAAATACAATACCCCTATTCCCCTTTTGAGTTTTTAAAAAATAGGTAAGTGTATCCAATTTACCTGATTCTTCACCTACTACAAATTGATGATCAATTCCTTTATTAACCGCATCACTTTTATCCACAGAAACTCGTATAGCATTTTTGCTAACATACGTATCAATAATCTCGTTTAAAGATGGTGGTATTGTTGCAGAAAAAAGCCAAATATTTCGTTGTCCCTTTGTCTTACTTAAAATAGTGGTCAAGTCCTTTTTGAATCCCATACTCAACATCTCATCCGCCTCGTCCATAACGATAGTCTCAATCTTTGAGATATCCACGACTTTTCTTTCAATAAGATCTATAAGTCTTCCCGGTGTTGCCACGACCACATGTGTTGTCCTATTAAGTCTTGAAATCTGTTTTTCAATTTTTTCACCACCGTAAACAGATTCCGTAAAAATCTTATCAGTGTATTTTGTAAACTTAAAAAATTGCTTTGCTATTTGTTGGCCAAGCTCTCGAGTGGGTGCCAATACCAACGCTTGTGTATGTGTTTTTTGGGGGTCTATTTTGGATAATAAGGGAATCCCGAAGGCAGCCGTTTTTCCCGTACCTGTCTGAGCTTTGCCAATAAAATCAGTTTCATTATTAATTAAAATAGGTATTGCCTGTTCCTGAATTTTTGTGGGAGTGATAATTCCTATTTCCTTAAGACCTTTACCAAAATCCTTAGATACTCCTAATTCTAAAAATGTCATGCTCATCATATTTAAGTTGCAAAAATAACTGAATAAATTAACAACTTAATGAAATCAGAAAATAACTAGTTTTATTAACAGGTAATGCTCATAAAATATCCAAAGAACTGTCGTTTTAAAGTCAGTCCTTTTTTATGATAATGCAGTTTGTTCATACAAAATCCGCCAGAACAATTGAAATCCGTACCCTCGTCTGAAGAAATAATATCAATTAGGACTAATTCTTCTTGATGATCATGATCCATATTTTGATATAAATATGGTTGTTTTGCTTCATTAATATCAAAATTGTAGGAAAATACTTTCGTGTTTGTTTTTATACTAGTTTCATGGAAGAAACTTTCTGCATCTAATGAAATGTTTTGATCATTTCCTTCCAAAAAATGTTGATGGGTACATTTTGATTGAGAATATCCTAAATTAGCAATCAACAAAAAAACTAGTAAAAATGAAGAGTGTAGAAGTTTAATCATATAATCAATTTTAAGTTTTGGGGTAATCTTTATTTCAAATCAAAATTAAAATGTTTAGCGAGAAAAACAGTATTTTCTTACAAACTGTTTATTAATTTCATCGCTAAAATACATATATACTCGTTAAAAAGCAACTTAAATTTGTTTTTTAACACTTTAATTTTGAGGATAACGACCTCCAAACTAGTGAAATACCCTAAAACAGCTTCATATCGCTTGCAGAATGATTTGGAAGATTAAGTGAAGTGCCCAAATTCTTATTTAATTCTGTAATAAAATACCTGGATAATAAAGGAGATTCTTTTTCAATGTTCTGGTGAACAAAAAAGTGAATATGGTTTATTCCAAGGTCTTTCCATTTTTTTAACCTTATGACCCAATCATCCAATCTACTATAGTCTGTTTTATGATTGGCCCCTACATATCTTATAAAAGCTTCATTATTTGTAAGACGCATATGCAGCAGATCCCTCCTTCCCGCTGTATCTGTAATGATATTCGAAATATTATTTTTCTCAAGCAGGTCATATAATTCTTTAGCAACCACCTCATCATTAAACCAATCTGTATGCCTGAATTCTACAGCCAGCCTAATTTCTCTTGGCCATTTTTCGATAAATCGTATAACCCTATCAAAATTTTTCGGTGCAAAATTACCATGCAATTGTAAAAATATCGTTCCCAACTTTTCTTTAAGCTGAAGTGCTGAAGATAGATATTGGTCAACATAAGGTTGCACATCATCGTTTAATCTTTTTAAATGTGAAATGTTCTGTACCAGCTTAGGAAAAAACTTAAAATCATCTGGAGTTTTATCATACCATTTTTTAAATTGTTCTTCAGGAAATATTCTATAAAAAGTAGCATTAAGTTCTATACTATTAAACTGCCTAGAGTAATATTCTAACTCATCTTTTGTTCCTCGAGGGTAAAATCCTTTTAAGTCCTGCTTATTCCATTTGGCACATCCAACATACACCGACAACTTATCGGTATTGCTTTTTTTCAACACTTTAGCAGTGTCGGGATGATCATCGGGCATTCTAAAATCAATTTGCTCTGGGTATTCTACTTTACCAAACTGCATAGGATATAGGAAAAAGATTAATAATAATGTAACAAAAATATAATTCGATTGACTAATTTTATAATAACATCATAAAAAATATAATAATGAATGCTTTAAAATCTATTTTGGTAGCTATTATACTGGCTATTTCCACTTCTTTTTATGCTCAAACCGCAGACGAGGTTATTGATAATTATTTCGAAAACACTGGGGGAAAAGAAAATTGGGAAAAATTAGAAGGTCTTGAAATGATTGGTGTCATGAAGATGCAGGGAATGGAAATTCCCTTTGAGCAATTGTCAACAAAGGACGGAAAACAAGTCGTAACAATTGAAATTCAAGGAAACCGTATGGTATGGTCAGCTTTTAATGGAGAAACATCTTGGGAAAGAAACCAAATGACTATGGAAGCCGAAAAAAGCAATAATGAGGCTACCGAAAATAAGAAAAAGCAAGTCAAAGATTTTCCGGATCCTTTATTAAACTATAAAGAAAAAGGATATACAGTTGAGCTTATCGGAAAAGAAACTGTAGATGGTACCGAAACATTTAAAATAAAGCTAACCAAAGACCCAATTCTTATCAACGGAGAATCAAAACCAAATATTTCTCATTACTATTTTGATACAGAAAATTTTGTTCCGATTATCGTTGAGACTGAAATTAATGAGGGTCCTATGAAAGGTCAAGTAGTTAAATCTTCAATTAGTGATTATCAAGAAGTAAACGGAGTGTATTTTCCATTTACGATAAGTAATCAATTTCAAACTATGGGTTTCAAAGAAATTAAACTTAATCCAGAAATAGATGCTGCAATTTTTGAATTTCCTGAAAAAATAGTAGAAACCAAAAAAGAATAAACATATAACCATAAACTAAAATCCTCAAAAATCTTTTTTGGGGATTTTTTCATTCACAACAAATCAATCAAAGCAATCATGAATAGGAATCTTTTTGCCGCGGTCTTTGGGATACTTTTCTCTCTAGGCATGCAATCACAAGACATAAACATAGTTCTTAAAGGAAAAGAACTCTTTGGTAATTTAAAAGCTCGACAAATAGGTCCGGCCCTTATGAGTGGTAGGATCATTGACCTAGAAAATCATCCAACAAATAGTAAAGTAATGTACGCTGGTACTGCAGGTGGTGGCGTATGGAAATCTGAAAACGGAGGGGCTACATTTGCTTCCGTATTCGATGATCATGCACAATCTATTGGTGTTGTTGCAATAGATCCAAGTGACCCCGACAACACGGTTTGGGTGGGTACAGGAGAGATTTGGACCAGAAATAGTGTTTCTATTGGCGACGGGCTGTACAAATCCAATGATGGAGGTGCCAACTGGAAAAAGATAGGGTTTGAAAACTCTGAACGAATTAGTAGTATCGAAATCAACCCAAAAAACTCAAATGAAGTATATGTTGGTGTTCTTGGAGCATTATGGGGAGACAGCGAGGACCGTGGAGTATATAAAACTATAGACGGTGGTAAAACATGGAAAAAAATACTTTATGTTAACGAAAAAACAGGGGTAAATGATCTCATTATGGATCCCACGGACCCAAACATCTTATACGCCGCCATGTGGGAATTTAGAAGAACTGCATGGGGCTTTAATTCTGGAGGTCCAAGTAGTGCATTATATAAATCTACAGATGCTGGTAAAACATGGAATAAAATTCACAATGGATTTCCAAAAGGAGACCTTGGTAGATTTGCAATTGCCATAGCCCCATCCAATCCGAAAACAGTTTTTGCAGTTGTAGAAAGTAAAGAAGATAAAGGATTATACCGCTCTGACGATGCCGGAGCAAGTTGGGAGTTACTTAATGGGGATTTTGGACTGGTTGTAAGACCTTTCTACTTCTCGAGATTAGTAGTTCATCCAACAAATCCCAATATCTTGGTAAAAGGAGGATTATTTGGATCCATCTCAAGAGACGGAGGAAAGACGTTCAAGAACCTTGGAAACATGCATGCCGATATTCACGACATTGTTTTTGACATCAATAATCCAGATGCAATGTATGTAGGAACCGATGGTGGTGTGTATAGAAGCTGGGACGGTGGTGCCACTATGGATATGGTAGATAATTTACCTTTATCTCAATTTTATCATATTAGTGTAGATAATGAAGAACCATATAACGTTTATGGTGGTCTGCAAGACAACGGATCATGGTGGGGTCCCTCTTCTTCTCCAGGTGGTATCGAAGCACGAGACTGGAACCGTGTAGGAGTTGGAGATGGTTTCAGGGTATTGAAACATCCAACAAAAAATATTATTTATTCTGAAATGCAGGGAGCTCAGAACGTTTGGAGATACAATGTGGATAAGAATTACACGAAAAGCATTCAACCGTTGCCTATAAAAGGTGAAGCTGATCTACGTTTTAACTGGAACGCTCCAATGGCAGTAAGTGATCACCAACCTGACAGGTTTTATATGGGTAGTCAATTTTTGCATGTAAGTAATGACATGGGAGATAATTGGAAAAAAATATCTCCTGACCTTACCACAAATGATCCTGCAAAACAAGACAAAGAATCTGGGGGTATCTCTACAGATAAATCAGGAGCAGAAACACATACTACCATTTTCACCATTGCAGAATCTCCTATAGATGAGAAAGTTATCTGGGTAGGAACAGACGATGGTAATGTACAGGTAACCCAGGACGGTGGTAAAACATGGATCAATACGGTTGCCAATATACAAGGACTTCCAAAAAATACCTGGGTGTATCACATTGAAGCAAGTTCGCATAAAAAAGGTACCGCGTATGCTGTTTTTGATGGTCATGCCTCAGGGGATATGAATACCTATGTGTATAAGACTTCAGATTTTGGAAACACATGGAAATCCATTTCAACTGATGATATTATTGGGTTTGCCAGAAACATTCAAGAAGACTACGTTAATGAAGACCTATTGTTTCTTGGTACCGAATTTGGTTTATTTATTACAATCGATGGAGGTCAAAATTGGTCTCGTTTCACCAATAACATGCCGGCAACTGCAGTGCATTTTATTGATCTACAGAAAAAGACCAATGATTTAGTTATGGGTACTCACGGTCGAGGAGTTATTATTATAGATGATATTTCTCCGTTACGACAAATCAATCAAGAGGTTCTTTCCAAAGAAGTTCATTTCTTTGATACTAAACCATCAATTATCAAAGAAGAAGGAGGATTTGGTGGAGGAAGCACAGAGCTTCAGTTTGTGGGTGACAACCCAGGGTCTAATGCAAAAATAATTTACTACCTCAAGAAAAGACATACTTTTGGAAAAATGACGCTGGCCATACAAGATGAGCAAGGAAATGAAATAGCAAGTCTTGTTCCCGGGAAAGCCAAAGGAATTAACGTAGTAGACTGGAACTTTAGGAGAAAAGGTCCAAAAGTGGCAGCCGGTAAAACATTTACATTTGGAGGTTTTACTGCTCCAAGAGTTGCAGCCGGAAAATACAAGGTAGTACTTAAAAAAGGAAAAAAACAGTTCGAGAGTTCTATAACAATTAAAAGTGATCCAACTTCTTTAATTACAGAAGCAGAAAGAATTGCTCATCAAAAAACAACAAAACGGTTATTTGATGATATGGAAGATTTGGCATATTTGGTGTATAAGATTGATCAAAACATTAAAAAGGCCGAAGAAGTTTCTAAAAATGATGCTGCTTCAAAAAAAGTTGCTACTGCTGTTATCGATCAATTAAATGCTCTAAAAGAAACATTGGTAGTTACTACGGGAGATAATTATGTTGATGAAGCAGAACCTCAGTTAAGAGAAAAACTTTCCGAATTATATGCAGAAGTAGCAGATCAATTTGAAAAACCTTCTCTTTCACAATTAGAGAATAAAGAAGTGTTTGAAACCATGCTAAACGATGCAAAAGCTGCCTATGAAAAAATTAATAGTAAGCAAATAGCCAAGCTTAACAGGTATCTTGAAAAAACAGGCGGTTCTCCATTAGAAATCTTGGAGAAGCAAAAATTTCTAAGTAAATAATCACAAATAATTCAAACATTTAAAAAAAGCTCCTTCAAAAAGGGAGCTTTTTTAGTATAGACTTATCATCAATTTAATACCAACCAAAAAACCAAATTCTAAATTTTAGATGCTAACCCTCTGGAAAAACGATTGTACCATAACATTTATATTGTTTATAAGTAGTTTAAAACTCTAATTGGCATCTTGAAATTGGAGTTGAACAAATATGTATTTTTAGTAAACCTTCTTTATTATGGAAAACAGGGAATCAAATTTGTTGGCAATGCGCCCTCGGTTATTGAATGCAAGAGTTTCTGAAAACATGACAAATGATGAGCAATTTCAGAACAAGACTATTAGACCTATTGTAAAACTTCAGGGAGATTTATTAATCGAAGTATTTAAAAACTACATTAAAAAAAGAAAAAACACTTTTTACGAATTATCCCTTGAAAAGAGATTAGCCTTTATTGAAAATGCGATCCAAAAGGATATGAAATTTAGAAATAGCCTTAAAGGAATGATTATAGGTCAATTTACGGTTGAAGAATACCTAACGTACACCAAAAATTCATCGGCCCTTAATAAGCGAATGATGAATATTGTTAAAGAGCGTTTGCAAGACAACGTACAGCTTTTGGAATACCAGGTTGCTTAACAACTAAAAAAGAAGCGTTGAAAAATCGACGCTTCTTTTTTATACCATTATCTTATAGCGCTTTTACTTTTTTAAATACTGAATAACATTATTCTTTATTCTTTTTTCTACTTCAGAGACATCAGCCTTCTCAAAAGTCTCACCCGTAATATTTTCATAAAGCTCGATATATCGTTCAGAAACAGAAGTGATATACTCATTATTCATTTCCGGAATTTCTTGTCCTTCTTTTCCCTGAAAACCATTACTGATCAACCATTGTCTTACAAATTCTTTTGATAACTGTTTTTGCGGTTCATTTTTTTGTTGTCTTTCTTCATATCCTTCAGTATAAAAATAACGTGAAGAGTCGGGCGTATGGATCTCATCAATTAAAACGATCTTACCATCCTTTGTTTTACCAAACTCATACTTGGTATCAACAAGAATCAGTCCTCTCTTTGCAGCTATCTCGGTACCTCTTTGAAAAAGCTTATGTGTATAATCTTCGAGAATCAAATAATCTTCTTCAGAAACAATGCCCTTGGTCAAGATTTCCTCACGAGAAATATCCTCGTCATGTTCACCATTATCTGCTTTGGTAGACGGTGTTATGATGGGTGCCGGAAATTTATCATTTTCTTTCATACCTTCAGGCATGATGACACCACAAAGCAATCGTTTTCCCGCTTTATATTCTCGGGCGGCATGTCCAGACAAGTATCCACGAATAACCATTTCTACCTTAAACGGCTCACAAAGATGCCCAACGGCCACATTAGGATCAGGAGTAGCTATCAACCAATTTGGTACCAAATCCTCAGTTGCTTTCATCATTTTGGTAGCAATTTGATTCAGTATCTGGCCCTTGAATGGGATTCCTTTAGGCATCACGACATCAAAAGCAGATAACCGATCTGTAGCAATCATTACCAAGAGTTCATCATTTATGTTATATACCTCTCTCACTTTTCCTTTATACACCGATTTTTGACCAGGAAAATTATAGTTTGTGTCTGTAATTGTATTCATTTAATTAGTTTGTGAGTTTTGAGTACGTGAGTCTTTGAGTACCTGAGCTTTTGAGCGTCTATTGCCATATAATTACTCAAACCTCAAACACTAACTTACTCATTAACTAGATCATTCATTTCTGTGTTCGATCTCTTTATAGGCGGCAATAACTTTTTTCACAAGCTTATGTCGAATCACATCTTTATCATCAAGATAGATCATTCCGATTCCTTGTACATTTTTAAGCACGAGTAATGCTTCTTTTAATCCAGAAATTACTCTTCGTGGTAAGTCAATTTGCCCGGGATCTCCTGTAATAATAAACTTAGCATTTTTACCCATACGTGTTAAAAACATCTTCATCTGTGCATGGGTAGTATTCTGCGCTTCATCAAGAATTACAAAAGCATTATCAAGGGTTCTACCTCTCATAAATGCCATCGGAGCGATCTGAATGATTCCTTTTTCGATAAAGCTATCCAATTTTTCGCTAGGGATCATATCGCGCAAGGCATCATACAATGGCTGCATATATGGGTCCAATTTTTCCTTTAGATCTCCAGGTAAAAAACCAAGATTTTCTCCAGCTTCAACCGCAGGCCGGGTTAGGATAATACGTCTTACTTGTTTTTCTTTTAGTGCTTTTACGGCAAGAGCCACTCCGGTATATGTTTTTCCGGTACCGGCAGGTCCAATTGCAAAAACCATGTCATTTTTATTCGAAGACTCTACCAACTTACGTTGATTTGCAGTCTGTGCTTTAATAAGCTTGCCTCCTACTCCATGCAATAAGGTTTCTCCGCTAACGGCCGATGTTTCATAATCCGCCTTGCTTTCACTAGTAAGTACGCGTTCAATTACATTTTCATCAAGTTTGTTGTATTTGCCAAAATGATCCAGAAGCATATTAAGCCGTATATCAAACTCTTCGAGCATGTCCTCGTCACCATAGACTTTCATTTTGCTACCACGTGCAACGATCTTTAATTTTGGGAAGTATTTTTTTAACAATTGAATATTGCTATTCTGAAGTCCGAAAAATTCTCTCGGGTTAATCTCTGTAAGTTCAATTATGAGTTCGTTCAAAAGCTATATAAATTTTAGTATGAATTGTTTTTTGGATTGACTAAGTTTGTTGTCCCGAACGTATTCGGAATTGTTTTAGATTTTTCAAGGGGAAACAAAAAAGAAAATTTAAAATAAACCAAAATTTATGTATGATTATAGTACTGTATTAATTAAAAACAATGATACAAAACGGTATTATTTTCTATTTTGAAGCCAAAAGAAAAACTTTTAATAACTTCAAGACAAATTTACATATTTTTAAGCGCTTACAATTAAAAGATATTAACAATTATTGTGCATGCCTATTATCACATTAACTACAGATTTTGGAATCAAAGATCATTTTGTGTCTGCGGTTAAAGGAGCAATTTTTACAGAGTTACCCGATGCTCAAATTGTTGATATATCGCATGATATCTCTCCTTTTCATATTACTGAAGCCGCTTATATCATTCAAAACGCCTACAAAAGTTTTCCAAAAGGAAGTATTCATATCATAGGTATTGATAGTGAGCTTAATCCAGAAAATAAACATATTGCTGTAAAATTGGACGATCATTATTTTATTTGTGCAAATAATGGATTGATTTGTTTAATTGCCTCAGAGTTTAATCCCGAAAAAATTGTAGAGATCAATATTCATGATGCCATAGTTTCTAATTTTCCGGTAATGGATGTATTTGTTACAGTGGCCTGTCACATTGCGCGTGGAGGAACCCTTGAAGTAATAGGAAAAACAATTTCAGAAATAAAAACCATTAAAGGGATCACTCCTATTGTTAATGTCGGCAATAAACAAATAGTTGGTAGTATTATTTACATAGATAATTATGGAAATTTGATAACTAATATCACACGCAAACTTTTTGAAGAAGTTGGAAAAGGAAGAAAATTTAAAATTACCGCCCGTACAGCTGTTTTTGAAAATGTATATGACCGATACAGCGATGCTATTAATTTTGGTGTCGAAAAAAGTAAGCGCGAAGAAGATGGTAAAAAATTAGCAATTTTTAATTCTTCGGGATACCTGGAGTTGGCTATTTATAAAAGTAATCCAAAAACTGTTGGAGGTGCTTCGAGCCTTTTTGGATTACATTATAGAGATACAGTAACTATTAGTTTTGAATAGAAAATAAATATGTGAGTGTGTAACGTAAAATGAAAAGGGCTTTCAATCGGGCTATTCGCTATATCTTTTTCTCATTGATATCCTTAGAGAACCTCAGGATACAAGAAAAAAACGATAGAGCCTGTCCTGAGCAAGGCCATAGGGCTACTTACTATCCTTAACACAATTATAAATAAACGACTATAATTCTGGCGTAGGCTGGAATCCAAAATATGAAAGAATGAAGATTAAAAATGGATCCCATTCTTCAATGGGATGACAATTATTAACTAAGAAATAAACAATTTAGAATAAAAACTTAGCAGCTTTGTAACTTTGTTGCTTTGACACTCAGAAAAAAAATGATTGTAAGAATTGTAAAAATGGGATTCGTTCCAGATCAAATAGAGGCTTTTTTAGAAGTTTTTGAACAAAATAAAGATAAAATAAGAGATTTTGAAGGTTGTAGACATGTTGAATTATTAAGAGATATTCATCAAACCAATCAATTTTTCACCTATAGTCATTGGGAATCTGAAGAACATCTCAATAACTACCGAAACTCTACGTTATTCAAAGGAGTTTGGGCAAATACCAAAAATAAGTTTCATCAAAAACCAGAAGCCTGGAGCATAAACAAAGTGTAAACTCAAAACCTCAAACCTGAAATAAATATGTTCGCATTAATACGAAAAGAGATAAATACTTTTTTTGCTTCTGCCATGGGATACATGGTGGTAGCCGTATTTTTAATACTAAATGGGCTTTTCCTATGGGTGTTTAAAGGTCAATTCAATATCCTAGATAGCGGGTTTGCAGATCTTACTCCTTTTTTCCAGATAACTCCATGGATTTTATTATTCTTGATTCCTGCAGTAACCATGCGGAGCATCGCCGAAGAAAAAAAACAAGGTACACTAGAATTACTACTCACAAAACCCATAAAACCATGGCAATTGGTTTTAGGAAAATATCTGGGAAGTTTTACACTAATCATCCTGGCCTTGGCACCCAGTTTATTATACATCATCACAATCTACCAATTGGGCAATCCCGTTGGTAATCTAGATATTGGTAGCACAGCGGGATCTTACATTGCTCTTATTTTACTAGTCGCTTCTTATACTTCGATAGGCATATTCTGTTCATCTATAACCAATAATCAAATTATAGCTTTTTTGGTCGCACTATTTCTTTGCTTTGTTGCTTATTTTGGTTTTAGTTCACTTGCAAATAATAATCTTGGTTATTTTTTTGAACAACTAGGGATGCAGTTACATTTTGAGCGGATGAGTCAAGGTATCATTGATACTCGGGATGTATTTTATTTTCTTGGAACTATTATTCTATTTATCACTCTGACCATTATTGTAATTAAAAAAGGTTTAAAAAGCACAAAAATTAAATTTATAGGGCTTGTTTTAGCAACTGTTGTAATTCTGAACCTTATCGGAAACTCTTTTTACAATCGTTTTGATCTAACACAGGATAAACGTTTTACGCTATCCGAAGCTACCAAAAATTTGGTCATTGAAACCCCTGCTCCTATCGTAATCGATGTGTTGTTAAAAGGTGATTTCCCATCAGAGTTTAAGCGTCTTCAGTCTGAGATCAAGCAACTTCTCGAAGAATTCAATTCTTTAAATTCTAATGTCGAGTACATTTTCACCAATCCCCTGGAAGAAGAAGCGTTGCGTGTAGAAACTATAAATCAATTGCAACAATTTGGTCTTACTCCAATGGAAGTAAGTGTTCAGGAGAGTGGTAAAACTGAAATAGAAACCATTGTTCCTTGGGCGATTCTTAGTTTTCAGGATCGAAGCGTAAAAGTTCCTTTGGTAAAGAATACCATGGGTGCTACCACTGAAGAGCGTGTCAACAATTCTATACAACAATTAGAATACGTTTTTGCAGATGGTCTTACTAAATTATTGAACCCAAAGAAATACAAAATCGCTGTATTAAAGGGTAACGGTCAGTTGCCTGATGCAAAGATTGCAGATTTTATTCGAACAATACAGGATTACTACTTTGTGGGTGCTTTTACACTAGATTCTGTATCCGGTGATCCTCAAAAAACATTGAAGGGGCTTCAAAAATTTGATATGATTATTAATGCCAAACCCACACAGGTTTTTTCGGAAAAAGAAAAATATGTGCTTGATCAGTTTATCATGAATGGTGGAAAATCACTTTGGCTGTTAGAATCCACCTCTATGGAAATCGATAGTCTTATGAATCCTGAAGGCTCTTCGGTTGCGCTGATGCAAGACCTTAGATTGGGAGATGCTTTATTTTCTTATGGGTTGCGAGTTAATCCCGTTTTGGTAAATGACTTATACTCTGCCCCATTAGTATTAGCATCTGGAGAAGGAAATGAAACTCAATTTACTCCGTACCCCTGGTTTTACGAATCCTTAACAAAAAGTAATAGCAACCACCCTATTGTTAAAAACATCGAATCAGTAAAGTTTGAGTTTTCAAACCAAATCGACACGCTAAAAAATGGTGTAAAAAAGACCATTTTATTAACCAGCTCAGAAAAATCCAAACTAGAAGGTGTTCCCAAAGAAATTCGGTTGGATATCATTCGTAAGAAACCCGATATGGATAGCTATACCGAAGGACCTCAAACTCTGGCAGTATTACTAGAAGGCAACTTCAAATCAACGTACAAAGGCAGAATAAAACCTGTAAAAATCGAATCGCATAGAGATACCAGCCTAGCTTCCAAAATGGTTGTCATTGCCGATGGAGATGTAATTAAAAACCGAATACGAAAAGGGCAACCCTTAGAATTAGGTTTTGATCCATACCTTAACCTAAAATATGGCAACAAGGAGTTTTTATTAAATGCTGTAAACTATCTTCTTGATGACTCTGGCCTCATCGAAGTTCGCAGTAAAGAAATCAAAGTTCCCTTTCTGAATATCGAGAAAGTAGTTGCAGAAAAATCCTCATGGCAAATAATTAATATTTTAATCCCTTTGCTATTACTTGGTGCTTTTGGACTTACATTTTCATTTCTTCAGAAAAGAAAGTATAGAAAAAGTGCTTAAAATTCTATTTTCTATATTTGATATGCACTAAATTCTAAAAACCGAAACATATCGATCCCGAAAACCTAAATATTGTTCTTAAAACAGAAGATCTTTCTATTGGTTATCATACCAAAAAAGAACTTAATGTAGTTGCGGCAGATATCAATCTAAAGCTTTACGAAGGAGAATTAGTAGGTCTTGTTGGAGCTAATGGGATAGGAAAATCTACGTTACTTCGTACATTATCCTACGTACAACCTGCATTGCATGGAAGTATTTATTTATCAGACAAAGAACTTACCTCGTACAAACCTATAGAACTCGCTTCAAAATTAAGTATAGTTTTAACGGAGCAAATAGCATCAAAAAATATTACGGTTCAAGAGCTAGTAGCACTTGGCAGGCAGCCCTATACAAATTGGGTTGGTAAAATGACCGAAGAAGACATCGAAAAAGTGCGAAAAGCTATAGAAGTAACGCATATTTCTGATTTAGTCACAAAAAGATGTTTTGAGCTCAGCGACGGACAGTTGCAAAAGGTACTAATTGCAAGGGCAATAGCCCAGGACACTCCTTTTATCATGTTAGACGAGCCCACAACCCACTTGGATGTATATCATAAGGCCTATATCTTGAAACTCTTAAAACGTCTCGCCTTCGAAACCAAAAAAACAATACTTTTTTCTACACATGAAATTGATTTTGCCATACAACTATGTGACAAAATGATTGTAATGAATAATGATGGTTTTGAATTTGGTCGTCCTAAAGAATTAGTACAAGCCAGGGCTTTTTCAGGCTTGTTCCCAGAAGACCTAATAATCTTTGATGCAAAATCAGGACGTTATAAGGTTAGGAATTAGAAAATCATTTTTATCTGTTTTAATTCTTCAAAACTTGTCTCATGATTCTCATTGCTTATATTTATCTTTGAATAAACAAAAGATTTCATGTCAGAATACACGCCGATCATTATTGCCGTTGGTGCAATTGCTATATCGATTCTTGTTGGTTTTTTTATTGGTAAATATGTTGCTTCTTTAAAAAACAAAAGTGAGCAAAGTGCTATAAATGAAAAGGCCTCATTACTTCATACTCAATTTGAGGAATTTAAAAAAAGTTCGGAAAAACAAGTTTCAGAATTGACGCAAGAAAGAGAAGAAATACGCAGGGAAAAGGATTTTTTAAATACCGAACTCACGCGGCGTAATGCCGAGTTTGAAAACCTTCAACTCAAAAATAAAGAACAAAAAGACGAAGTAGAAAGGCTACAAGAAAAATTCACTAAAGAGTTTGAAAATCTGGCCAACAAGATATTAGACTCAACATCAAATAAGTTTACCGAGCAGAATAAGGAAAATATTAAAAACATCTTAACTCCGCTGCATGAAAAGATCAACACATTTGAGAAAAAAGTTGAGCAAACACACAAAGAAAGTATTGATTATCATGCCGCACTTCGCCAGCAAATCCTGGGACTCAAAGATCTAAATGAACAAATGAGTAAAGAGGCCACTAATCTTACCAAAGCTCTTAAAGGCGATAGTAAAATGCAAGGTAACTGGGGTGAATTGGTACTAGAGCGTGTTCTCGAAAAATCCGGACTTGAAAAGGACCGAGAATATTTTGTTCAGCAAAGTTTTACCAAAGAAGATGGCGAGCGAGTTTTACCCGATGTAGTAATCTATCTACCTGATAATAAAAAGATGGTGATCGATTCTAAAGTAACCTTAACAGCCTATGAACGCTATGTAAATGAAGATGACGAAAATCTAAAGACTGGCTATCTTAAGGAGCACATTACTTCTCTGAAACGTCATGTTGATCAATTGTCGGAAAAAAATTATCAAGATCTATATGATATAGAATCACCAGATTTTGTTCTACTTTTTGTGCCTATAGAACCCGCTTTTGCCATTGCCATTAATCAGGATAACAAGTTATACAATCAAGCTTTTGAAAAAAACATTGTGATTGTCACCCCTTCTACCCTTTTGGCTACTCTTCGCACTATAGACACCATGTGGAATAATGAAAAACAACAACGCAATGCCATTGAAATTGCGCGACAGGCTGGAGCCCTATATGATAAATTCGAAGGGTTGGTAAAAGACCTCACAGGTGTTGGTAAAAAGATCGACGATGCAAAAAAAGACTATTCTGCTGCCATGAATAAGTTAGTAGAAGGACGTGGAAACCTTATTAACAGTGTCGAAAAACTTAAGAAAATGGGTGCCAAAGCCAAAAAATCCTTGCCAGAAGCTATTATAAAACGAGCCACTGAAGACAACGAAATTTAGCCAATTATGGAACCAAGTTTGACCGAAGTTATCTATACTATTTTTTTGGGTTTATTAACCTCTATGGGGCAAGTCTTTATTCTTGCTATTTGCCTGTATTATCTATACAAGATTGGTTCCAAAGCAGATAGTATATTATTGTTGCTAGGTAGTATTATTTGGTTGTTATGTAGTATTTTCACTCTTGTAGGAATTTCATATGCCAACGTATGGGGAAGTGAAAAATATTTAACATTCACTTATATCCTACAAGGTTTTTCATTTGTGGGATCTCTACTTTTTGTAATTGGTTTCTTCCTGTTAATAAGAAGAACTTTATCCGGTTTAAAAAATGAGAATTAGAGAGCTTACTTTATGCACAAATCATTTAGAGGAACAATTCGATTTCTATTCTAGAATTTTGGGTATTGAAGTGATCGGAAAACGCGCTGGCAAATTTGGGTTAAAAATTGGAGAATCCATTCTTCATTTTATTGAAAGTAAAAATTTTACTCCCTATCATTTCGCCTTTAATATCCCTTCAAATAAGGAAACAGAAGCGCTTGCTTGGTTAAAAAACAAGGTTTCCGTTCTGAAAGATGAAGACCATGAGATTATAGATTTTACCGCCTGGAATGCTAAAGCAATGTATTTTTATGATTATGACATGAACATTGTAGAATTTATAGCTCGTAAAAACTTGAAAAAGGATTCCGATGAAACTTTTACCAGTAATAGCCTGATTGAAATTTCTGAAATTGGTACTGCGACCCAGGATTTAATCGAAAAACATCATTTTTTAACCGATACTATTGGGCTTTCACAATACAGTGGTAGCCCTGAAAGGTTTTGTGCTATCGGCTCTGAAAATGGCTTATTTATTTGTATCGACAAAAACCAAAAAGATTGGTATCCAAATAGTGATAAAGCTTTTTCTTCAGATTTTAACATTAAAATTGAAACCGAAAATAAGCTTTGGAATATTGAATTTAAGAATGACACTTTCACATTAATTAACGCATAGTCAAATGAAAACTAAAAAAGGTCTTCTCTTTACGCTCTTTCTCCTTACAAATATTTGTATTGCACAACAAAGCTATTTTCCAGAACTAGGAAATTGGGAAGAAAAACCCCCTTCAGAATTTGGTATTAATACTCAAATACTACAGCAAGCTGTAGTATTTGCCAAAAATAATGAATATTCCGGAGCCAAAGATCTAAGACAGGCGATTGTAAAAGGATTTGAGCACGAACCTTATCATAAAATCCTTGGTCCTACCAAAAAGCGGGATCAACCAGCAGGTTTAATTATTAAAAATGGCTATATCATTGCAAAATGGGGAGATGTTGATCGTGTAGACATGACGTTTAGTGTGACCAAAAGCTATTTATCTACGATGGCTGGACTAGCTGTAGATAAAGGGTTAATACCATCTGTAGATGATTATACCTACAAACATATCTGGGATCACACCTTTGATGGTGCGCATAATAAAAAAATAACATGGCGACATCTATTGACACAATCATCAGACTGGTCAGGTCAGTTGTGGGGTGGATACGACTGGGCCGATCGCCCACCAAGAGAAGGTGGTATCGATGATTGGAAACTTAGAAAGTTCAATGAACCGGGAACCGTTTTTGAATATAATGACATACGTGTAAATGTCCTAGCATATTCTTTATTGAATGTTTGGAGAAAACCACTCCCGCAGGTTCTAAAAGAAAAAATTATGGATCCAATTGGTACATCGAGTACCTGGAGATGGTATGGATATGAAAATTCCTGGGTGAATATAGATGGTATCAAAATGCAATCGGTAAGTGGCGGTGGTCACTCTGGAGGAGGACTTTTTATCAACACTTTGGATCATGCAAGATTTGGACTTCTATTTCTTAATAATGGAAATTGGAATGGAAAACAACTAATATCAAAAGAATGGATTGAAGAAGCCATAAAACCTTCAAAAACAAATCCCAATTATGGATTTATGTGGTGGCTCAATCAAAAAGGTTCCAGGCACTGGGAAGGACTACCCGAACATTTATATTATGCCGCAGGTTTTGGAGGAAATTTTATTGTCATTGATAAAAAACAAAACCTAGTTGTGGTAACCAGGTGGTTAGAACCCAACCAAATTGATGAATTTATAACCAATGTTTATAAAGCACTGTAATCATGAAAAAAGTATTAGCCCTAATCATTGTAGTAATTCTGGCATTGTTTGCAGGATGGTATGCTTTTGTATATTATGCAACCTACAGTGAGGGATCACGTAGTGGTGAACTCATAAAATTCAGTAATAAGGGAGTGATCATTAAAACCTGGGAAGGTGAAATAAGCCAGGGGATTTCAGGAGCTCAAATATTCAGTTTTTCTGTGGAAGATAAAGAAAAAAGCATTATCAAAAAACTTGAAAAGTTTCAGGGAAAATACGTTAAACTAAAATATAAAGAACGTTTTGCCAAAATATCATGGTTGGGAGATACAAAATATTTTATTATCGACGCTTCAGAAGAAGAATCTCCACATTTCAGAAATAAATAGCATGAGTCAAAAAAAATACAAAACCAATAGAGAATCAAGGATAACCATCTCTCAATTGATGCTCCCCTCACATTCCAATTTTAGCGGAAAGATACACGGTGGTTATATCTTATCCTTAATGGACCAAATTGCATTTGCATGTGCTTCTAAACATTCTGAAGCATATTGTGTTACTGCAAGCGTAGATAAAGTTGATTTCTTAAATCCAATTGAAGTTGGAGAGCTAGTAACCTTGAAAGCCTCGGTAAATCATGTGGGGACAACTTCTATGGTAGTAGGTGTACGTATTGAAGCCGAAAACATACAAACAGGTACTGTAAAACATTGCAACTCCAGTTATTTTACGATGGTTGCCAAAAACCAAGAAGGCAAAAGTATACCGATACCAGGGTTAATATTAGAAAACAAAACTGCCATACGTAGATTTGTAAGAAGTAGTATTCGTAAAGAAGATGCAAGAGTAAGGCGTGATCGTTTTAAAGCATCAGAGTTTGAAATGGAATCACACCTTGAAGTTCTTAAGCAATATAATGTAAAGATTCGATTAAAAAATTAGGTAACCAATATTAAGAAAAACATAAAGATCAGAATTGTTTTCTCTTTTAATTTTACCTGCGAAGGCTTTATATAAAAAAAGAATTAATCACCCGTTGTGCATTTTAAACAATGCTAATTTTAATATTGTTGATGTTTCTGTTGAATACAAATCTGTTGATGTATTG